>CAZASO010000053.1:0-10666 GCA_964487825.1 uncultured Gammaproteobacteria bacterium
GATGTCTTTTGGAGCTTTGGGTAAGAACGCAATCCTAGCACTGTCTCATGGAGCCAAAGCGGGAGCATTTGCTCTCAACACTGGTGAGGGAGGGCTTTCTTCTTATCATTACGAAGGAGGAGCAGATCTTATTGCTCAAATGGGGACTGCTAAATTTGGATTTAGAGATGAAGAGGGTAATTTTTCTGAAGAGAGATTTCTGGAGATAGCAGAGCGACCACAAGTCAAAATGATAGAGATCAAACTCTCTCAGGGAGCCAAACCCGGCAAGGGAGGAGTTTTACCCAAAGAAAAAATTACAGAAGAAATAGCAAAAATCCGTGGGGTGAGCATGGAGACTAGCGTTTACTCACCACCTCGCCACAAAGAATGGGACGACGAAGAGGGCATGTTGAGGTTTATCGCCAAACTTCAAGAACTTGGTGGCAAACCAGTAGGCTTGAAATTCTGTCTAGGACAGGAATCCTTTGTGCATAATTTAATTCAAGCTATTCGCAGAACAGGATTAATGCCAGATTATATAGCGATAGATGGAGCAGAAGGAGCGACAGGAGCTGCACCTCTGGCTCATACGGATTATTTGGGTTACCCACTCAAAGATGCTTTGATGTTTTTGGATAATCAGTTGCGCAAAGCAGGACTCCGTAAAGAGATTAAAATTTGTGCTTCTGGCAAAGTCTTTACTGGAGCGGATCTCGCTATCATGCTCGCTTTAGGTGCAGATTTTTGTGCAAGTGCTAGAGGTTTTATGCTGAGTATTGGTTGCATTCATGCTCTCAAATGCAATACCAATCATTGTCCTGCAGGTGTTGCTACTCATGACCCTTGGTTGCAGAGAGGTTTAGTAGTCGCAGACAAGACGCCGAGAGTGGCTCGTTATCATTCAGCAGTGATACATGAGTTTAATAGTTTAATGTTTGCTTGTGCTTATACTCACCCTTCGCAATTTAAGCGTAGTGATGTGATTAAAGTTGTGGATTACCACAAAGTTGTTAGCATGGATGAAATCGTTCCCCAGCCACCTATGCAGGCTTGTTCTAACCCAGATGTGGAGCGATTAACTAGTCATTAGATTTAGTTACTAAGAGCCTGTCTGAAAAGTCCCACCTCAAAACTTCGTTTTTCAGCCATCCTTAAGGTGCTAAAATCAGAGTAACCAAGAGTCTTGGTATCCAGTATGTCTCAAATAGTCACCCTCACAGATAAAGCCATAGAGCAAGTCCAGAGGCTTTTAGCTCAGGACCCCAAGTCCAATCAAGGATTGCGTTTGGCCATCAAAGGAGGGGGTTGTTCAGGTTTGACTTATGATTTAAAGTTTGATGAACAAAAAGAAGGTGATTTTATCCAAGAGTCAGCTAGCTTTTTGACATTCATTGATCCCAAAAGTTCTATCTATCTCAAAGGCATGACAGTAGATTTTGATGACAGCCTAACTGGCAAAGGTTTTGTTTTCAAAAATCCTAATGCTACAGAATCTTGTGGTTGCGGAGAGAGCTTTTCTGTTTTTTAGTCATGCCAGAGACTAATAGCTTTAATTATGCTTGTCTTCGTGTCGCAGGACCTGATGCTGCTAGTTATTTACAGGCTCAGCTTAGTAACGATATTACTAGTAATTCTTATACAGCTTTATTAAAACCTACGGCTCTTATTATTGCTTTAGCTTATTTGATACGGCAAGAGCAGGGATATTTTTTGCTCACGGCTCAAGAGCAGTCCCAGTCTGCTTTTGAGCATTTGTCTCGTTTTGTTATTACCGAAGATCTTCAAATATCTCAACTGAAACCAGATAGTTATCCCGAGTCTCTTCTAGGAGCTATCCCTCAGGATTTAGTCTTAGAGCCAGTTTCAGCGGGTGATAGCCTCATTAAACTAGATTTGGTCTCCAAATATGTCAGCTTCACCAAAGGCTGCTTTCCCGGGCAAGAAGCTCTTGCTAAATACAAAAACTTGGGCTTAGCCAAACGCAAAGAACGCTCACTGAGATATCTAGATGAAGCTAGGCATTTACATGTCGAATCTGAGACCGCTAGCGCTGAAGCTCTAGAGCTTTTGCGCAAAGCCATTAAGGAAGACCCATCTAATGAAGATGCTTATGAGGCTTTGGGTGTTTTACAGGCACGGCAGAAAGATTACTCAGGAGCCATCAAAACCTTTCAGCAACTGGAATTTCTAAATCCACAAGCTATGATGGCCAAGACTAATTTATCTATTTTATACCTTAAAATAGGGGATAAGGATAAGGCTGAACAATACAAATCCGAGGCTACGCTTTTACAATTTCAGGCTCACACATAGACCTGTTACGAAATGGCTTTTTTGTTCATCTGGAGAAATGTCTAATGATGATTTCGCAACCAGTCTAATTTATGCTAACCTTCAATATGGTGTTGGCTTAGAAGCCAGTACTGTAATACGAATATATTTATGTCAGCCTCAAGAAATGTAATAGTAAGAATCGCCGGCGCCGCAGGTGATGGTATAGCTAGCTCTGGTGAGCTTTTTGGTAAAACCTGTTCTCGCATGGGTTTACATGTAATGGCTTATAACGCCTATCAATCTGCTATTAGAGGAGGGCATGTTTGGCTACAACTTAATGTTGGTGAAGAAAAAACATGGTCTCATGGTGAGCAGCCAGATGTAGCGTTATTGCTCAACAAAACCAGCCCAGCAGTTCATATTCCAGAAATGAAATCTGGCGGCAGTGTTTTTTATGATGCTTCGGTAATCTCTCCTGCAGAGATAGAGTCTAGTCGCTCGGATCTCAAATACTATGGTCTGAATTTCAAAGAACTAATCAATATCCCCGGAGCAAGTCCAGTAATGAAGAACACCATGCTTACAGGTGCTCTTATTCAAGCTTTAGGGCTAGACACTAGTGTTAGTGCGGATTTCCTTGCCCACAAATTTTCTAAAAAAGGTGAAGACTCAGTTAAAATCAATCAACAAGTTTTTAATATTGGTGCGGCTTGGGCTTCAGAGCATGTCACAGACAAATTTTCTCTCAAAGGTGATTCTAAACAACGCATGTTTATTACTGGCAATGATGCTCTGGGTATGGGTTTGCTGGCTGGAGGACTCAAATTTTATGCAGCTTATCCAATGTCACCATCTACAGGTGTTTTGCATTATTTAGCAGGTCAAGCCAAGAAGCACAAAATAGTCGTCAAACAATGTGAAGATGAGCTTGCTGTGATCAACTATGTCGTAGGCGCAGCCCATGCTGGTGCCCGTGCGGCTTTGGCTACTGCTGGTGGTGGTTTCTGTCTCATGATAGAGGGTATAGGTTTGGCAGCTATGTTAGAAGTCCCAGTAGTGGCTATTACCGTTCAGAGAGGAGGCCCTTCTACAGGTATACCGACCAAACAAGAACAAGCTGATCTTAGTTTGGCTTTTGCTGGCAATGGAGATGCTCCTAGATTTGTGATAGCCCCCAAAGACACAGAAGATGCTTTCTATCAGGCAGCTAGGGCTCTGAATATCGCTGAGAAGTATCAGACTCCTGTGATTATTATTTCAGACTTATATCTCTCTGAGCATTATCAGACCGTAGATCCTTATGATTTTGGACGCATTCAGATAGAGCGCGGAAAGCTGCTCACAGAGTGGAACTCAGAGACTCGTTACAAGCGTTATGCTTGGTCAGATGATGGCATCGCTCCTCGTCTTAGACCCGGAGTTCCCGGTCAAATGTACACAGCAGCTAGTGATGAACATGACGAACAAGGTATCCTAATCTCTGATGTTCTAGCTGGTTTGCCAGAATCTTTAGAGATTCGTAATCGCATGCATTCTCGTCGTATGCTCAAAGAACAAACCATGCGTAGAGAGGATTTTAGAGCCCCAGAGTTGGTCGGTAACCCTAATGCGCCTATTACTCTTTTAGGTTACGGCTCTACTTATGATTTTATTCAAGATGCTGTAAGACTACTCAAAACAGAAGGTATCGAAGCTAATCATTTACATTTTACTGATATCTATCCTATGAACTCAGAGCAGGTCCTTAAGGCCCTCAAAGCCTCTAAGAGAGTGGTTTCCATCGAAAACAACATCAGCGATCAGTTCGCTACATATCTTCGCGGACAGACAGGGTTCTCTATTGCAGAGACTATTCGCCGTTATGATGGAGAGCCTTTCACTGGAGAGTATATAGTGCGTGCACTTAAGGCCCTCAAAACAGCAGTAAACGCATAAAGGAAAGACATGACACAACTAGTAGATAGATCCGAGATTAAAGCTAACGATTTCAAAGGAGAAGTGCATCCAGACTGGTGTCCGGGTTGTGGAGACTTTGGAGTGCTTAGTGTTTTGCAGCGTGCTTTAGCAGAGCTTGGTATTTATCAGCATGAAGTTATGGTGGTATCTGGTATAGGTTGCTCTTCTAATTTACCCGGCTTTATTAATACTTATGGTATGCATACTCTGCATGGTAGATCTTTGCCGGTAGCCCAAGGCTTTAAGCTAGCTAACCCAGAGATGAATGTTATCGCTTGTGGCGGTGATGGAGATGGTTTTGGTATAGGTTGCGGACATTTGGTTCATGCTTTGCGTCGCAACATAGACATGACCTATATCGTTATGGATAACTCTATCTATGGATTAACTACTGGTCAGACTTCACCGACTAGTCCTTTTCACATGAAAACCAAATCCACTCCTTTTGGTAATCCAGAAGTCCCCCTTAATCCCATAGCTCTAGCTTTAGGTGCTGGAGCCAGTTTCGTGGCTAGAGGTTTTTCTGGTAATGTCAAACAACTAGTAGAGATCTACAAAGCAGCTATCCAGCACAAAGGCTTCGCTATCATAGATACTTTTAGTCCTTGTGTAACTTTCAACAAAGTTAATACAGCTCAGTATTACAGAGATAATGTTATAGACATCAATGCAGAAGGGCATGACACGAGCAACAAGCTAGCAGCTCTTACTAGAGCTTTACAACCTTTAGATACAGGAATAGCCACTGGTATTTTTTATCAAGAACATCGTCCTTGCTATGAAGAAGAAGACCGTGAGACTTTGGCTATTGCTCCAGTCAAACATCAACTAGGGATTAGCGCTGAAGAAGGTGCGAAACTTTGTGCTCAGTTTATGTAAATAACCCTGCCTTTTAGCAGGGTTATAAGGATGCGCTGAAAAACGCAGTTTTGAGGCGACATCCGTCATAGATAGAGATTTAATTAATTTTCAAGCAAGTGAAGTCAAGATTCTTAGGTAAGAGCTTGTAAGTCTTGGAAGTTTTCTTTGTTTTGCAGTTCGTTGAATTTGTGAAACTGATCTTCAGCCACTTTGTCTACGACTTTGGCGTAACGAAGAGTAGTGCGTATATCACTATGTCCAGCTAGTTTTTGGAGAACACGAATATCTATATGCCCTACCCTTTCTGTACAGAAAGTATGTCTCAGTTGATGGATGGTGAGGACAGAGTTATCAGAATTCTTGAATTCAGCAGAAGCTTGCTTGAAGAGTTGATTAGCACGGTGATAACCAAGGCGAGTGCCGTTATTGGTAGTAAAGAGTGCTCCTTCGTTACGGACTCTCTCTCTTTCTTCTGGGGTTCTAGCACCTACCATAACATCACGATCTGGAGTGCGTTTTTCTAGATATCTTTTGAAGAGTTTCTCGCTTTGTTTGGAGAGGTAAGTAACTCTGGCTTTGTTGCCTTTGCCTTGACGGATAGTGATCACTCCGTTGCGAACATCTTGGACATTGAGACTGAGAGCCTCAGAGATCCTAAGACCACTACTATACAAGAGATCGAAGAGAAACTCTTCACGGACAGATTTTGCGTTGAGCATAATCTTCTCGATGGTTTCTTTTTCGAGATGACGAATGATGTCTTTGGAGTTAACCTCACCAGCATCTTTGTTGGGTTTGCGGCGAGCGATAGCTTTCATGGGGTTCTCTGATACTTGGGCTCTGCGTATCAACCAGTTATAAAAACAACTGAGAGTTGCGTAATGTCTATTTTGAGTGGATACGCTGACTCTCTTACCTGACCTAGTAGTTAGAGCTAATAGATATTTGTTTATCTCTTCGCTACTCAGTTGATCTGCGGCTTTATCCCCAAAATTATCTACGAAGCGTTCTAAATCAAGGCGATACGCTTTGATAGTGTCATTGTCTTTTTGCAGTTCACGAACATATTCTTCGACTAAATCTTTAATTAATACCAATTTTCCCTTCTCCTATATTTCTCTTAACCCTGACTCCACCCATTAAATAATTTAACACCTTATATAAACTCCGACAAATATGGCTCATAATCGAAGCTCTTCATGGGCTGTAGGTCGCTGACCATACCATGAACTAGTTTAGCGGCCTCTATACAATTACCACGACTATTAGCTAAGTGTATAGTTTCAAATTTAATATTGACCTCTTGGTCTTCTTCTGTACGGATTTTGTTGTTGAAAATGAGATTTCTAGCTCTTTCTGCTGTTTTGTTGAGGTCCAAGACTTGGTCTTTATCAGCATCATAATCACAGAACCTTAGGGTTTCATTGCGATATCTAAGATCGAACCTAGCTTCAGCTGCACTGCGGATATTGGTCCAAGAACTAATCTCTGAGAGCACTTGAGAGCTAGGACCGACTAAAATAAGCCATTGAGAGAACTCTAGTATGGCTTTGGCCACTGTCTCTGCTATAGAGTAGTTGGAGCCTATATCAAAATATAGAGCACCATGAGGGCGAACATGACTAAGTTCATAGTGATGTGTTTTAGCAAGAGCCGCTAATCCGCCTAGTTGGCTGATGATAGTAGCTCTAAGTTCCTCTGGGCTAAGTTGAATTTTGCGAAAACCAAAACCAAAAATATCTGGATAGGCAATAAGAGCCCCGAGTTGTAGTTGAGGAAAGTTTTTACAGTATTTGATGGCCTTGTCTATTTGCGCAGGATCTCCTGTGTGAGCGCCTGTTGCGATATTGACAGAGCTGGCATAGGGCATAAGGTCTCTTTCTATGAAGTCTCTGCCGTAGCCGTAGACTTCACCGATATTTAGATTGAGATCAATTTGTTTGTTCATATGGCTAATTATCCTCTAGATTAGAGTCGGCGTGGGCCATTTTCTGCACAATTAAAGTCTTATTAAAAGATCTAAGACAGTTTATGCAATTTAAGTATATCAAAATAATACAGCTTTGGCAAGGGGCAATAAGCTATAAAAAATTTAGACTTTTGTAAATCCTTCGATAATAAGTTCTTGTCCCCAGAGAATGCTGGTTTTATCTTGAGTATGATTTTTTGCTCTGGGAGGCTCTCTAGGCAGGCATAAACTATAGTCTCGCTACCCAATAGTTCAAGACTCTCGAAAACTAGCTTCAGGGAGGCCCAAGGTTCGGAAGGGGGCTCTAAGGAGAGATACTCGGGTCTGATACCCAAAATAGCAGGATTAAAAATAGCTTTGAAATCAGGATTAAAGCTAGCGAGGCTAGTAGGGCTAAGAGGGATAAGGTTAGTAGCAGGGGAACCTATAAAACTAGCAACAAAAGTATTTGCTGGTTGATGGTAGATGTTTTCAGGGCTGTCTAATTGTAGTATCTCGCCATCTTTGAGTACAGCAATGCGATCTCCTAGGCTGAGGGCTTCTATTTGATCATGAGTTACATAGATAAAAGTTTTACCAGAGTCTTGGTGTAAGCGCTGTATCTCACTGCGCATGAGGCTTCTAAGTTTGGCATCTAAGTTACTGAGAGGTTCATCCAATAAAAAAATTTCGGGTTTTTTGATGAGGGCTCTTGCTAGAGCGACTCTCTGTCTTTGACCTCCTGAAAGTTCTTTGGGTTTGCGTTGAAGTAGATCGCTAAGACCCAATCTGGAAGCGAGGTCTAGGACTTCTGTGTGATGAGTAGGGTTTGGTTTTTGGAATTGGAGTGGGAAGGCTATGTTCTCGTAGACTGTTTTGTGGGGATAGAGTGCATAGTTCTGAAAGACCATACTCAAGCGGCGATCTTTGGGAGCTAAAAGATCTAATCTCTGATCACCAAAACTAATTTCACCAGAGTCTATCTCTTCTAAACCAGCAATACAACGAATCAAAGTACTTTTGCCGCAGCCACTAGGTCCGACCAAGACTAGAAACTCTGAGTCTTGGATTTCTAATGAAAAGTCCTTAAGGACTGGCTTTCCTTTGCCATAAGATTTGGAGATTTGTTTTAGTTTCAGTGCTGGCACTGATTACATTATTGCGCAATTGGATGTTTTTGTTGTTGAATTTTGGCAACTTCTGACCAAGTGCTACGCAGATCACTTAAGAACTCGATAAGAGATTCGAGATCTTTTTCATTTTTGGAGATGGTCGCTTTACTGATTTTATTATAGAGAAAGTTATAGATAGAGAATAAATTATGCGTCAAATCATCTTGAACATTGAAGTCTAGACTTTCTTGTAAATGATTAATCACTCTAGTACTCATGTGCATATATTTATTAAAATTAGTCCAATCAGGAATAGAATTCTGGTAAGTTAGTAATTCCCTTTTTGCCATTTGTAACCATTGAATAGCACCGTCATAAAGTATGACAACGAGTTGCTCTGGACTCGCACTATTAACCATATCTCTGACGAATTTATTATTGCGCGCAGAAGGGAAGGAAGTAGGTTTATCTTGTTCTGGTGTATCCATAAATAGGACCCTCCTAGCCTTATAAAACAACCCACATACAAAATAATTTCGACAGTCTAGGGATATTCTCAAATGAATTTCCAGAATATCCCCCAAATGCTCTAGTGGACTTAGCCCTAGGCTTTTAGGAATAAGAGATATATGGCAGACAAAACCACGAACGAAGAACAACCGATAATTATCAATAAAATTATCAAAAAAGTTGGTGGACATGGGCATCATGGAGGTGCTTGGAAAGTAGCTTATGCAGATTTTGTAACTGCGATGATGGCTTTGTTTATGCTTCTATGGATAGTAAATATGGATCCTAGTGCCAAAAGTGTGATTGCAGATTTCTTTAAGGAACCAGTGCAGACGGGACCTATGAAAGGTACAAATGCAGTACTAGGTGGTTCTACTAAGCCGGGAGATCCGGGTCCAATGGATGGAGGGGCTAGTTTCTTTAAGTTTCGTCAAATCAAAATCAATCAACAAAATCAAGAAGAGGTTGCTAAGCAAATGAAGGACGAATTAGAAAGAAAACTTTCTCAACCAGAATATAAAGTTTTACTCAAATCAGTAGAGATCAAAGCCACTGATAAAGGAGTTTTGATAGAGTTGCATGAAGAAAAAGGTAAACCTCTTTTTAGATCTGGGTCTACGACTTTTACTCCAGAGGCTAGAATCCTTGTCGATGCTATATCAGAAGTAGTCAAAACCAGTAGTAATAAAATGATAGTCTCAGGCTTTACAGATGCTGCAAGGTATGGCACAGGTAATTATGATAATTGGAATTTGAGTGCAGATAGAGCCCAGACTCTCAGAAGACAAATCATCTCTCGTGGTGTGGAGAGGGAGAGGTTAGCCAAAGTAGAGGCTTTTGCTGATACTCAACTTAAAGCGCCTCAAACGCCCTATGCATCTATAAATCGTCGTTTGACTATTCTGCTGTTAAATGACATTGGCTTGAAAAATTTATTACCCAAAGAGCTGAATGCAGAAGGTCAAATGGAAGCAGAAGCAGACATTAATGCTTCTAAACAGAAATATTATGGCCGTCTTCAGGGAGTTCAAGAAGAAGCTGTAGAAGAAGAAGCGGCGCCCCAAGTTTAGCGAAACTCTATAAGACAACTGCTGAGAACATCTTCACCAGAGAGATTGCTGGCTTTGAAAGCAAATTCTTGCTTATTGTTGGAAGCTTTGCCTTTGTAAGTCAATACCTCACAGGGTTTGACAGGAGCAGAGAACCTAGCTCGATATTTACTGATGCTATTAGCTGCCCGCCCTTGCATTGCAAGATTCGCGCCCATAGCCATGGTCGCCATGCCATGTAAAATATAACCACCGAGCCCGACTGATTTACCAAGAGCATCGTCTAGATGTATCGCATTGAAATCACCACTAGCTCCTGCGTATCTTTGGGGCAAGTATTTGTCGATGAAGACTTCTAGTTGTTGAAAGTCATCTGGACTAGTACTATATCTGACCCGACAGGTATCAGTAGCTAGAAGATCTTCACCAAAAATTTGGCGAGCTTTTGCATAGCGTTTCGCTTCTTCACTAGGCATTAGTCCGGCGAAGCCCATGGCTAGTTTTTCGGAGAGACTAAAATCACGGTCATTGCCGCCCCTGATAATAAAAGTCCAGATAGACTCGCAAACCAAGTCACCATGCTGGTTTGTAGAGCTAACTCTAGATACCACGAAATCATGGGGACCTTTGTTGAAGATTTTTTCTATAGAACCATTGCTCGTTATGCTATCTCCTATCTCAGCAGCTTTGTGATAAATAAATTCTTGTTCACCATGCACAAGCTTGCGTAGATTAAGTTTGAGTTCGGGATCATAAAGTATGGCTGCTAGAAAATCAGCACTATAAACTACTGGGAAAGTGGGCGGGCAGTACTTGTCGTATTTGGACAGATCACCTTTAATTGCGGTAACAAACTCTTTGACTTTTTCTTTGGCAATTTCGTAGTTGACCTGTGGGTAGCTTTTGCCGATGAACTTTGCATCTATAGTCATATACAGGGTATTGTACTATGCTACTTGCAAGACAGTGAGCGT
>CAZASO010000054.1:0-10610 GCA_964487825.1 uncultured Gammaproteobacteria bacterium
CTGTAAGACTTGGAGTGTTAGTTATAATTGAGAACATAGTTTGTTTTCCTCTTAACAGCATCTATCGGCCAAACAACCTAGACTCTTTAATTTATTTCTATATCTTTTAGACTAGTCTTTTTGCTTTAGCAGATGCAGTGTGAGACAGTGAGCGTAAGTGAGCTCTTACTCTTTTAGCCTAGGCTCGAGCTGGCTTCGCACAAGCGCAGTTAAGCTCATCACCTCATCGCTAACGCGCCCATTTGGCTCGGCATCTTGGTTATAGACTAGAGGACTGTGCGCTCACACTTTAGGCATCGACCCAGTACGGGTGCGAAGCGAGCTAGGATTGCAGCTCATATGCAAGGCATGCGAGCCCGAGCAAGCGGAGCGTATATGAGACATACGAGAGCATTGCGAGGGTGAAGCATAACACAGCAGATGAGTTGCAAGACAGTGAGCGTAAGCGCTTGCAGCGCGGGCTTGAAGTAGAGCTGCCGGGTGCTGTTTGCGAAGCAAACGGCCGTGCAGCTTGTATAGAGTAGACTAGCGCTGTAGCTCTGCAAGCGCAAGCAGAGGATCTGGGCGATGCCGAAAGTGCCGAGCCATGCGGTATTGCGAGCCCGAAGAGCAACAACGCAGCTGCGGCGTGAGACAGCGAGCTAACGAAGACGAGTCCCTGACCCCATATCAGTAAAAGTCTCTAGGAGCAAACTATGCTCTTTTAATCCATTGAGTATAATGGCTTCTCCAACCCCTGCTTGCAAAGCATCTATGCAACATTCTGTTTTGGGGATCATACCATCTACCACAATACCTTCTTGGATAAGGCTCTTAGCCTCTTGGATATTGAGTTCTCTGATTAAAGTGTCTGGTTTGGATTTATCACGCAAGATCCCTGCCGTGTCTGTCATGAGTATAAGTTTGTCAGCTTTGAGAGCTTTAGCAAACTCAGCAGCCATGATATCAGCATTAAGGTTATAAGCATTGCCAGAACGATCTGCCGCTATAGAACTAAGGACGGGAATCATACCTAGTTTGATGACCTCCTCTAAGAGACGAGGGTCTGTAGATTCGATTTCACCCAACCAGTCATCGACAGCAGAATTTTTATGATGCTTACGAGCTATCATCATCTGTCCGTCTCTACCAGATAGCCCTATGGCTCTAGCTCCTGCACAGTTAATTGCTGTTACTAACCTTCTTTGAACTTTGCCATGTAAGACCATCTCTACTACTTGCATAGTCTCAGTATCAGTCCTGCGAAGACCTTCTTCAAATTTAACCTCTTTACCAATCCTAGAGAGCATTTCATTGATTTCTGGTCCACCTCCATGCACTAATATGATTTTGATGCCAACCATGTTTAGGAGTATAAGATCTCTGATGGTACTATCTTGGACAGCAGCATCAACTAATGCAGCACCTCCGTATTTGACGACAAAAGTTTTGCCTGCATATTTTTGGATATAAGGCAAAGCCTCCGCTAAAGTATTCACTCTCAGCTCCGTTGATGTCATAACTCTAATATCCCCAGTCTCACAACCGCATCCCTAGCAGCTTCCATGCTTGCGATTTTTTTATTGGAACCCATACCTAGACCCAGCTGCTCATCATTAAAATATACCGCAACCTCAAACCGCTTGTTATGATCTGGCCCTGTTTCTTGCAAACAACGATAATGGGGGGCTTTGGCGTATTGTTTCTGATAATGCTCTAACAGTATAGATTTATAATTTTTACTTACATCTTCTAGAACCGTCGCTATCAGGTCGACCCAATATTCTAAAATAAATTTTTTAGCAGCATCATAACCTTGACTAAGATAGATCGCTGCGATATGTGCCTCTACTGTGTTTGCAAGTATAGAGTCTGGCAGTTTGCTTCTTCGCAAGGAATCTCCTATCTTAATGCGTGAACTAACATCTAGTTTGATGGCAATTTTGGTGAGAGAGCTATCTGCAACCAAAAGAGACCTAAGTTTGGTTAGCTCTCCTTCTTGATAGTCAGGGAATTGCTCATAAAGATACTCACTGAAAACCAGCTTCAAGACTGCATCTCCAAAAAATTCTAGCCTTTCATTGTTAGGGATTTGAGAATTCTCTTTCGTTACTGAGCTATGTGTATAAGCTTGCTCAAAGAGATCCATAATTAAGCTTTTTTGATCTTCATCAAGAGTTGACCAAAAGAAATAGCCTGAGCATCTGCTACACAGATCTCCACTATCTCCCCAGCCAATTCTGCTGGTAGCTCATTCATCAATTTCATGGCTTCAACTATACAGAGAGTGTCGCCTTTTTTGACTTTGTCGCCTACTTTAACAAAAGCTTCTGAGCCCGGTGAAGAAGACTGATAGAAGGTTCCAACCATAGGGGAACAGACTTCAAAGATGTCGTCAGAAACTGCTTTGGCACTGGGTTTGGCAAGAGGAGTGCTAGGCAACGAAAGCGCTGACACTAGAGGAGCTGCTTCTCTGCGAACTTTGATTTTGCCAAAAACTTCGTTCTCTATCTCTATTTCTGTAAGATCTTCTGTCTTAAGGATCTCAGCCAGTTTATGAATCTGATCTATTGGCAATTTATTGTCTGAAGACTCTGATGATGTTGCTTTAGCCATGTTATTTTATTTTACTCTGTCCTGATATTCTCTAGTATGAGGATTCACTCTAATCAATTCTCCCTGATTAACGAAGAAGGGCACATTAATGATAGCTCCGGTCTCAAGAGTAGCAGGCTTACCACCACCACCAGTAGCAGTGTTACCTTTTTCGTTGGGCGCTGTGTCTACAATCTTAAGCTCGAGAGAGTTAGGTAGCTCAACCATAAGGATCTTGCCTTCACAAACAGTGATACTACAAACCGTCTCTTCTTTGAGAAAATCTATAATATCCTGCCCTACCTCTTCTTTGGAAAGTTCTACTTGTTCAAAGCTTTTCATGTCCATAAAAGCATAGCTCTCACCGCTAGCATAAAGATATTGCATTTCTTTACGCTCAACATGAGCTGGCTCAAACTGTTCGTTCATACGGAAACTCTCTTCAACTAAGTTTCTAGTAATCAGATTCCTAAGCTTCGCTCTGACAAAAGCCGCTCCCTTCCCGGGTTTGACATGTAAGAATTCGGTAACTTGATAAATACCGTTCTTCCATCTCACTGTAAGTCCATTTCTAAAATCTGTCGGTGTTAGCATCTTTATTTAGGTTAACAGCTATGGCTGCAAAATCTACTCTAGCGTAATTCCACTGAGCCAAAAGCCGAAATCTATTTTAGCACTAGAATTCTTGTGTTATGACAAATTTCGTCCAGTTGCCGCAATTGCCAAGCAATGCTTAAACATTAATTGACTAGCCACAGTTTTGGCACAATACCTGAAAGAGGCTCCAGTAGTAGATATATCATCTATCAAAAGCAAACAAGAGTTTCTAAATTCAGGATTAGCTTTATAAATAGGATTGAGCTTAAAAGCATCTTTGAGTCCCTCTTCTCTTTGACTAGCACTAAGAGAATATAAATGCTCTGTATCTTTATGGCGAATTAAAAGTTGAGGCAAAAATTCTAATTTGATAGATTTGGATAATTTGGAGATCATTCGAGTCGCCAATAATTCTGCTTGATCAAAAGTTCTGACCCGTAGTTTGTTGATATGCAGTGGCACAGAAGCTATATAGATTTGTTTTTGAGCCTTAAAAATATCTAGCCATTCCCGGGAAACATAATCAGAGAGAAGCTTTGACCAAAATTCAACAAGATAAGGAGAACGGTATTTATAGTCTCGCATTAAATCCCTCGCCCAAGATTCATAATCAGTCGCGAAATATATTTCTAATTCTGGGTCAGGTTTCATCGAGCTATATATGCTATGCAAAGCTGCTTCATAGCAATAAACGCAAAGATATCTTTGCCCTATATCCTCCTTAACTGGTCGACGGCAAACTCTACAAGCATGAGTAGAAAAAATATCTAGGAATTTCTCTATGGGTCCCCTCAAATACATAGTCGTCTATTTGCGTTTGGTTTGAAGAAAAGGCAAAAGAGATAAAGCTCCAAAACTAGTCCCCAAGCTACATATAAAGATAGTAACTATACTCATCATAAATAAAAAGACAGGTCCAATATCGTCCAATCTGCGAAACTCAGCCTCAGAGCGCATCTTCATAGCTTGATTGATAGCATCTATCAAAAATTGTTTGGTGCTGGGTTCTTGAAGTTTAAGGGCCAAAACTAAAGACAAAACTGCTCCAGCGAAAATACCCGCTCCTAGACCCAAAATTAGAACATCGCTAACTTTGATCTCAGCGAAATCACCAGCGCGTTTTTTGAAATCAGAAGCGAAAAGAGCAACAGTAATCATGCCACCTATAACATAGCTAAGCAAAGGAGCCCAAGCAAAAGGCATTATAAAAACTGTGTTGAGCAAAATCACCACAGAGCCAGCGATTAGTATAGGTTTAAAGTATGGATCCATGTAAGTCCTTATATCTCATTTTAGCTGATGGTGGGTAATAGAATTTGATATTTTGCTGCTGAGCTCCTAATTTATAATAACCTCTCCCTATATCTATCTCAAAAGCCGCAGCATTAGAAGCTGACAAGAAGAGCCCCAGATCATCAGCAAAACTAAGTGAGCCCGTCTTAGAGTCTATATAGCCCTCGAAAAGTATATTATTGGCCCCCAAGGCTATAACTTGCAACCAAGCTCTCTGTTTAGCTTTGAGTGTTAAACGATGTTTACCTTTGATTGTTTTAGCTTGGGTATTAAGGCTCAGAACCTCTCCATTAGTGGCTTTGGGGACTTTGCTTATAAGGCTAGGAGCTGGGGCTTGAACTTTGGTGACTGGGGCTTGAATTCTCTGAAAAGCCCAAATCCCTATCATAGAGAGAACTAATAAAGCAGCTAGGATGTAAAGATGATAAATTCTAAAAAAAGCAGGGCGATAACGATAAGAGGCTGGTATCTTAGCTGGATTCTCATCATTAATGATAGTCTCTAATATAAAACTTGCTTCCTTGTCTTTATATTTGTCTATAGCTTGGGGATCTAGTTTAAGAGTTTTAGCCGCGATATTCAAAAAGCCCATCAAGAAAGCCTCTTCAGGCAATTCATCTCTTCGACCTTCTTCGATTGCAGAAATAAATTTGGGAGACAATCTGGATTCTCTAGCGAAATCTTCTATAGACCAAGCTTTCGCTTCTCTCTGCTCTCTAATAACTTGACCTAAAGCAAGCAGCGGGTCTCTCACAATACCACCTTAGGCTGTAAGACCAAATCCCCTCTACGAGACTGAAGTAGACCTAGAGCGATTAATTCAGAATTAGAATCCAAACATTTGAAATAAACATCTTGCGAGACGACATTCTCCAACTTGCTTGTAACAGGAACTTCTCTGCCTTGCTGTAAAAATATTACTTCTTTGTTGTCAAACTCTAGAACAGGAAGATCTAAAACCCGAGCGCTATCTATGATGAACTCTTCAAGATCTGCAGCAGAATCTAAATGTGACTCTAATTGCTCCAAACTAACAGATTTGTCTATTTTGAATTTATTGGATTCTAATCTACGAAGCTTACTAAGATGTCCGCCCAAATCCCTAGCAATAGATCTAATATAAGTACCTTCCGAACAAGTAAAATCAATGACTGCCAACGGATAATTAAAATCTAACAAATTAGCATTGTAAATTTCTACTGTTTTGGTTTTAATCTGATCTACATCAAAGTCAATCTCTGAGCGCATTAGCTCATAGAGTCTTTTACCTTTGTATTTGCGAGCACTATAAAGTGGTGGCATCTGTTCCAAAGAACCTATCATGGCTTGAACTGTTTGATCCAAAGTTTCTCTAGTCCACAATACATCGGGATTGTGCTCCAAAGCTTCACCACTAAGATCATCAGTATCAGTTAAATAGCTAAAATTTAGTTCAGCCATATAGCGTTTAGTTTTGGGTAAAAAACGAATCAGTCTAGTACTAGCTCCCAAGGCTATCGGTAGAACCCCCGTAGCGAAAGGATCTAAAGTACCAGCATGACCTATCTTGGACAGCCCATAGGGTTTAAGTAGGCGACGCAGTTTGGCAACTACATCATGCGAAGTCCAAGCTTCTGCTTTATCTATGTTGAGAAAACCATGTAATTCCACTTCTTATAGTTCTCCATGTGTGGCCTTATCTTCTTCCACGGTCTGATCTATAAGGTGTATAAGATCTACTGTTTCTCTAAGGGAATTACTAGGACTGAAAAACAATTTGGGTGCGTATTTGAGGTTAAGACTCCTTGCAACAAGACCCCGAATCTGCCCAGCATGTTCTTGCAGAGCGGCTTGCGTTGAAGCCATCTCTAAATCTGGGTTTGACTCTGCGCTAAGCAAAGAATAAATGACTTTGGCACTACTCAAGCTTGGGTTAAGTTCAACATTAACTATAGATATAAAAGTATTAATTCTGTCATCCTTAAGAGCGCCAGACTGAATGACTTTGGCGAGTTCTCGCTGCATAGCTTTAGCTACTTGTGTTCTGCGTTCAAAGCTCTTCACAGCCTAGTCCTGATTACTTCCTTAACTGTCCAACACTGCACTATATCCCCTTCTTGGAGATCGTTATATTTTTCGAAACTAAGTCCGCACTCGAAGCCCTCTTTGACTTCTTTGGCATCATCTTTGAAGCGCTTGAGGTAATCTACTCTGCCTTCATAGAGCTGGACTCCATCTCTAATCACTCTAGCAATTTCACCACGAACTATCTTGCCGCTACGCACAAAACTACCTGCGATATTGCGACCATTAATGAGGAAGAGTTTGCGAATCTCTATCTCACCGAGTTTAACCTCTTCTCTCTCTGGTTCGTGCATACCAAGAGCTGCTCTCTCTATATCTTCTGTGATTTTGTAGATGATCTCATAACTCTTGACCCTAACGCTTAATTTTTCAGCAAGTTTGGCTGTAGCCACATCCATGCCCACATGAAAACCTATGATCACAGCTCCAGTTCTATCCGCGAGTGAAACATCATTAGCAGTAATAGAACCAGACTCTACTGCTATAGGCTGCACCAAAACCTCTCCAGTAGAGAGTTTGCAGAGTTCATTTGCAATAGCTTCAGCAGATCCCTGAACATCAGATTTGATGATAACTCTAAGTTCTTTAGCTTGACCTTCTATAACCTCTGAAACATAGGTAGAAAGACCAGCATAGCGTTTTTTGTCTAAATCTTTGGTTGCAATTTCATCAGCAGCTATTTTGGCTTCTTGGGCACTATCATAAACTTTGAACTGATCTCCTGCTTTGGGGACACCAGAAAAACCCAAGACTTTGACTGGACTTGATGGACCAGCTTCTTCAAGAAGAGCGTTATTCTCATCATAAAGAGCTTTGACTCTACCACTAACAGAACCAGCAGCGATATGATCTCCTCTACGCAAAGTACCATTCTGAACCAGCATAGTAGCAAGAGGACCTTTGGCTCTAGATAGTTCTGCTTCTATTACGGTACCGATAGCAGACCTGTTGGGATTAGAACGAATCACATCTTCTAATTCTGCATCTGCAACTAGAAGTATCTTCTCAAGCAAATCATCTAGATTTTGTTTTTTGAGGGCACTAATCATAGAACAGACAGTCTTACCTCCATACTGTTCTACCAAAATACCTTGCTCGGCTAATTGCCCCAAAGCCTTATCAGTATTGGCATCTGGCTTATCTACTTTATTGACAGCCACCAAGAAAGGAACTTTGGCTTCTTTGATGTGTTTAATACATTCTATAGTCTGAGGTTTGATACCATCATCTGCTGCAACTATAAGAACAACTATATCTGTGATATAAGCTCCGCGTTTGCGCATAGCACTAAAAGCCTCATGACCGGGAGTATCTATAAAAGTAATGCGCCTGTCATTACCATCATAATCTTTGGTACTAATACTATAAGCTCGAATATGCTGAGTGATGCCACCAGACTCAGTGTCTACGACTTTTTGTTTAACAGCTCTAATCGAATCTAGGAGAGTGGTTTTACCATGATCCACATGCCCCATGATAGTAACCACTGGTGGGCGACGAATAAGGTTACCACCTTCTTCATCTTCAATCAAAGTCTCCATCAGCTCTTCATGCTCTAGAATATTTTTACCTTCGGTAACAACGACATAATTATTGTCATTGAGATACTGGATAACTAAATCTTTTTCGAGCATATCATTAACTGTTTTAATGATCTTGCGCATAAAGAAATAAGTAATCACTTGAGTCTCAGATACACTAATGGTTTGAGCAAGCTCTCTAATAGTCATAGGCCCTGTTACTAGGACTTCTTTGGGTTGATCGGAGCCCTGATCTTCTCTTTTGATTCTAGGTTTTTTGGGTTTCTCTTCTTCAGCAGGACCTCTGCGTTTTTTGCGACCTATACCCTGAGCAGTAGCCGTAGGCTTAGCAACCCTGTAAGGCTGTCCTGAATTTGGTTTGAGGGAGATCGTCTCCACTTGAGTGAGTTGTTTAGCGGCATTATAATCAGCCTTAGGTTGAACATTAACTTTGCTTTTTTGATCAAAAAATCTTTTGAGTTCCTCACGAGATTCCTGACCTTCCTGCTGAACTTCTGCTGCGCTTTCTTCTTCTGCTTTACTCCGACTTTCTGAACTACTAGTCCCATCTATCTTATCCCAGCGACCAGTCAAAGCTGCTTCAGCTCTGTCTTTTTGTTCTTTTTGTTTGCGTTCTTCTTCTGCTTTTGCTTTGTCTTCTTCAGACTCAGTCTCTACGCTTTGAACTATACGGCGAACTATTTTGAGGGTTTTTTTGGGAGGCTCTAGAACGGGAGCTGCGCCTGCTTCTGGTCTACGCATAGCAGGTCTAGAACTAGATGCTGAGCTAGCGCTCCTCCCATCAGGAAGCTTTTGTCCAGTAGCTTCTAGGATAAGAGCTGCCATGTCTATTTCTTTGAAAATTTCTTCAACAGCCACAAGATCTATGGCACTAGATGCCGTCTTTGGGAACTGCCCATATTTAGGTGAAAGTTTAAGTACTTGTCTGGTAATTTCTGCTTGGATTTTCTTGCGATCTTTATCGTCAAATTCTCCATCAGGTCCTAGTGGCACGCGGTCGCGGGCGAGATCATAGATTCTAATTTTTCCGTCAAGTGACACTTATATCTTTTATCCTTTTGTAGTTGTTTGAGACAATGATCTGATTTGCACACATAAAAAGACCTCCCAAACTGAAATCTATTAGGTTGAACTATGTATTCTCCAGATTTATGCTCTCGAACTATGCGCCACAGAGTTTCTCTCGGGGAGCGCTTCTTACAAGTTACACAAATCCTAGTGATAGTCTTAGTCATCTAGTTACTGAAATGGATTTCAGAACAAGTCTAAGGGCTATCACGCTTCCACCTCCTCCTCTTCTTCATCATGGCTAGCCCTGATCGTACCGGGCACAGCAGCCTTGATGTCTATTTTCCAGCCAGTGAGTTTAGCGGCTAGTCTAACATTCTGACCACCTCTGCCTATGGCTAGGCTAAGCTGATCTTCAGCTACACTAATCTCTGCTCTACGACCTTCATTACTCTCAAACAAAGCAACAGTAAGCACTTCAGCCGGACTAAGAGCATTAGAAATATAATCTACTGGGTCTTCTGAATAACGCACTATGTCTATTTTTTCGTTGCGTAATTCAGAGAGTACATTCTGGATACGAGCACCTCTAGCACCGATACAAGCTCCCACTGGATCTACTTCGTCATTGACAGAAGACACTGCTATTTTGCTACGCTGACCAGCTTCACGAGCTATGGCTTTGATCTCCACAGTAGCATCTTCTATCTCTGGTACTTCTAGCTCAAAAAGTTCGCGAATCAAATCTTCATGAGTATGAGAAGCAATAATCATAGGTACTTTACGGTCTTCACGATACTCACAGACATAAACTCTGATACGACTACCTACCCTGTAGTTTTCTTTGGGTAATTGATATCTCAAAGGTATATGAGCATCAAAAGTCCCCAAATCTACTACCACATTGGGTTGTCCAGAAATAGTATATTCGATACGCTTAATGGTTCCAGTCATAGTCGTATTCTTGCGACTATTGAACTCCTCTCGCAGATTGGATTTCTCGGCTTCACGAATACGCTGAGTCATGATTTGCTTGGCTGTAGTTGCTGCTATCCTACCGAACTCAGAAAAATCTTCTGGAGTCACATCTATCTCCAAAATCTCGGCTTCTTGGACATCTGGAATATATTCACGAGCCTCATCTATGCTTATCTCTCTCAAAGGATCCACAACTGTCTGCACAACAGTCTTGGGGGCGAAAACCCCTATCTCTCCTGTCTCTTCATCATACTGAGCGTGCACAGCATCAGCTGGACTCATGCCCATTTTTTTGCGGTAAGCTCCAGCCACCGAATCACAAATGGCTCTTACAAAAACTTCTTTGGGGATATTGCGTTCTTTTTCTAATTGTTCTGCGGATTCTGCTAGTTGCTTGCCTATTTTGTACATGATCTTCCCTCTTTAGCTGTGTCAGCCCAACGGCCCTATTAACGAAAAAGCGGGCAAAGGGCCCGCTTCTCAATAAAAACACAAACGGATAAAGACTTAGGAGCAGCGCCGCCTAAGCCTCGTTTTTTATTATAGCTTAGTAGA
>CAZASO010000055.1:0-2487 GCA_964487825.1 uncultured Gammaproteobacteria bacterium
TGAATGCTGTATCTATGCGGGCTCTAGTAACCCTACTAGGAATACCAGCTTATGCTGGTTTTGAAGATAGTTATATGCAGCAAACTATAACGCGATATTACGGCCCGCTGCGGCGTATTGACAATCCAGTACACAAGCAACATTCAGCTCAAGTAATTAGTGATGGTGGACATTTATTGAGAGCTTTAGAGTTAGGTAGGCCTATCGCTGGACAATCTCCAGATACAGTCTTTGAGGCTCACGATGGACAGCATGGGAGTCTGCCTCGTTTAAGCAATCCTGATGTTGTGGACATGAGTGTTCTAAGAGCACAAGCCCAGCAACTAAGACAACTAGCTCAGCAAAGCCTAGAACTGGATCAGTTAGCGGACTATGATAGGTACATGCGAACCTCTCTACAGCAGTATCACTTACTTGCTTTAGTTTTCAACCCAGATCCTGCTACAAATTTCTAGATAAAGTTTCAGGGATAGTCCCCAATAAAGATGCAAGGTCTCCTTTACTAATTTTTAGGGTCTTGCCTTGGTTACGATAATTTTTGAGTCTTTGTTTGACCGAATCAAAAACCAAAGCTAAGCGGGCAGACTCCAGCTCAGTGACCTGTTTTGAGAGGACCTCAATAAAATTAAGCATCAATGTGGGATTGCGGCTAATTATCTTCTTAAAAGACTCTGCATCTAAACTTAGCAGCACGGAATCACTCATCGCCTCTGCTTCATAGTGAACACACTTGGATTGCTGATAAAGATATTCAAGGGCGATGCTGTCGCTAACTTCTATTAATCTAAGTATGAATTTTTTATTAGAGTCACGATCTTCTTTGCAAAGTTTAATTTGTCCATCTAATAAAAAATAACAATGCTCTAACTTACTTCCACTCAAGAACAAATACTCGGATTTTTTGAGTTTAATAATGTCGGCAATAGCTCCTAACTTGTGAGTCTCTTCACGGGGGACATCTGCAAAAAACTCATTGTCAAGTATTCGTGAACAAATACAAAAAACTCTGCGTGCAATACATTCTTTGATTTTTTGCTCTTTGCAATATTTATTAGCAGACATAAAGAAAGTTTATCCAAAATTTGACTTAAGTCAAAAATATTTGAACGGATGATGCTACAAACTTAATATATGCAAACACTAAAACACATAGATGAACAAAAACTAGAAGAAGATCTGGCTTATAGATTTCAGTATCTATCTGAGTTCATGGGCTTTGGAGAAGAAGACATCAAGATCATACTAGGAGCAGCTCCTTTACTAGCCCCCTTAGTTGAAACTCTCGTAGATGCGGTATATGACAAACTTTTTAGCTATGATGCTACCAAGCGTCATTTTATGATTCGCCAACATGGTTATAGTGGTAATCTGCCAGCAAACTTGGAGAATCTAGGTCACAATGATGAACTAATTAAATTTCGCAAATCGCATCTTAGTAAATATCTAGTCAAACTTGTTAGTGGTCCTTATGATAACGCCATGGTGCAATATCTGGATTTCGTAGGTAAGATGCACACTCCCAAAGCAGGCAATCAAGAACTAAATGTACCACTAGTACAAATGAATGCTCTAATGGGTTTTGTTGCCGATGCTATTCATGCAACTATCATAGGGCTGGATATCCCTCAAGAAGCCAAAAACAAAGCAATCCGGGCTTTTAGTAAACTACTCTGGATACAAAATGATTTGATCACGAAGCATTATGCATCTTGAGAATTTCATCCCATTCTTGCTTAGTTAGAGGCTGGATACTTAAACGAGAACCTTTTTGTACCAAAAGCATGTCTTTGAGTCGGGGATTGGCTTTGATGCGCTCAAGAGGAATAATAGGAAATCTATTGTGGTATTGAACATCAACAAGATACCACCTCGGCTGAGCCGCTGTGCTGCGCGGATCATAATATGGCGACTTGGGGTCGAACTGAGTAGGGTCTGGGTAGGGTTTACTGGCTACAACACAAACGCCCACTATGCCTGAGGGCTTAGCATTACTGTGATAAAAAAAGACTTGGTCTCCGATGCTCATCTCACGCATCATAAAATTGCGGGCTTGGTAGTTCCTAACACCATCCCAAGGACTAATATGCTGAGCTTCTAAATCATCAATAGAAAAAGATTCCGGCTCAGATTTCATTAACCAATATTTACGGGGCATGCTCAAAGATATTAGCAATTAATCTGCTACAAATCTTAGGGCTGCTGAATTAATACAGTATCTGAGCCCAGTTGGGAGTGGACCATCAGGAAAAACATGCCCGAGGTGATTCTTCCCAATGGAAGATTTGACCTCAATACGAGTCATAGCATGGCTTTGGTCTGGATGTACTTCGATAGCATCTTCGTGAATAGGCTGAGTGAAAGACGGCCAGCCAGTAGCAGAATCAAATTTGTCTTTTGAGCTAAATAATGGTTGGCCAGTAATGATATCTACATAGATGCCTTGTTCTTTGTGGTCCCAATATTTATTATTAAAGGGTGGCTCAGTCC
>CAZASO010000055.1:2587-3760 GCA_964487825.1 uncultured Gammaproteobacteria bacterium
ATCAGTAAAAGCCGCTCTACCAGAGCCAATGCGATACTGCTGATAATGCGTAGGGTTACGCTTATAGTATTCGTGGTGATATTCTTCTGCTTCATAAAAAATATTTTGCGCTAATGTTTGATCACTACAATCTATGATTTGCATTACGATAGGTTTTGGAAATATTTTTGCTTCGTTTAGCTCCTTGAGGGTATCTCGTGCAATTCGCTCTTGAGTTGTATCAAGAACAAAAATCGCTGGTCGATATTGACTTCCTTTATCCGCAAACTGTCCATAAGCATCAGTTGGATCAGTGTCTTTGATAAATCTATCTAATAAATATTTATAACTTATGAGTTCAGCATCAAATATAATTTTGACGGCTTCGTAGTGCCCAGTCGCTCCTCCACACACAGCTTCATAACTAGGATTAGCTGTCTGTCCACCAATATAGCCGGGCTTAATGGAGATGAGACCATGGAGTTTGGCTAATGCACTTTCGGTACACCAGAAACAACCTCCAGCCAAAATACTTGTTTGATAAGCCATGATAATTAATTTTAACTTAGAGCCTGTCCGAAAAGTCCCATCTGTGTTGTTATGCTCGCTCTCACGATGCTCATTTATGTCTAACAGGGTGAACTCAGCTATTTAGATTAGTCCGTATCAGCCGATTAACCTAGATATGCAAGGTGTGTTTCGATTAGTGTTAGGGCTAGTTGTGTGCTGTGGCTTATCCGCTCAGGCTGTAACTTTTCATCTTAATGTCAACAAAGAACAATATCGTTCTAATCTAGTCGGAGACTGGCAAGTAGCGACAGAAGTAGTCTGGTCAGACTGCCCTTATGTCAAAGTCGGTCAGGAAGCGGACTCTATGCTAAATGTGACAGACACCAATGGGGTACTCTATCCTACTTGGCAAGCTAATGACTGGGATCTGGTAAAAAACAGCACGATCAATATCTCTAATGATGAGCAAATTATTTGGGAAAGATCCAATAAACTCTACAAAGACGGCAAATACTGGTATGTAGAGTCTATAGATAAATTTAATTTTGATGAGCAAGGCAGACTCAAAGCCAAAAGTCTAGTAAAACAATATCTAAATGGTGACTATGTTGGCTCCTATATCACTGAGTCCAAACTCACTAAGCAAGAGCTGTCTGAGCCGGTTCAAGCTCTGGGTTCAAGTCT
>CAZASO010000055.1:3860-10548 GCA_964487825.1 uncultured Gammaproteobacteria bacterium
AGCTCGTCTCTCTGCCGGGAATTGAAGGGCTTCTTGGATTAGTGTTGCTTCTTCTGAATCGCTTCCTATCTCCATTGATTTAGGGAGTATAGGAAGCACTGCTCTGATCTTAGATCTGCTATTATCGATGGGGTTTTGGGGTGGTCTATACCCGCGATAACGGTTTGATAAAGCTTGAAGAATGAGTTGAACTAAGTCTTCTGCTTCTTTAGAATTTAAGCACTCTTGCATAAAATCTACTGAATGACCAAAATGATCTGGGTTAGCTATTGTCTTCAGATCTGGCTCAACTCCTGCCTCTCTAAGTCTCTCCCAGACGGCTTTCTTTAAATCCGCTGGAAGCTGAGTATAAGCAACTCCTCTAAAATAAGCTCCTCTATCTCGAATCAATGTTTCAGCGAAATCAGTCTCTATCGATGCAGCGAATGCTGCAAGTTGATTTATGTCCTCTTGTAAAAATTCCTGCTCCTGCTGAAGTAAATACTCTGCCAGAGCTGAATTCACGCATCTCTGACCCTTGCTGTTCGTATAAGCACAAGCTGCTAAAGGGTTCTGGAGCCAAGGAGACTCTGCCCCTAAAGTTGCTTTAGCTAGTTCATAGAACTCTGGGCTAACTGCATGGAGGGGTGAAGGATAAGCTTTCTCTGGGTCTTCATAATAACCTTTATTCGGACATCTCTGAAGTAATTTCAAAAGCAAGTCTTCTGCGTCTCTTCCTTGGATAGTTTTATCAGCAAAAGCAAATAAAACTGATCTTAGTAATGGGCCTTGCAGAACAGTCTCGTGAGCATGATTGGCTAAGACTTCAACGCATTTTATATTGCTTGAATCGATGGGAATGAGAAGAGGCGCATTCTTAAATTTAAGAAGATCTTGTTCTTCCTTGCGACCTTTCAGTAGTATTTCTAGGATCTCATGATCCTTCTTTGCAACAGCCATTCTTAGGAGAGTCCTAAGAACATGGGTATCTAGTGGGGTTCTCTGATTGTGATAACCGCGATCTCTATTGAGGATGTATGAATTGCCGAGGGGGACCAGAGAAAGCTCTTCCGTGAAGCCATCTTGATCATCTCCCGTACTTAAGCATTCAAATATTTTCTTGTGCTCATCTATGAAATCACAAAGCTTCTGAACATCAGTCCCTCGATGAGGTCCAAGCATATTTGCTAAAACTAGGGTGCGGTTCCGATTAACAATCGCAAGATTCTCATGAGGAGTAGAGCTAGCAACAACAAAAAGCCTAGGGTGGCTTTGTCTAAGTCTTTCATAAACTTCGCCGAAAGTCTCTCCAGCGGGTTTATCGTGGTTTAATCCTATCATCAAAGGCCACACTGATTTAAGATCAAGTCCCGTCTCTTTAGCCAGATCCTCTATTAATTCAAAATTACGACTGAAAGCAGCATGCTTGAGAGCAACTGTTTGATAGGGAGCCAAATCCCCTTTCAAAGGAAAATAAGTTGTCAAATCTTTATAAGTCTTAACTCGTGTAGCAGCCGACCCAACTCTGTGTTTCCGGTCTTGCTCCTTCAACTGAGCTTCATCTAACCAGAGTCTACGCTCTTCAGATGGTAGGGACTCTACTAATAAATCCAGCATCTTGTACCGGTCCTTGGGACAGAGCCTCAAAGCAAAAGCGCGACTGAGATTCTGATTTTCCAGCCTCTCCGTTAATCTGAACAAAGCTGCACTATACAGCTCATAGTTCCCTAAGCTAATCAAATTATCTCCTTGGCTTAGTGTCTCTAGCTCAGTACTAATGTTGGAATTTTCCGGGTTATATTCTATTTGGTATAAGAGTTTCGATATATCCGTAATTTCTTCTTTTGCTTCTAATAACTCTTTGGCTTTTCTATGTCCCATCTCAATAGGAGGGGTCATAGCATAGAGAACAAAACTATTTTCAAGAACCTCTGAAGACCTTGCTAGTCTAGCAGTCTCTGCCAAAACAGCATCTTCGTCTCTACTAAGAGCTAAGCCAAACAAAGCATCTAAAGTAACTAGAGGTAGTTCACCTGTTCTCAAAGCATGCACTCGTTCCTGTGGCGCTTTAGCCAAAACCCTAGCAAGATTTGGGTTTGCTTGATTTGGGTTTGCTGCTAGTGAACAGAGCTTATCCAGCCATCGCAGCACAGATAGATAAGATAAAGCCTTGCGCTGAGCATAAACACCTTGAACAAATGAATTAACAGTAGTCATTTATATTATCCTTGCATGCCTCTTATCTAAAAGTCAAGTTATTAATTTCATGAGAGCTTTTAGTTGAGCAAATTTCTCCACTAGCTCTAATCCATAGATCTAAGTCTAATACGATAAGACACAATCGGACGCGATGTGAGCTTGCAAGCAGTTTGGACTTGTTGCGAAATAAGTGTTTTGCTCCAAATGCTAATCCACCAAGCCAGAGCAAAAAGTCTATTTACGAGCAGCAACTATAGCTATAGTACCCAGCATTAAATCTTTATGGTAAGCAGCACTAAAACCTAGTTTCCAAAATTTATCTGCAAGATCCCGCTGCCTAGGCCAAGTCTGTAGCGAATCTATTAAGTATTGATATGCGTCTTTATCTTTGGCGAAAGCCGCTCCTAGACTAGGAATGAGCTTAAGAAAAAATTTTTGATAAAGCTCACTCAACAAAGGGAAACTAGGATGCCCCAAATCCAAACTAGCAATATGAGCCCCGAGTTGATTGACTCTTAGTATCTCTAATATAGCTTTATCCAAATCAGCAACATTGCGTAGACCAAAACCAATAGTCGTTGCATTAAACACATTAGCCTCAAAAGGCAAAGCCAAAGCATCAGCCTCAATAAACTCTATTTTGGAAGCAATGCGCTTAGGGATAGTTTGCTGCCTAGCTCTAGCTTGAGCTAGCATCGGGGCTGATGAGTCCACGGCTATCACTCGACTGACTTCTGGTTTGGCTGCCCACATGAAAGCCATATCTCCTGTACCAGTACAAAGATCCAGAACTATAGCATTAGGATTAACAGGGCAAGCCTTGACAGTAGCTCGCTTCCAACTGCGATGCAAACTCAAAGTCATCAGATCATTAAGCAAATCATACTTGGATGCTATGCGTCCAAAGAGTTTGCGAATATAACTAGCCTTATCCACTACAAGGACAATCTTAATCTAGGAGCGGCTTTCTGACTAGGGTCTGAGAAGTTTGGCACTCACTTCTTGAGATTCAGACCAGAATTCTTCTACCGCATAATGATCCCAGTTATTAAATTCTTGACTAGGCTTGATTCTCAGTTCAGATTCTTTCTCAGCAGGACTTACTTGCTTGCGACTTAGTTGATTGGGATGTAGTGCACTAAGATTAGTTTCTCTTGTTAGCACTGGATGATTTTCTACTTTGCGAAAAACAAATTTTCTATCTAACAGAGAAGGTTTTTTACTAGCAGTCTCTCTCTTAACATAGATAGTATTAGCAGACTCATAAGCCAAAGCATTATGAGTCTCGAAAATAACAAAGGATAATACTAGAATAATAGACTTCACGGCTTCCCTCCGAACATGGCTTCTATACTGCTTTTGCTGAGTCTTTGGATAATAGGATTCGCGATGCGCATATTATTATTCGCATCTCTAGTTTTGGTTCTTTCACTCATGAGGAACTTAGAATACCTCATTCTTTCATCTGTGATTTGTCTTCTTTCTTGTGCTTTAAGAGCATAAAGTTCCGCCGTAGAGATGTCGGATTTTTCAGCTTTGAGCTGAGCTGGAGATTCTGCAAGCTCTCTACTATCTAACTCTAGTCTCAAAGCTTCTAAGCGCTGACTAATACTAGTATTTTGCTGGGCACCAAAAACTGCTATCTCTAATCTAGCTAATCTTTCGCTTGGACTCTGCCCCCTGAAATCCAGTCCGGGATAGAGTTTGCGCTCAAGACCTTCTAATACTGGATAGCTTTTATGTCTACTAGCTCTAGCTTTAGTAAGTTCTTGATATTTAAGATCATCTGCTTGAGCTTGAAGTCCACCCCAAAACATAATGCTGCTAATGCTGGCAAAAATTAGTATCAAGCTTAATATATTCTGTGTGTTCATTGTTGTTGTTTCCTCCTATGTTGAGAACAAGTTTGTAAACTTGTTTTTGAGTGGCTATAATTAGGTCACTGAGACCTTTTGATCTGGGGACAAGAACAAAAGTTCTAAAATATCTAGGGTCTTTTTCTGAGACCAAATGTTTGAGTTCCAGTAAATCAGGACGCGAAGCTAAAATAAACTCATTAACGGGTGCATCAGTCTCCACGATGATGCTTCTTTGTTCTTGGACATCATAGGGAATATCTTTGACACAAATTTTTTGTTTGTGCGGGTCTAGAACCCGGTCCTTGACCGAAGTCTCCCCCAAACTAATCTGGATTTGCCTGAGACCTGCT
Organism: uncultured Gammaproteobacteria bacterium; assembly: GCA_964487825.1. Taxonomy (GTDB): domain Bacteria; phylum Cyanobacteriota; class Vampirovibrionia; order LMEP-6097; family LMEP-6097; genus CAZASO01. The sequence continues at coordinate 8,248 of CAZASO010000055.1, forward strand.
TCTGTATCCAGACTAATATCAGTAGCACCCTTATCACTTAGACCTTGGATCGCTATTATGCTTTTTTGTGTTTCATCCTCTAAGCCAGACAAAGTATAAACTCTAATCAAATCTGGATTTTGGATAAGGGGCTGAGATTTGATCAGAGATCCAAGATCCAGTAGAATAATCCTACCCCAAGCCAAATTATCTCTAAGTGATTGAGCAAAAGCAGAATGCCAAGCAAAAACACTAAGGAAAATTATAATTAATCTCATTTTGTTGTCCCCTGAAATACAATCCCTCTGCGCTTTTCAGAGCAGTAAGAGAGCAAGTATAAATCAAGTAAGCTCTTGCTTTGTCTATCTGCTGCAAATAATCTGGATCCCTACTGCTACGAAAAAAACTTTCTCTATAAATCTCGTACTGCTTACGAATCTCACAAAGTACAGTCTGTATATAACTTTCTGCTTCTGAATTATGCTGACTCTGAAACCTATACTGACTAAAATCTTCTATAAGATTAATTGTAAGCAAGCTAAGTTGTTTGCGTTTCAATTTATTCTTAGCAATTTGGAGACTGGGATCATAATCTAAAGCTGCTTGAATTAATATATCTAAAGCTTGCTTGGTTCTTGCTAATTCTTCTACAGGACTTAAAGTCTCTGCGAAATTTTGATAAGGCGGAGCTTGCCACAACACAGCATCTCCGGGATCGCTGTGGCTAGGTCTTTGGATATTTTGATAGACAGTCGTCTTGAGGCTAACTGGTTGAAAAAAATCATCTAGCTTCGCCGAAGAACTAAGCCCCTCTTCTAATAAAAAAGTAAGTAGAAATAGCAGCCCGACCAGCCTAGTGCTGGTAGCTATGTTTGTCCCCATAGAACTGGATATTCTAGCAAAAACAAAGGGGAAATAAAAGCCCCTTAATAGTGTAGAATTGCAAATGGACAGATGCCAGAGTGGTTTATCGGAGCGGTCTTGAAAACCGTCGTGGCGAAAGTCACCGAGGGTTCGAATCCCTCTCTGTCCGCCACTAATTCCTAGCGATCACAGAGTGGTCACAAAAACTAGAACAAAGCCCGCTGTGTGCGGGCTTTTTGTTTTGTAATCTCACCAGAGAGCTGAGGTTTTGGTGGCGAATTAGGGTAATTGGGCAAAAGCTCTCTTTACGCAAATTCGGGCAGAGGGTTTTTGGCATTTTTATATAACTTCTAGTCATGTTTTAAGCGAGCAATAAGTATGGCTTGATTTGAGCTTCTTGTTCTTTCCAATCAAGTAGATCTGATGCTTCTTGTAGTCTGGCTACTGATAGATCTTCGGAATAATTGCCTTCCATGATTGCTTCAATAATTTTTGGACTAAGATAGCCAAGCTTAAGAATCCTAGAAATGTAACCATCAACTTTATTCTCTTCTTGTCCAATCTGGAAAGTGGACTTGCCTGCTTCAAACATATTTTTGTACTGATGACCTTTCGCTATATTCCACAGTAATGTTTTATTAAGATACTTAACTTTTACTTTGGCATAATCCATATCAATAATGATGTTGATAAGTTTAGAATCAGTTGAAAGATAGATGTGTTCTACTCGATTATCTCCTTTGTTCCAATAATCAGCTTTTTGCCATTTCCGAAGATTCTTAATCTTCTCTCTTTCAATTTCTATGCGTATTTCCTCAGTATCAACAACAACTTTTGATATCAAGTATTTAACTAAGGCTCTCTGTTTTTCGTAGGTAAGTTTACCCCAGTTTACTTTGTATAATTCATCTAGCTCATCTCGCTTTAATACGTTATTAATTTGAAAGAGAGACTGAATATTTTCAGTTACAACTTCTTCTATTCTGCGTGCTTTGAATCTCTTTTGGCTCGAGATGTAATATTCATATCTAATTTTCTTATTCTTGTTCTGTTTGATAGAAGCATCACATTTAAACAACTCACCATCAGTGGTATAAAGTTTTTGGAATAAAAGATATTTGCCTATATTAAAACTATCAGCAAGCCTAGTTCGTTGAGCTTCTAATGTTTCTTGAACTTGATTCCATAGATCTTTGTCTATGATTCCATCTTGTAAACCATCATAAATATTGGTACGATGTCTAACCCTGCCTATATAAGTAGGGTTATTTAAGATACGTCCAAGTGCACCACATCCCCATGGTTTACCATTGCGGCTTCTATAGCCTTCACTATTCACTTTATCTTTGAGAGCAATTGTTGATTTAACATCAAGGTAGCTTTCGAAAAAATATTTGACATGCTCAGCTTCAATAGGGTTAATAAATAACTTTTTGTCTTTAACGCTGTAACCATGAG
>CAZASO010000056.1:0-2768 GCA_964487825.1 uncultured Gammaproteobacteria bacterium
ATAAGGCATACCGTCAGCGTTAGTCCTGAGCCAGGATCAAACTCTCCATGACAATAAAGATTACAAAGTAATCTTTCAAAAGAAAATTCTTTCTGGCCTACTTAGATTTGTTCACTAACAAAAAAATTGCGGGCTGTACTATTCAGTTTTCAGTTTACTATGCCACTCAATCCAGAGACTCTGTTTTGAGTAGAGTTATATGCTAGCAAAAGCAACTAGGATTTAGATAGGCCCCTTCTGGGATATTTCCTAAAGGTTTTATATTGGGGTGTACATACATATATAATAAATACTTAGTGAAATTCACTGTTAAAGTTCCTGCAAGTACCTCTAACCTAGGCCCCGGCTTTGATAGTCTCGGCTTGGCTCTGGGACTCTATAATCATTATAGTTTCGACTTAGATAACGACTCAAAGCTAGAAGCCTCTGCCCAAAAGGATCCTAGCGCTCTGATCTATAGTTCTAATCTCTCTGAAGAGCATGTTGAGTACAACAAAGAAAATTTGGTTTACAGGTCTTTTGATTATCTCTTCAAAAAAGAAAAACTCAAAACACCTCCTGTCAAAATACATCTAGAGGCTGCTATTCCTGTAACTGGAGGTTTCGGTTCTAGTAGTACGGCCATAGTTGCTGGACTCATGGCAGCAGCGCGCATCATAGAACACAATGGTGGAGCGCATTATAGCCAAGCAAGATTACTCAAGATAGGTACTCAGTTGGATGGACATCCAGACAATATTACCCCAGCTATTATCGGTGGTTTTATAGTCTGCGTCTATGCTGATCAAGAACTAAATTACATTAAACTTCCTTGGAACCAAGATTTATTTTTTGTAACTATTAGCCCCAATTTCAAAACCCCTACAGCTCAAGCAAGGGCTATACTCCCAGCCAAAGTAAATTATCAAGATGCGATTTTTAACATAGGCTATAGCTCTCTTCTAGTGGCCGCCGTGGCCTCCAAAAATACAGAGGTCCTCAAAAAAACTTTCAAAGACAAACTCCATCAAGCCAATAGGGCGACTTTGGTGCCGGGCATGCAGTATGTCTTGGATACTGGGCTTGAAGCGGGTGCTGTCGGAACTATGCTCTCTGGTGCTGGTTCTACTTTGATAGCAGTAGTGGATAGTCAGAGTAATGCTGAGACAGTAGCTAACGCCATGCAAACAGCTTGGTTGCAGAGTGCTGGCATCAAAGCTGAATACCGCTTCCTGAGAGCTGTTGATGAGGGTGCAGAAATTTTATAAAGAAGTCTCTTTCCTATCAGCCCCACGGGAGCTTTGCTTTAATTTGCTTAAGCCAGTTCGTAGCACCATTCTTATTCTTGTCATTATTGCCATTGTTGCCATCAATATCTTTAATCTGTCCGCTCCTAGTAGCTACTGTTCCGGGTCCTTCAATTAATTTTTGGATGCAGTCTGGAAGCTGCCTAGGTGGCTCTTTGGAAGCTTCTAGAGGCAGAAGACTTGTTGGACTGAGAGCAAGAGCATCCTGAGAGGTATCAAGAGCTAAACCTTGACCCAAAGTCGCTGCCATAATAATGTTGGAATCTGGCGGGAAACTAAGAGCTGCTTTGAATTGAGGCTGTTCATTAAGAGCTGCTGGATTCTGCTTAAATACAAGCATGCTATGACGAACTTGAGGATTAAAGCCTCTAAGCTGATATTTAGAGCCTGCTATCGTGCGACCATGAATAGACTTCAAAGCCTCTGCCTGAGCAGAACTAAGAACAGTCCCTGCTGCTATCTTGGAGGATCTTGCTGTCCGATCGGGTCCTGTAATGGTAATTTCACAATCTTTTGGAAGGGTATAACTTTTGGTCAAAAAAACTAAATCCGTAGGAGACAATCCTACAAACACAGTTTTGGGGTCTTCTAGTCTTTGACTAAAGTCTGGGCTTGTAGCAAACTCTGCTTTAAGTCTTTCAATAGTTGCTGCGTCTCTTGCAATATCTGAGATCGCAACATGATCGCTCATGGTAGATAAATCCAAGTAAGGCCCTATTGTTCTTGTCTGAGCTGGGTTAGCAGCAAAATAATTTGCGAGGTAGTTTTCAAAATCAGCTGGTGACCCCACCCTTAATTTGTCGGCCATGCTTGCTGAATCTCTAACGATCTGCCCCTCACCAGTAGGCAAGGCTCCTGATCTTAGGGCTTGGGATAAAGCAAGATCTTCTGGTGCTCCTGTATGAGGAAGATCAGAAATAGCCACCGAAGAAGCTCCGTAACTCAAACGCACTTGAGTCGCGAGAGATACTGGTACGAAAATTTGATTGTAGTCCCGGTTGGTTTCCTGAGCCTGAGACGGATGTACAACTTCTACTAGATAATAGGTGCCTATTTGTTTGATCCTAGCTAAACTAGCTGGGTCGACTGGATTTTGGTTATAAGTATCTTGCGCATCGTCAGAAGGTATACGGATTTCTCCTGCTTGCATTAACTTAACGCTAGAAGGCGCACCGGGAGTAATTTCCACAAGCTCCCCTGAAAATTCTCCTGCTCTCATAAGAGCTTCAAGGTCTTCTAGTTCTACTGTATTAGTAACAGGTATTTTGATGGTTGCAAATTGAGGGGGGACTAGATTAGTAGTACCTGCTGTTTGTGGAGACTGCCCTTGCTCGGGAGCTGCTAAAGCTTCGCCGGGTTTATTTGCTGCAAGAAGACTAGCAAGGTCATTAGGTCCTCCCAACCTCTTCTTATCAGCTTCGCCGGATCCGGCTTGGTTGCCGCGTGCTCCTGCTAGAAGATTAGCAAGATCATTAGTACCCT
>CAZASO010000056.1:2868-10427 GCA_964487825.1 uncultured Gammaproteobacteria bacterium
TTTGGAGTTGTTGGAGTTGTCGCCATAATGTTTTATATACTCTCTTAATAATATACTTGCTGGAGCATTGATCCTAAATCAAGTTCCCTGCTTCCAAAAAGTCCCATCTGTGTTGTTATGCTGGCCCTCACGATGCTCATTTATGTCTAATAAACTCGCTCGCTCTGACTCGCATCTGGGAGCTTTTTGGACCCGCTGAAAAGCTGTGTTTTTGGCACATCTTTACGGCAAGTTAGCACAAAGCTAATAATACAATAATACATATTACTTTGCAAGGGGTCATATACAATAAGTTTATTGCCAAAGCTTCAAAAACAAGGCCCATTTTGTTGAATTTATTAAAACGATCTAGCTTCTATACTCTCTTACTCTGCTTAGCTCTTAGCTCTAGCCTAGCTGGCTGGACCCTACCTAAAGCCGAAGAGCCCAAAACTCCAGAAGAAGAATACACAGATATACCGGCCAAAATACTTTATGACAGGGTATGGAAACTCATCAAAAATGATTTTGTAGATCAAGATTTCAACGATCAAGACTGGGAGATCTGGAGACATCGCTATGACGACTCACTAGAGAGTAGAGATGATGCGGTCAAAGCTATAGAGACTATGGTTGCGAGCCTAGGAGATAGATACACTCGCTACCTAGATCGCAAAGCTTTTGAAGAAGAAAAAGAATCCATAGAAGCAGAGTTGACTGGTGTGGGCATACAAATCGGCTTAGATAAATCTCAAAGAGTTATTATCATCGCACCCATAGAAGGCACTCCCGGAGCCAAAGCTGACCTAAGACCCAATGATCTCATCTTGGAGATAGATGACAAAAACACTTCTGGACTATCCATAGAAGAAGCTGCTAAGCGCATCAGAGGACCAGTCGGCACCAGTGTCACACTCAGTATCAAAAGAGAAAATAAAAAATTTAAAGTCACGATAGTAAGAGCGGTTATACCTATCAAATCTATTCCTGATGGACAAGCTAAAGTGATTTTTGATGATATTGGTTATATCCGCCTCAGTACCTTCATCTCCAAAGATACCGTCCAAGAGCTGATAGACGCAATGGCAGTCCTAGACCCGCTTTGCAAAGCCTATGTTATAGATCTTCGCAATAATCCCGGTGGTCTACTGAATAATGCAATGGTAATTTCAGACATGTTCTTAGAAGAAGCCGTCATAGTTAGCACTGTAAATAAAGATGATTATGTAAGTTCTTATACTTCTAGAGATAGTGTGAGCTCTGATAAACCACTAGTCCTACTCATCAATAGTAATAGCGCTAGTGCTAGTGAGATTTTCAGTGGAGCCCTAAGAGACAATGGCCGTGCGGAACTCGTAGGCATGAAGTCTTATGGTAAAGGTTTGGTACAAGCCATTAACAAACTTGGTGATGGTAGTGGCATCAATATCACCATAGCTAGATACTTAACCCCCAACAAAACAGACATCAACAAAAAAGGTATTAGACCAGATCATGAAATTAAACTTTCTAAAGTGGACTATGAGGAAAGTAGAGGCCCTTGGTTCTTTGACCCCAATGTTCCTTTTGGGACTAGAAAGCCAGAAGACGGACAAGACAGACAACTTATGAAAGCTGTCGAAGTTATTAAGTCCAAAATCAGCGAGCCCAAAGCCATTAATGGAGAGCTTCTTAGCAAAATAGCAGAATTAGACAAAAAACTCGAAGAAGCCAAAGCCAAGAAAGACAAAAAGCCTAAGGCAGATAAGGACTGAGTTCTAAAGCTGTAGTCTCTGGATAACCCAAGATGATATTCATATTCTGCAAAGCCTGTCCAGCAGCACCTTTGATAAGATTGTCTATCACCGCCGTAACAATGATCTGTCCCCTGCGCTCATCATAGTCTATTTGAATGAGAGCCCGATTAGTGTTCACGACCCATTTGCTTTGAGGATAAACACCTGCTTCCAAGAGCTGGACAAAAGGTTCTCCTTTGTAGACTTCTTGGTAAAGAGCGCGTAATTTTTGAAGTTGGAGCTTGCGGGAACTACGCAAATAGCAAGTAACAAGCAAACCTCTAGTCATAGGTACTAAATGTGGAGAGAAAGTAATAGGCAGTTCTCGCTGAAGATCTTCAGACCAGAAGGCTTCTAGTTCTGGGACATGCCTATGCTGTCCAGCTAGTTTATAAGGAGAGATATTCTCTGCGACCTCAGCGTAAAGCTGCTCAGTGACTGCTTTACGACCAGCTCCACTCAGTCCGGATTTGGCATCAATAATCACAGAATCCAAATCTATGCCAAAAGTTTTGTGCGCTCTAAGCAAAGGTGTTAAAGCCAGAATACTAGCTGTAGTATAACAACCGGGATTAGAAATCACGCCTCTGGATTTGGCTATCTCAGCTTTACGAAATTCTGGTAAAGCATAGATAGAACGATTGTTCAAGGCTCTGTCACTGCGTTTGAAGCCATAGGCTTTAGTATAAACAGCTAAATCCCTAAAACGATAATCCGCACTTAGGTCTATAACTCTAATACCAGCTTTGATAAGATCTCCAGCAAATTTATAAGCAAGACCATTTGGAGTAGCAAAAAATACTAGCTCTGATTTAGATAAATTAGAGAGAGATAGCTCACTACATCTCAGGTCTAGCAAAGAACTAAAAGCAGGATATATCTCAGAAAATTTCTTACCACTATATGACTCACTAACTAAAGTCTGAATCTCTACGAAAGGATGTCTTAATAATAATTGGCTAAGAAGAAGTCCCGTGTAACCAGTAGCACCAACAACTGCTATTTTAGTTTTAGACCTTTGCATATATTCATTTTGCTATATTATTAGTCTTAGAGTCCGTCTTGACAAACTCTTTTGTATCATATGAAGAAACTATTTTTTTGCTTAGTGCTACTACTAGTCCAGCTAGAAGTAGTCGCTACTAGGCTTACTTCTATTAATGAAGCCGTTTTGGATTCTGGCAGTCTTATACTCGCTCATGACAGTAAGTCTAATATTCAGTTCAAAAAAAGCAGCATGCTAAAACCTCCTCGTTTGATTTTCGATATATTGAACGCGGATCTCAAAGGCAAAAATCAAAGTTTCACAAATCTAAGTCCAGATATACGAGAACTTCGTCTAGCACAGTTCAGTCCTACTACCGTACGCATAGTCGTGGAAGGCACTAATAGCGCGGCTTTGGAGAGCATTGGTTTTGAGAATCTTGGCTCTAATTTATATTTTAGATTTAGCTCAGAAAAACTCATCTTGGAAGAGCCTGTCTTAATGGCAGATGGAGATTTGGTTATCAAAGCAAATGGAACTATCAAGCTAAGAAGCTCTCGACAAGAGGCTCCTAGCAGACTCACTGTGGATATAGTAGGTGCGAGCCTCAAAGATCCTGCCACCAAAAAAACTCTCAGTCATGTTGGTGAACAAATCAAAATCTCACAGCTAGATGCTTCTACTGTACGAATAGTCTTCATAGGCAGAGATAGTCTAGATAGAGCTGTCGTTCTCAGTGAAGACAAAAAGCAAGTCTCCATAGAAGCCAAAGCCAGTCAGCCAGAGGATTTGCTGGGCACAGACAAAACCTATACTCTCTCCCTGCTTAGCCAAAATGATAATGAATCTGTTTTTCTTATTAAATCTTCCAAAGACATTAATTATAAATTTCTCAACCTACATAATCCTGAGCGTGTAGTGGTAGACCTCTATGGAACAGCTTATGATGCCAAACAAGTCGCCATGGCGTTTACTAAAACTGCTCAGGTTGCTGCTGTGCGTTTTGGTATAGCCACGCTTGGAAGACCAGTCACAAGAGCGGTCTTCGATCTTACAGAAGAAGGTCTAATCAAAGAATTTAAACCGGGTGCTAGCAATAAAGAACTTATCCTTAGAATTTACAAACTCACTCCAGACAAGCAGATAGATGGGGGGACTGTTACTGCTAATCAAGCCATCCAAGGCTCAAAAGTCGTTGTAGACGCAGGACACGGAGGCTATGACCCCGGTGCGGTTTATGATGAAAGACAAGAAAAAGACATCACTCTACAAATAGCCCGCAAGATCAAACAATATCTAGAAGAGGCCGGTGTTACTGTCTACATGACCCGTTCAGAAGATAGATTCGTATCTCTAGCAGAAAGAGTTGAGGTCTCCAACACCATAGAACCAGATGCTTTCGTCTCCATACATGCTAACGCTCTACCTACTAATCCTCGTATGGAAGGTCTACAAACTTATTACCATAACAATCGCAGCAAGAAACTAGCTAATGCTGTACATCAACAACTCTTAGATGATGTCAAAATGCCAGATCAAAGGGTTCGTAATGCTGGCTTCTGGGTCTGCAAGCATACAGCCGCTCCCTCTATTTTAGTAGAAACAGGTTTTATGACTTGCGCCAAAGAGCGCCGTAGACTCGTGGATGACAACTATCAAAGTGATCTGGCTAAAGCCGTTTCAAGAGGTTTGATCAAATATCTGGAAGAGGGTCGTGATTGAAAATAGCTTTCTATGATTCTGGACTAGGGGGGCTCTCTCTGCTCAAACTCTTTCTGGATAAGTATCCTAGCGGTTTTGATCTCATCTATTTAGCAGATTCTGCTAGGGCTCCCTATGGAGACAAAAGCCCTGAGGAGTTAATCAAATATATTCGTGAGATTTTAGATTTTATGCAAAGTCGTCAAGTAGACCTAGTCATATCTGCTTGTAATACTAGCTCTATGTATTTGGACCAAGTAGATCTTAGTATCTATGATTTTCAAGTTATAAACCTTTTTGAAATTATGCAAGACTACTTCAAACACAGTCAGCATAAAGATCCTGTGGCTTTACTGGCTACTGTCGCTAACATCAATTCTGCCAAATATTTAGAGTGGTCTGTAGAAATTTTCCCAGTCAAATGTCCCGAACTAGTACCTCTCGTAGAAGATGGGCGTATGGATGAGGCTAAAGCTATATTTCAACAATATCTAAATACCCTAGGACCCAATATTCATGAGGTAATCATAGGTTGCACTCATTATGCTTTTTTACTAGAAGCTAATTCTCGCTTCCTGTTCATAAACCCAGCTCAAATCGCTGTTAATAGCCTAGACCTCGATACAAAGCAGTCAGGGGGCGGCTCTCTGGAGATACTCTGTACTGGCAATCTCAATAAATTCAATCATTCTCTTAAAACGCTACTTTCTCCAAATTATTCAGCAGTAACCTTGCCATGGAATCAAGCTTAATGACCTGCTAAATTAGACCTGAATTGCTGAGTCCCTGCCTCCAAAAGCTGAAAAGACTGAATCAAATCTAAATTGAAATTTAAACTATTTGCGCTAACTTGCAAAGGATTTGTCACATTAAGACTTAAACTTAAAGGACCCAAATCCTTAGTCAAAAAGCGTTTCTTAAATTTTTCCGCTGAAGTTTTTTCGGATTCAAGTGTTGTTGATTTGCTTAAAAAATTTTTATTTGCTGACTTCGCTTGAAAATTGGCTTTGAGTCTTGTGCTTTTCTCATCCTCCAAATACTCTATGCGATTTGTTGGCACTAAATCTGATGCCTGAGTCAGCAAGGTACAAAAGAAGAATAGACAAAAACTATAAAAAAGTCTTTGGCCCCACATCAAGCTCATAAATACTATATACCCATTTTGAAGCACACCCTCTACTATGGCCAATTATAGGTAAAAACCCTTGAAAGGCAATCTGGGAGTGATTTGTAAATCTAGGCTTTTTAGTTGAGTAGCCGTCCTAGTGCTTAATGGGTTGATTTTATATGGGCAGATTAGTGGAAATGAACAAGTCTCGAAAACAATTACTGTTCATAATTTCTATATTACTTGCAGGTGCTTTTACTACACCTGTGGCCGCTATTCTACAGGATTCAATTTCTATAATGGATACAAGCGCAGGATCTGCTGATGGTCTTGAGGTTGATTTATCCAATGCAGCAAACGGTTTGATGGTCGTCAACGGTAGCGCAGCTAGCTCTGCAAACGGAGTCCCCGGCGGTGGTTTAATTTTATTTGACTCTTCTGCTGCGAACCTTACTGGTCTTGTGAACAATGGTGGAACACTTCAAGTCCAAGATAATGGTGGAACTCTAACTTCTATCCGTCTCATCAACGATGGGGTCTTCAACGAAAATGCTGCAAACCAAGATTTCAGAATTGAGTCTGTTTCTAATACTCATGCCTTCTTCGTAGATGCTTCACAAAACAATATCGGTATCAAAACCTCTAGTCCTAATTCTAGTGCTGCTCTACATATCAATGGTCAAATTTTAATTAGCGGTGGCAATCCTAGTACTGGTGATGTCCTATTATCAGATGCTAACGGTCTGGCTTCATGGGTATCTCCTTCTAGTTTCTCTATGGATGAAGTCTCCGATGATACTAATCCTGATCTGGGAGGTAACTTAGATATCAATGGTTATACGCTTACAGATAGTACAGATTCTATAATCGGTTTTAGTAATAATGCTTTGGTGACCACTGGTACTATCAACGGTGGTACTCTCATCTCCAAAGGCACTCTAGCAGTTGCTGGGGCTAGCACTCTCACTGGCAACACCAGTGTCGGTGGTACTCTCTCTGTGACTGGGGCCGCGAGCCTTGCTAATAAATTATTAGTCACTAGTTATATCAATGGTAGCGCTCTTACTGTTACTGGCGATGTTACGGTCGGTGATGATGTACTTGTTACTGACAATATCAACGGTGCTGATTTAGTTATAACCAACAATGGTAGTTTCGGTGATGACCTCAGCGTAACTGATGCTATTAGCGCTGCTTCTATTAGCACTAGTAGTACTGCCAGTGTCGGTGGTACTCTCGCTGTTACCGGTGCTACTACTCTTAGTAGCAATGCTAGTGTAGGTGGCACTCTAGGAGTTACCGGTGCTACTACTCTTAGTAGCAGTCTATCTGTAGCTGGTGCTAGCACTCTCACTGGTAATACTAGTGTCGGTGGAACTCTTGCTGTTACTGGTGCTAGTACTCTCACGGGTAACACTAGTATCGGTGGAACCCTCTCTGCAACTGGGGCTGCGAGTCTTGCTAATAAATTATTAGTCACCAGTTATATCAATGGTAGCGCTCTTACTGTTACTGGCGATGTTACTGTAGGTGATGATGTACTAGTTACTGACAATATCAATGGTGCTGATTTAGTTATAACTAATAATGGTAGTTTCGGAGATGACCTCAGTATTACTGATGACATTAGTATCGGTGGTGATTTAACTGTTGGTGGCAGTACTAGTTTTGCAAGTCTAAGCACACCCGGCAATCTTCATGCTGGTGGCAATACTACTCTTAATGGTACTCTCGCTGTAGGTGGAGCTACTAGTCTATCTAGTACTCTCGCTGTTAGCAGCAATGCCACTGTTGGTGGTACTTTGGGAGTTACTGGGGCGACCACTCTATCTAGCACTTTGGCTGCTGGTAATACCGCCATCACTGGAACCCTCTCTACAAGCGGTCTTGCAACTCTCAACTCTCTAAGCGTAAGCGACAATAATATCACTAATGTCGGCGATATCGCTCTAGATAGTATTAGCTCTGATGCTAGTACTAGCATAGCCATCACTCTAGGTACTGATGCAGG
>CAZASO010000057.1:0-4124 GCA_964487825.1 uncultured Gammaproteobacteria bacterium
TAGATGAAGCTTTGATCCGTGTGATGTCTGATGCTTTTTATGGGGTCTTGCATTAGGGTCACGCCGCCACAACAAAATCTACAGCGATATCATATTCTTCTTTGGGGAGTATCTCCAAAAGCAGCTCAGAGAGACAGACTCCCACGGATTTAGCCCGCATATCAGATAGGAGGCGGTCATAATATCCAGCGCCACGACCCAGTCTATAAGCTCTTTTGTCGAACATAAGCCCGGGGACTAGCACTAAATCTATCTCTGATTTATGCACCAAATGATTAGTCCCAAGAGGAACTTTGAGACCATATTTGCCATCAACCAATTCATCAAAATTATCAAACTCCAAAAGAAGCATAATGCCATCTCCAAGTGGTCTTGGTAGAACCCATTGTTTATCTGGGTCTAAACGAATAAGCTCTGAAATATCGATCTCATCAGCTAAGGGACTATAAGTCAGAATAGTTCTGGCTTCTTGATAAACATCTAAAGACCTAATCTCCTCTATCGCTCTTTGAGATTTTTCGTGGATGTTCTCTACTGAACTGAGTAGCATAGTTGCTGTCTCGCGAGCAAGCAAACGAAGCTCAGATTTGGGACTCAAAGTGCTTTTCATGAATAAAACAGAAGAAAGGAGCTGCCTGACAGCATAGAGCAGGTTAATTATAGCATGGCTGCCTCAAATCTGGCTCTCAGCTTGTTTTTTCCAAGTAAAGCACAAACTAATCCTAGATCTGGTCCATGAGTTCTAGCGCTAAGAACTATGCGAATAGGCCAAAATAGTTTTTTGGCTTTGAGACCAAGAGAGACTCCTATATCATTGATGCGATTTTTGATTTGTTCTGGATTCTGAAAATCCCAAGTCTCTAAGTCTGCCTTAAGGGTCTCTATGAGTGTTCTTGCTTCTTGAATTAGAGGACGATGCTCTAGAGGAATCTCAATATCTTCAAAAAAATAATTAAGCTCTGAGTTTATATCTGAAAATTTGTCGATATTGTTGCGAATAGATTCTATGAGTAGCTCTCCAGTATTGGATCCTAGCCTAGGTAATTGACTAAGGTCATAACGAAGGAAAGGAGCTAAAGCCTGCATTAAATCCGCAAAAGACATGCGTTTCATGTATTCACGATTAAACCAATTAAGTTTATTGAGATCATAAATAGCTGGGCTACGGCTCACACCTGCAATATCAAAAGTCTGAGCTATCTCATCTAAACTAAACAAAGCATCTGAGTTCAAGTCATGCTCTGAGCGAGGGCTATAACTAGTGGATAGCAGGTAATTAGCTAAAGCTTCTGGTAAATAGCCTTCTTTGCGATATTTTGCGACTCCAGCTATATCACCATGTTTGCGTTTGGAGAGTTTTTGTTTATCGGAAGTAAAGATCAAAGGTAAATGCCCGAACTCTGGGACTGGGACCCCAAGTGCTTCATAGATGGCTATTTGTTTGGCAGTGTTGGTGAGATGATCTTCACCCCTAAGAACATGAGTGATAGACATCTCATGGTCATCTATAACAACCGCAAAATTATATAAGACTTGAGCATCAGACTTCTGAATAACCAAATCCCCGCCTAGGTCTTTAGTATTCACGCACATTTCACCACGCACTAGATCCGTCCATCGAATATCTCTAGCTTGGCTAGAACCTAGGTCTAGATTGAGACGCACCACAAAAGGTCTAGACTCAGCTCTATATGCTGCGATTTGTTCTTCAGTATAATAACGCCCCCGATTATCATAGCCCTCTGGCTGTTTCGCCGCTTTGCGAGCAGCTCTCATCTCTTCGAGTTCTTCTCTGGTGGCATAGCAACGATAAGCCAATCCCGCTTCTAGTAAGCGATCTATGTATGCTTGGTATCTATCACTGCGCTCACTTTGACGGACCATCTCCCCCTGCCACTCTATATCTAGCCACTGAAAACCTTCTATAATCTCTTGGGTATATTCTTCTTTGCTGCGCTCTATATCTGTATCTTCTAGCCTAAATAAAAATTCTCCTCCATGTCTTTTGGCAAAGACTAGGTTGTAGAGAGCAGTTCTCACTGTGCCCAAATGTAGATTACCAGTCGGACTAGGTGCTATGCGAGTTCTGAATGTATTTGACATAAAATTTGTGAGCTGGCACTCTCCAAGCTCAAAGGATAATCACTACGATAATGAGTCCCTCTACTCTCTCTGCGCTCCAAAGCCATCTTCAGCAGAAGACTAGCTGTGGTTTTGACCAAAGACTCTGGCAGCAAAGCCAGTTGCTGAATGGCTTCTAGCAAAGTCTGCTCTTCTCTCTCTAATCCAGCAGCTCTAGATACTAGCCTACGAATAGTCAATAAATCCGAATGACTCACAGGAGCTAAAGAAGAACTATAGCTAAAGTCTGAAGTATCTACACTCACTCTAGAACTCTCAGCCAAAATAGTATCAGCAAGAAAATCTGAAACCACTATACATTCAAGTAAAGAATTACTAGCTAGCCTGTTAGCTCCATGTAAAGCAGTAGAAGCTACTTCACCCAAAGCATAGAGCCCCTTGACCCTAGTACGACCCTGAACATCAGTCCTTATGCCGCCTACAGTATAGTGAGCTGCTGGTCTCACAGGCAAAAGATCTGTCTTAAGATCATAGCCATAAGTAAGACTCTTCTTATAAATATTAGGAAATTTAGTCTCAAGCAAGCTAGAGTCTATAACTCTAAAATCCAAATAAACAAAATCACTCTTGGTGAGTTTCATTTCTTGGACTATAGCTCTACTCACTATGTCACGAGTAGCAAGCTCTGCCTCTGGATGGTAACGCTCTGCAAACAGCTCCCCATGAGTATTACGCAAAAGAGCGCCTGCACCTCGCACTGCTTCCGTGATCAACAATGGAGCTTTACTGGGAGGAAAAAACACAGTCGGATGAAATTGCACAAACTCTAAATCTCTAATCTCCGCACCCGCATCATAGGCTAAAGCGATACCATCACCAGTAAGTATAGAAGGGTTACTGCTCTCTAAATAAAGAGCCCCTAAACCTCCTGTAGCTAACACTACAGACTGAGCCCAAATATCATACTCAGAATCTTCTATGTCTCTAAATCTAGCTCCTACCACAAAATCCCCAGACTTAATCAGGGAGAGGCATTGAGAACCTTGGGCTATAGATACTCTGTGATTACGAGAGACTTTATCTAAAAGCGGCTTAAGTATAGCTCTTCCAGTAGCATCAGCCACATGCATAACCCTAGAATAACTGTGAGAACCTTCTATATTAAAATCTTTATCAAAGTTAACCCCTAGTTTAATGAGTTCTTCTAGTTTGGACCAAGCCGAATCTATGATGAGACTGACAACCTCTGGGTCACAAAGCCCCCAACCAGCTCTTAGAGTGTCTTCTATGTGGCTTTCGGATTTGTCTTCTGGGTTCAAGGGACTAACTACCGCAACCCCACCTTGAGCATATTTACTGGAACCCTCTGTAACAGCTTCTTTGGAGGCTAAAAACACCCTCTGCCCAGCCTGAGCTAACTTGCGAGCCAAGTTCAGCCCAGCGATACCAGAACCTATAATCAAAGTATCATATTTATTATTCATCAAAAAAACTAGCTAAAGCTAGCACTAATCCTTCTACGAAGCTCTCTTGATAAGCTTCCCCGCTAATTATATCTGATTCTAGAGGATGGATTAGAAAGCCAGCTTCTATAAGGATGCTAGGCATATAGCGGTTCTCTCTTAACACATGTAAGTTCTGCCAAAACAATCCATGCTCACTAGAATTAAGCTCCCTGACAAGCTCTTTCAACAAATGCTGAGCCAAAGCTCTATCAGTAGCATGGTAATAATGTACAGATAGCCCTCTCTCCAAGCGAGGATCTCTAGCATCTGGTAAAGCATTATGATGCAAAGATATAAATAAATCTGATTTGGAATTTCTTGCTATCTCTACTCTCTGAGCTAGACTCAAATCGCTATCGTCTTCTCTAGTCATCACAACCGAATAGCCTTCTTGCTCTAATCTAGCCCGGAGCTTTTTGGCTAATCTTAAATTTAAGTCTGCTTCTTCTAGCCCGCGAGCTGAGATAGAGCCTCTCTGAGAGCCTCCATGCCCGGGATCTAGGCAGATACGCTCTGGGACTGGCTTTGCGACAGACA
>CAZASO010000057.1:4224-10200 GCA_964487825.1 uncultured Gammaproteobacteria bacterium
TCTTTATGGTAATACGGCTCACTTAAAGCAAGACGAGTAGATATCCACAAAGCCCCATCAACACTGGGTTCCACGACAACACCCTCGTCTAGGTAATGTATCCAATCCAAGTCCTGCTCTAAATCCATAAAACTTAAACGATAAGAATTTTCAGCCATAGATTCCAAAGAAAAATCAACTGGGCAAGACAGTGGAATGAGGATGCGATATTTAGAGTCCCCTGTCCACCCTATATGTAGATTGGGTTTCAAGCTAGAATCCACTATCACAGAGCGTAATTTAGCTGGGCTCTCTACTAACCTAAAAGCATCATATGGATAGGCATAAGCAATCAAATCTGAGGCTTCTATTACTGTGATACTGCGGCTCTCAGACCAAGCTCCGCAAGTCAAAACAATCTCTTGCTCACCTAAAAACAAATCCAAAGGATAGACAAAAACCCCATTCTCCAAAGGCTTTATCTGAACTTTTAGGTCTCCATAAACAAGCTCAAGAAGCTGATCTGAAGCTCCATATAAATAAATACGCTTAGAGTTAGTCTTGTGAAAACTTGGAGGATAAACCCAAAGTGGCATCTGGATTATTTACGAACAGCTCCCCAGCGCATAGAACTGCCTTGTTTCTCTGAAGAAGCTTTGTAGACCGCTGAGCTTTGGGGCTTAAGGATCTCCCTCTGAAACATAGACGGGATCTCATCTAAAGCTTGCTCACTAGGCAAAGGCTCCCTCAAAGGGCTTCTCTGCGGCGGCTGGCTAGCAGCAAACTGGCTGCTAGGACGGCTCTGACTAGCTACGAACTGACTATTAAGTGGCGGTTGGCTAAACTGCTTAGTCGGCTGAGACTGTTGATTAGCCATACTTAGCACAGAAGCAGGCTCACTAAGCTGTTTGATGAGCTGATTTAGCAGAGCGTCTTTGTACTCTAGCTCACGAGTACGCAGTTCTAGCTGCTCCCTAAGCTCAGAAGCTATATTTTCAGTCTCTCTCAGGGCCCTATCATAGTTATCTCTATCCAAACCTCTGTCTTGTTCTAGTTGTTTGTATTTGTGATTAGCCTCCATCACCTTGATTTGGGCGTTTTGGATCTCAGAGGAGAACTTTTCTTTTTCGGCAAGTAAATCTCTCATCTTCTGACTTTGAGCCCTCTTGTCATCAGAAAGTTCTTGGATTTTATTTTCGGAGCTGTCTTTGTAATAAGTGAACTCCTGCCTCACCTTGAAAAGGTCTGACTCACTGGCTTTGAGAGCTTCACGAGTAGCATCCAAATCTAATTCTTGTTTTTTGACTTGTTCTTTGAGACTACGGAACTCTGATTTCAGTTCTTCGTGTTTTTCTTCGATGTTTTTATATTTTATTTTCTCAAATTCAGCCTCATTTGCTTTACTAACATAAGCATCCATTAGAGCCCTAAATTCTGGCGAAGCATGCTTATGAGCATTAATCTGCTCCAAGTCTTTCTGGATAGTACTGAGAGTTTCCAGTAAAGCCCCCGGCAGCTCCTGCTTCAAAACAGCTGGGACTTGAGAATTAAGCTCTTCTAGTTCTTGATGCATCTAATATATAATACGAGATTATGGGCTTGGGGGGCAAGGTGGGGGCTATAGATTTGGCTTTGGTCCGTGGTGATTGCCAATTGCAATAACTTCAATTCCTCCGCCCTCTTATGACTCCTGACTAACTTTGTTCTTGACAGAACTCCCAATCCCCCAAACTCAGGTTAAAATCAAAATATAGACCCTATGAGAACTAGCCCGAACAAAAAACCACATCAGCCAGATCCTGCTGTTTCTGATTTTGATAGGCTTTGGGATTCTAGTTACGAAGAAGTCGAAGATTTTATCAAAGCCAGATACAGAGCGGAACAGAGGACTAATAGTTCTGAATTAAGACTCATCAAAGAAGAGCTTAGGCTCAAGGATTTTGAGATCCAGAAGCTAGCTTGGCAGCTAGGAGAACGAGAAAAAGAACTTAAAGCCCTCTACGAAGAGCTAAATGCCCAAATAGAGCTAAGCGAAGAGCTTAATGGACAGCTAGAAAAGTACCAGAAACTCTTAAGGATTGAGCCCTAGGGGCTCATGCTAAAATCTATTAGCCGTGAAGACAGATATTCATCCCAACTCCAAAGAAGTCACCGCCAGCTGCGTCTGCGGGGCTGAGTTCTTGGTTCAAAGCACTCTTGATTCTATTAGGGTAGAGATTTGCAGTAATTGCCACCCTTTCTATGCAGGCACCGACAAAGTCGTAGACACTGCGGGCCGTATCGATAAATTCAAATCCAAATACAACAAAAAATAAACTAATCCAACAGACCACAAGTTTAATATCAAAGTCCATAAAAAGTAAAACCCCGATTTCTCGGGGTTTTTGCTTTCAACGAGAGTTTTAGTTAATCTCTAAGTAGTCTTTGAGTTTGGAGGCTCTGTCTGGGTGTCTGAGTTTTTTGAGGGCTCTGAATTCCAGTTGACGAACTCTCTCTCTAGTGATGCCTAGTTTGCGACCGACTTCTTCTAGGGTTCTTTCTTGACCTGAATCTATACCAAAACGAAGTTGGACTACCGCTTTTTCTTTTTCGGTTAAAGTATCTAGGACTTTGAGGACATCGTCAGCCAGTAACTGCTCTGAAGCGCTGTATTCGGGTCTGCGGTTCATGAACATATCTGGGACGAAATCTTCGAGTTTGCCATCATCATCAGGACTAATAGGAGACTCTAGAGATACTGGGGTACGCATAGCTGCTACTATCTCTTTGATTTTAGTGGCTGGTACTTCCATTACTTCTGCAAGTTCTTCTTCTGTTGGTCTACGATTGAATTCCTGACCGAGTTTGCGGGCGATTTTTTTGAATTTGTTGATGGTCTCAACCATATGCACGGGTACTCGGATAGTACGGGATTTGTCTGATAGTGAACGAGTAATACCTTGACGAACCCACCAAGTAGCATAAGTTGAGAACTTATAACCTCTCTCGGGATCGAATTTCTCGGCAGCTCTAATCAAACCAAGGTTACCTTCTTGAATAAGATCCAAGAAAGGAAGACCTCTGTTGATGTATTTTTTGGCGATAGAGACTACCAATCTCAAGTTATGACGCACTAGTTTGCGTTTGGCTTCTATGTCGTTTTTTTTGATGCGGCGAGCTAACTCTATCTCTTGTTTTGCAGTCAAGAGAGGTACTCTACCTATCTCTCGCAGGTACATTTTGACGGAGTCATCAGAGAGAGGTGATACTCCCTCGAGAAGATCGTCTTCTGCATCAGCGTCCTGAGTGCTAGTTACAGAGCGAGTTCCAGAAGAAATAATGGCTGAATCAATATCACCATCAAAAGCTTCTAGACTAATGTCTTCAGAATCATCAAAATCCTGATCGTCCATTATGTCTTCGTCTGCTGAGTAAGTTAGTAAGTCTCCATCTAAATCCATAGTCGCGGATTTACCTCTTTTTCGTGGCATTTGCGTGCTCCTTTATATAAAGTTCTACTACTGGGGAGATTGATGAGTTTTTGGACGGACTCTTCATACCGAAACTAGCTTAGAGCTAGATTATGTGGACCCGCTGACTGAGTCTGGGGTTTCCACCTGAGGGACTTCATTATACCGAGCAAAAGTTAAGAAAGAGGGACTCTAATACTTAAAAAATACTTATATTTACATAAATGGTGCCCAAGGCCGGACTTGAACCGGCACGGTAATGAATTACCAACGGATTTTAAGTCCGTTGCGTCTACCTATTCCGCCACTAGGGCAGCACATTCAGGATTTTAGCATTAAGTACCATGAAATTAAGGACCGGCTGCAAAACAAATATTGGAGACTTTAGGAGTAGCGTTCCAAAAGAAATTTGTAAGCTAGCTGAAGAGTATTCATCAAAGAAGCTGTGTCTCTAGAGCTTTGATCTGGATGCAAGATGCTTAGTAATAATCTATAAGATTTTTTGATTTTGTCCGAACTTAAAGACTCGCGGGCATCCAAAAAAAGAACCCCTCTAGCCCATTTATCTAAGTAGCTCTGACTATCACTAGCTTCTCCATAGCGCATAGCTGCTCCCTTGGCAAAAGCCTCTGCGTAAGTTTTGTGGATTTGCTCTGGGCTTTTGTCAAGCTCAGATTGGAGTTTTTGAGATTTGCGCTTGAGGGATTTGTTCTCTCGAAGTAAATCTGCGATAAGAGCATCTGCTCCTTGTACTAAGCTAGCATCATGATAATCATCACTGCTAAGAGCCGCTTGGTATATGAGTTCTAGCACTTCTCTGTCTTGATACAAAAGCTGCGAAGGTATACCCATTTCAGCAGCTACAGCGACAACACTAAGCTCTACTGAATGTTTGCGTAGAGTTCTAATGGCTGCTATCACGGTCTCTCTAGAAAGAGACTCCCTGCTAGGCAGTTGTACTGGACTAGCCTCTGGCTGGCTTGGGGGACGACTATGATCTTTGAAAAACACTCTAGTAGACTGTTTGATGGCATCAAGTTTGATGGCTGGAGAGTCTGGTAGACCCAGAAGATCTCGCTGAACTTTGCTGAGATGTTCTTGCACGCTTTGTCTTAGATTGTCGCTTGCGGAACTCATAGGGGGATTGGGAGAGGCCTAATTTGCCTTGCTGCCAAATACCAATATGCTGCTTACGGGCATAAGCTTCAGCGTCTTTAAGCTGGCTGGCATAACGAGTATTGGGCTCCAAGATAAATACTACAGCGTATCCTGATTTGAGCAAGACTTGGTTCAACATCTCGCCTCGACTGTTATAGATATAGGCTAAGTCTCTATGATATTTGTCTTTATGTTGGACATCATATTCGTAGCTTAGGTATTGATGCTTAAAATCACAAAGCCTAGAACCCAATGCGCTACAAAGAGCTAGGCGAGAACATTCACCCCAAGGTCGCTGCTCCAACTCTGGGCTGTCGATACCAAGTAGTCTAATACGAAACTCTCTACCTGAATCTCGAACTCTGACTGTGTCCCCATCATGTACAGAAATAATCTCAGCCCTGCGTAATTTGGCAGACAGTGACTGAGTTTGGAGCAATAATAATATTATTAGCAAAACCCTCATAAATAATTAACCCTAACAAAGATAAAGCCTAATCTTATAAATGTAGCAAGTTTTTTGAGATTTAATATTGTACTCTCAATGCAATGCTAAGCTTCTTAACTTGGAGCATTAGAGGCTGAGTATGCGCTCTTATAAATACCTAGATATCATCACCGTAGTTTTCGTATCAGTACTCTTACTATCTAATTTGGTAGCTAGCGTCAAAGTTACAAGACTGCTAATCCCACTGCCTGAGAGCTTTGCTGGTCTCAAATATATACTAGGGTTTCCTATAGTAGACTCGGCTCTAGCTCTTAGTTTTACAAGTGGTTTGTTTTTCTTTCCTATCTCCTATCTAGCTGGAGATATACTCACAGAAATCTACGGTTATAACAGAAGTCGCAAAGTAATCTGGACTGGATTTATAACTCTCATCATCGCAAACATCATAGTGCGAATTCTGATCTGGATGCCTGCAGATCCTCTATGGGGATTACAAGATTCTTATGAAGATATTTTTGGTGTGAGCATGCGTATTAGTTTTGCTAGTATCCTTGCTTATTTCTGCGGAGAGTTCGTCAATAATTACACCCTAGCCAAACTCAAAATCCTGAACCAAGGTAAATATCTAGGTTTTAGACTTATTGCTTCTACTGTCGCTGGAGAGTTCGTAGATACTATGATTTTTTATCCTCTAGCTTTTGCTGGGATGCAAGGGTTCTCTAGTGAACTTATCATCAGAATTATGATCACTAATTACATCATAAAAGTCGGCTGGGAAGTCTTTGCCTATCCTCTCACAAGACGGCTTATAACCTTCCTCAAAAAAAGCGAGGAAGAGGATTTTTATGATAAAAATACGGATTTTAGTCCTTTTCATCTGAATTAACTAATCCCTGCTATATTAATCTCAATGCCAGACCTAGTCATAAAGAATGCAACTAT
>CAZASO010000058.1:0-10135 GCA_964487825.1 uncultured Gammaproteobacteria bacterium
AAGGACCCGCCGCTTTGACAAGCGGTCTAGGATACAATGATTGCTATGGTGATAGCTACTCAATATCAGATTGTTATAGGGCTGGAAGTACATGCTCAACTGAGCACTGATACCAAACTTTTTTGTTCTTGTTCTACTACTTTTGCGCAGGCTCCCAATGCTAATACCTGCCCGATTTGTATGGGTTATCCAGGTGTCTTGCCTGTCATCAACGCCAAAGCTGTCGAATATGCTCTTCGTGCAGGTTTGGCTTTGGATTGCAAGATAGATCCTCAGTCTAAGTTCGATCGCAAACAATACTTCTATCCAGATCTTCCTAAGGGTTATCAGATTAGTCAATGGGACAGACCCATTTGTGAATGGGGTAAGTTGAACTTTCATTATCAAGATTCTCAAGGTCAAATACAAGAACATCAAGTAGCAATTCGTCGTATTCATATGGAAGAAGACGCAGGTAAACTTGTGCATGCTTCTGAGACTTCAGATGCTCGTTTGCATGGATCAGATTATTCTTTGTTAGATCTTAATAGAGCCGGAACCCCACTGATAGAGATAGTTTCAGAGCCTGAGATTTTCTGTGCTGAACAAGCTGTAGCTTATGTCAAAGAACTACGCAAGATCCTCATGGCTATTGGGGTCTGTGATGGCAATATGCAAGAAGGTTCTTTGCGCTGTGATGTTAATATCAGCCTCCACAAAACTGGTCAGCCTTTTGGGACTAGAGCTGAAATCAAAAACGTCAATAGTTTTAGATCCATATCTAGGGCTATTGATTATGAATACAAACGCCAGAGCGAACTTCTAGATGCAGGCAAAAGCATAGATCAGGAGACTAGACTTTTTGATGAGGAGAGTGGCAGAACTTTTACTATGCGTAGTAAAGAAGACGCTCATGATTATAGGTATTTCCCAGAGCCAGATCTTGTGCCCCTGAATGTTCCTCTTGCAGATATAGAGATGTTGCGTCAATCTCTACCAGAACTCCCTCAACAAAAGCTTCAGAGATATATTAGTGAATTCTCTCTTAATACGGAAGTAGCTAGTATTTTATTAGAAGAGATGGAATATGCTTTGTTTTTTGAAGAGACACTTAGAGAAGCATCTCCTGATAGATCTGAGAGCCATTTGCGTTTGGCAGCCCGTATTGCCAACTATCTAGTAGGTTCTGTAGCGGCCTACCTCAAACAACACAAACTTAGTTTGGCCCAAAGCAAACTTAGTCCAAAGTCGCTTGCTGACATGGTTTTAGCGATCGAGTCTTCACAAATCTCAGACAATATCGCCAAAAACGAGATCATTGAGGATCTACTATCTAGAGATATTAGTGTTTCGGAACTTATAACATCTAAGGGACTCGCTCAGATTACTGATACTGGGGCTTTGCGTAGTTTGATAGAAAAACTCATAGCAGCGAACCCCAAACAATACTCTGATTATCGAGCTGGTAATACTAAGCTCAAAGGATTTTTTGTAGGTCAAGTCATGAAAGAAACTCAAGGAAAGGCTTCACCACAAATCATTAATGAGATTTTAGATACTTTAGCCTAAGCCTCCCAAGGCTCCAGCAGGGCCTTCTGCTCCCGGGATTTTTTTCTTATTATCGCGGGTGATATGCCCAATGGCTTCCATTGGGGCTTTAAAAATATCTTGTAAGATGGGACCTATAAAAGGTAATCTGGCTATCCAGTTAGTTCCTTGACTTATACCTAGACAAAGCTCTCCACCGATAGCGACCAAAGCCAGTCCAGCACAGGTTTGTAGATTAAGTGCTGCGGCACCCATTGGACCTCTCAAACCTAAAAGTGGAGCGAGACAAGATGAAGCTGCTAAGGTTTCTAAAAGTCCAAGTGCTATATAAATTGGACCGGGTATAGTTTCGTTAGAGTTTTTACCTAAGACTTGTTTAGTACCATCAACAAGATTTCTGAGCCCAAAAAGACCAGCAATGGAGGCGCATCCAGCAATAAGTATCTTGACAGTAGTTGCATTTGGGTTCTGAGTCAATCTGGTGCCACTCTCTCTAAAAGTGTGTAAGACATTAGTTAGAATATTTTGGATGCTAGTTAGGCCGGCTTGTAGTGGTTCTTTGAGTGAGTTCACGATCTTCTTTAATGGTTCCGCTGGAGCAAGAGGAGTATTAGGATCCGGCTCATCAGGAATTGCTTTGGCTATAGAGTAAGCAGCCGAGGGTTCTATAGGAGAGGGCATAATCTCAAAGCGATTTCCCGTCATTGGTATACCATAAGGCCTAGAAGTGCTGTTAGTAGTTGGAGAAAGACTCATAAATTAGTATTGCGTCAATATAGATATCTAATAATAACTCAAGTGGAGTGATTTTGTCTCAGATTCTCTCAAAAATAATAATATATATAAAAGTAGCTCTTTGCAGTAGCCCTGCTTAGCTGTTAATATCCTTAGGTGTTCTAAGATTTAATTAGAACTCGAAAAAGACATTCTATGGCAACAGCAGACCCCAAGGAAAAGGATTTTAAATATTTAGTGATAGTGGAGTCGCCCGCTAAATCTAAAACCCTTACAAAAATACTAGGCAAGGATTATTTGGTGGAATCTAGTATTGGCCACATTCGGGATTTACCAGCCAAAGGCCTAGGCATAGATATCAAAAATAATTTTGAACCGACTTATGAAGTGATGAGTGGCAAAGCTAAGGTTGTAGACAAACTTTCTGCTTTAGCTGGCAGGGCCCAAAAAGTTTATTTAGCTTCTGACCCTGATAGAGAAGGAGAAGCTATTTCTTGGCATTTAAGTCATATACTAAATTGCAAGGCGAACAAAGTTAGCCGTATAGCTTTTAATCAAATCACCCCGGATGCAGTTCGTTACGCGGTTGCTAATCCAAGAGACATCAATCAACCCTTAGTAGATGCCCAGCAAGCACGGCGTATTTTAGATAGATTAGTTGGTTATAAGATTAGTCCTTTATTGTGGCGCAAGATAGGTGGCCGTAGTGCTGGTAGAGTGCAGTCTATTGCTGTGCGTCTCATCTGTGAAAGAGAAGAAGAGATCCAAGCTTTTAAGCCAGAAGAATATTGGTCTCTAGCAGCAGAGGTTCTAGACAAAGCTCTTCCAGATGCTTCGAGTTTCAAAGTCAATCTCACACAGGTAGATAGGCGTAAGCTCTCAAGCCCGCTTGATGAGGGTGATTCAGCCAAACATATAGTTATTCGTTCTGAAGCAGAAGTTCAGGCTCTTGTCGCTCGTATAGAGCAAGCTTGTTTTGCTGTGACAGACATTAATACCCGTCCGGGTACCAAGAGGGCCCATGCTCCATTTAAGACTTCTACTTTACAGAGAGCCGCGAGTAATGCTCTTGGTTTTACGGTCAAGCGCACTATGCAAATAGCCCAAGAGTTATACGAGGGTGTCAAACTCGGTGGTGGAGATCAAGTGGGACTTATCACCTATATGCGTACAGATAGTCTTAGACTGGCTCCTGAGGCTCTTGAGATGGCTAAAGACTATATCATCCAAAAATGGGGTCCAGAGTATTATCCCGGTGAGGCTAGTCACTACGACAAAAAGAAAAAATCTGACAAAGTGGCTGAACAAGATGCTCACGAAGCTATCAGACCGACCTATGTAGATAAAGACCCCGATAGTATTCGCAACTATCTTAGCCCTGAGCAATACAAACTCTATAAACTTATTTGGCAGAGATTTTTAGCTTCTCAGATGAGCCCCCAAAAAACCGAGACTCGATCTGTAGAGATTTCTAGTGAAGCCCAAGACCTTGTCTTCCGTGCCAGCGACACCAAGACTATTTTCCCCGGTTATGCAGCTGTCTATGGAGTAGAGGCTGAGGTTAATGAAGACTCAGAGGAACAAGAAGACAGTACTAAATTCCCCATGCAAATTGCAGTAGGAGATCCTATCGATATCCTCAATAGCTCTCCCAGACAGCATTTCACTGAAGGACCGCCGAGATATAACGAAGCCAGTCTAGTTAGGGCCTTGGAGGAATTAGGTATAGGTAGACCTTCTACTTATGTACCTACTATCGCAACCATCCTAGATCGCAAATATGTAGAAAAACTCAATAATCAGTTAATTCCTACTAAGCTCGGTATTAATGTCAATAAACTCCTGGTAGATCATTTTGGTAAATTCATTAATGTAGACTTTACTTCCCAAATGGAAGCGAATCTAGATTTAATCGCAGAGCATTCTATTAGCTGGCGAGATATGCTTAGGGATTTTTATCTAGGCAAACATGGTAAAACCAAAACTTCTATCAAAGAACTCAAAGAGATAGATGAGTCTCAGCTTGGTTTTGCAGATATAGTCAAACTAGCTTCTGAGCAGATAGAAAGCATAGTTATAGAGACTGAACATCAGTGTCCTCTTTGTGATGCCAAGATGAACCTCAAATCCAGTCGTTTTGGGCCTTTCCTTGGTTGTTCTCGTTACCCAGAGTGCCCGGGTATAGTTAATCTCACCAAAGAAGGTCAGCCAGCACCTCCAGATAGACCTTACGCTGAACCCTGTCCTAGCTGTAAAGCATCTAGTTTGGTGATTCGCCATGGTCGCTATGGTGACTATATCTGCTGTCTTACTAAAGATTGTGGATATACTTCACCTCTCGTCAAAAAGACCGGCGTAGATTGTCCGCGAGAGGCTTGTAGTGGACATATAGTCGAGAAGAAATCTCGTTTCGGTAAGATTTTTTATGGTTGTGATAGTTGGTCCAAGACCAAATGCGATATGGTTTTTTGGTATCCACCCATTTCTGAGTTTTGTCCAGATTGTGGCAAACAAATGATGTATAAGAGTCTTAAACGAGGAGATAAAGTCGTTTGCTCGGATACTAAAGTCTGCAAATACGAGAGACTAGCTAGTCCCAAAGACATAGAGCGCTATAAGCCAGTTACAGAGCAGGCTACAGCGGAAATTAGCAAATCTGTTTTTAGTATTTAGAGCCTGTAGCGCATCCTTAAACAAATCTCATCTTAGTGAAAATCCCTAGGTCATCTAGTGGATTTTTGCTCAAAAAAGCTCATGGAGATTGCTTTTTACAGTAACTAGCCTCAGAATTACTAGTATTATTCAATGAATTAATTCAAGAAGCTCTCTAGTCTAGCCGATAGTCTGATTGAGCGACAGCCATAATTAACGAAGGATCAGCCCGATGAACAAAACAATAGTAGAGAAGTTCAAGAAATACGCCAAAGAGCTCGGACAGCTCTACAAAACTCGTAAAGAACTGGATTGTATTATCAGTGAGTATGAGTCTAGACTGAAATCCCTAGGGGAAGTTCTAGAATTTGCTGATTCAGCAGAGACTACTTATAGATCCTGTGAAAGAGTTTTGTGAAAAACAATTAAGAAAAAAGGTAGAAATACATCTTGCATTAGAGGACAAAAAATGCTATAATGGTTTTCAACTTCGAAATTAGATAACTTAATAAGGGCTAGAACTTCAGGTCTGCCTTAGGGATGACAATAGGTCAGGTGTCTAGTCAAGAAGATGAAGAAAAATCTCAAAATGCCTAAACTTGGTCGGGTTTAGGCATTTTTTTTGCTTTATTCTGCGTTAGAATTGCCTTTCAGTGGCGCTCTCTGTTTTTAACTTAGATATTAATAACTACAGCCCAGTCATGCAGCAATATTTGCTGGCTAGGCGTTCTCTCTCTGATGGGACTATCTTACTGTTTCGGATGGGAGATTTTTATGAGGCTTTTTTTGATGATGCTGAACTGATTGCACGGGATCTAGAGATTACTCTTACAGGCAGACCTGATCAAAATCATCCGGGGACTCGTATCCCTATGGCTGGAGTGCCAGCTAGAGCTATCTCTGGGCATCTTGCAAAACTGCTTCAGAAAGGACATAAGGTCGCTGTTGCTGAACAAATGGCCGACCCCAAAAGCTGCAAGGGACTGGTTCCTAGAGAGATCACTAAAATCTATACACCCGGCACTATAGATGATTTGGATTTATTGAACTCATATCAGAATAATTTTATTCTGGCTATTTATCCTAGTGCGGATGCTAGTAGATATGGGCTGGCTTTTGCAGATATTTCTACTGGTGAGTTCTATATTACAGAATTAGTTGTAGCTCAGCTAGAGTCAGAACTGGCTCGTATTAATCCAGCAGAGATCTTAATACCAAGCCAAGCTCAAAAGCAGTCACAGACTGATTATGAGCCGAGTCATAAACCTTTGGTGGATTTAACTAAAATACAAAGCAAAACTTATTACAGTAGTAATTTTGACCAAAAAAACTTTGGTTTAGATTTGGCTAAGCAAAATATATCCAAAACTTTTGGAGTTTCTTCTTTGACGGCTTTCTCGGCAGAAGAATATCAGTTAGCTATCAGAGCTGCTGGTGCTTTGATTAACTATCTCGCCGAAACTCAGACTACGGCTAGTGAGAGTAACACTAATCCTTTTCGTAATTTTGATGTCATTCGTAGTTATCAGGTTAGTGAATATATGATGCTGGATGCTAGTGCTCGTCGCAATTTGGAGCTTACTAGTAGTCTTGCTGGTCAGTATTCTGCTTCGCTTATGGCAGCGATAGACAGGACTAGCTCTAATCTTGGTAGGCGCAGACTCAAGGCTTGGATAGAACAACCACTGATGAGGGTCTCTGAGATAGAAGAACGCCAGAATGCAGTAGGGATGCTGCTTGGGGCTGACTACCAGACTAGAGAGTCTTTGGCTCAGCTAATATCTAAGATCTATGATCTGGAGAGATTAAGTTCTAGGTTGGCTAGAGAAAATATTAATGCTAGAGAGATGCTAGCTCTCAAACAGTCTCTAGAATTAGTTCCTGAAATAGCTTTGGAGTTGGGGAGGATAGTCAGGAGTAATCAGAATATATATTTGAGTTCTTTGCTTCAGGTAGCAGATTTTGTTTTTGAAGCTATTACCGAGATAGACACAGCATTGTTAGATGAAGTGCCCATTACTATTACTGAGGGTTCTTTGATCAAACATGGTTATAATCAAGAATTAGATGAATATATAGAGCTGGTCCAAGATAGTCAGACTTGGTTAGACAATTTTGAGATGGCAGAGAGAGAAAGATCGAATATCAAAAACCTCAAAGTATCTTACAATAAAATCCACGGCTATTATATCGAGATCTCCAAATCCAATCTCAGAGCGCTTCCTGAGGATTATATCTGTAAGCAAACCATGGTGAATGCTTCTAGGTTCGTGACATCTGAACTAAAAGAATTTGAAGATAAAATTACTAATGCTCAAACTAGGCGTAATGCTCTTGAGCATAGAATTTTTGTGGATTTGCGCTCTAGGCTCTCTAATCAGGCTCTGGCCCTCAAAGAATTATCTCAGAGGATAGCTAACTTGGATGTGCTTTTGTCTTTTGCTAGATTGGCTTTGGAGAGATTTTATGTCCGCCCTCTAGTTAACGACTCTTGCCACTTGGAGCTGAAAGCTGCTAGGCATCCAGTTTTGGAGCAAAAACTAGCTCAAGGAGCTTTCGTCCCTAATGATATAGAACTGGATGTAGCTACAGGCAAAGAAAGTATCATTTTGCTGACGGGACCCAATATGGCAGGCAAAAGTACTTATATGAGGCAGACTGCTCTCATCATCATACTGGCTCAGATAGGTAGCTGGGTTCCTGCGACTCAAGCTGAGATAGGTTTGGTAGATAGAGTCTTCACCCGTATAGGAGCCAGTGATGATCTGGCTTCTGGACAGTCTACTTTTATGGTGGAGATGAGTGAGACGGCTCAAATCCTCAATGGCATGAGCCCCCGTAGTTTTATTATTCTAGATGAGATTGGTAGGGGTACTAGTACTTATGATGGGGTGGCGATAGCTTCTGCTGTACTTGAATATATTGCTACCACTACTAACTCTAGGACTGTCTTTGCTACTCATTATCATGAGCTTGCAGATCTTGCTCATAGCTATCCCAATATCTCGAACTACCAAATGCTAGTCTCTGATAGCAAAGCTAATGGTCTAGAGTTTCTTCATAAGGTTGCCGCTGGGTCTGCTACTCAAAGTTACGGTATAGAAGTCGCTCGCCTAGCAGGTTTGCCTAGTTTTGTGCTAAATAGAGCCCGTTCTGTCTATCTACAACTTATGTCCTCTCGTCACAAAAAACCCAAAGCCGCTAAAACGGTCTCAGAAGGATTGGATCTTAATAAGTTACCTTTGTTTCAATAGGCTTAACAAGTCAGTTACAATAAAGCTTAATGTTGCAAACAATAAGCCACGCACTCAAAACTTTAGTCTGGGCTAATAGCATTGCTCTTGCTTGGACTTGGGGTATAGGTTTGTTTTTCTCAGTCCAAATGGCTATACAATTCGGACTTAGAGGATTGCTGATATATTCGACTATTAATGCTCTTGGACTTGGCTTCTTCGGGATTATTTGTGCCTATCTATCCAGAAAACAATCTGCATCTGAGTTTGAGGCTAGGTTTATTAGTAGTGCGAAGAACTTCAAATTCCCATTTTTGTTTTATCAAATTCTGGCGATAGGTCTTACTTTATTTACTGTCCTCAAATATGTAACTTTGCCTTTGGGGGTACTCTCTTTCTTGGTAGGGATTACTTTTATAGGTGCGACTATTTTTATAGGTGAGGAGTTCTCTATAGGCAAACTCAAATACATTCATCTGGTCTATTCTCTTATTATCGCCTCCTCGCTCTGGGCTCTTTTTAATTCAGAATTATTTGCAACAGATTTTGCATGGTCAATCCCTCTGCCTGAACCACTTATGACTGGCTTGGTACATTTGCAGCCACCTCTGTTTGATTATGCTTTTTGGGTTCCGATCTTAGTTGGTTTTGCTTTTGGTCCTTGGTTAGACTTACAGCACTGGCAAAGAGTTATCCAAATCAAAAAAGAAAAACTCTCGGTCTCATCAAGTTATGCTCTAGGTGCTTGTATATTTTGGGGGATTATAGTTCTCGATGGCATCTTAGCTTTGGCGGCTTATAATTATTTCCCGGAAGTTCTAGAACTCAACAAATTCAATCAGACACTTCAAAGCCAGTCTTCATTACTACTTCAAGCCAAAGACATTATTACTCAAGTTCTAAATTTGCATCCACAGCTTAATATACTTCTTAGTTTCTATGTAACTTTTATTGTTTTGGGTGCTATCTCGACTTTTGATAGCGGCTATGTCGCACTCAAATGGTATCTCCAAAAACTGCTTACTGAGAGCAAAAGTATAGTATTTAGTTTCATTCCCAAAAATACTATAAGCTCCCCGATACCCTTCTTTATTCTTTGCATGATCCTTGCTACTACTACTATGCATTTTTCTGAGCTTGGCAAACTCGCTATGCGACTAGATCCTAAGCTAGAAAAGTTTTTTAGATTTGAGCTTGAATATTACATGGCATTTTTTGCGGTATTTTTTGTGATGTATGCTGTTACTTTTATTCGTAGTGTTTCGGACAAACAGCATCAGAAGAGCTTTTCAGGACTTAGATTGTTTGCGACTGGTTTATGTAGCACTTCTGTTTTTGGCATAGGATATTTTAGTGAGAACACAGTTATTATGGCTTTGGCCTCTCTGATACCTCTTATATACGGAGCCTATACTGTTAGTAAAGATCTAGAGATAGTCTCTCAGCTCAGCAAAGAAGCAGAAGAGCCTACTGAGCAAAAGCAGTCCCAGACTGCATTAGCTATGACTACTTTGCTTCCTCATTATGATCTTCCTGAAGGAGCAGAGGCGGTTTCTATCTCGGGTTGTTATATGCAAGATTCTTGGTTTGTGCATAACTTTATCCCGACTTATCAGGATACTAACTCTGTTGGTAATGTATATTTTGCGATGTATGCTATGTGGGTTGGCAAAACCCGTGAATTGTTTTTTCTGCATACCATGCCTGACTTCAATCCCAAAACCTCAGAATTTCTGATTTTAACTAGGAGCTTTGAGCATAAATTCGTCAGAGAAACTCAAGAATTCGTCCCAGTTACAGTCCACATCAGGCTTGCAGACTATAATCGCAAATTTGTAACTCTAGAGCATAAGATACTGAATGCTGCTGGTGAGCTTATAGGCAAAGGCAAACAATCTCTAATGTTCGTTGACTCTAGGGATTATTCATTGATAGATATTCCAGCAGATGTGTATCAAGCTTATTTGCCTTATGCTCCTAAATCCTAA
>CAZASO010000059.1:0-10067 GCA_964487825.1 uncultured Gammaproteobacteria bacterium
TTAAGCCTCTATCTATGGCGGATGTCGCCTCAAAACTGCAACCTTAAGACAATAAAAATCTTCTAGAGGGCTATTTACAAAGATTGTTATAGGGCATATACTCAAATTTATGATGAAAAAGACATTAATTTCGGCTCTAGTTATTTTACTTGCGGCAGGCCCTGCTTTTGCAGATGGTAGTTGCAGAAAGTCACCCAAATGCAAATCTTGTCACAAGGATGGCTGTGTAATTAAAAAAGCAGGAAATCTACTTCTAGATGGTCTTGAGTTTGTTGTTAAGCTACCGTTTAGATTAGTTACTTCTACTGCTGAAGGTCTTTATGACCTTACTATTCACCAAGACCTTGATGGTTTTGTTGATGGTTACAATAGAATCTAGTTGAGAGCAGGCTCTAAGAGCTTTTGATGAGGCTTTTAGATTTTGGCTTTATCCTTACTGGAAGATTATAAACGCTACGATGAGTCCCTTATTTGGCGGATTCATCGTAGTTATTTTTTTGAGAGAGGTATTCAAGCTTGGTCCAAGGGAGAAGTCCCTTATAGTGGGCTCTCTAGTTATGAAGAAGCCTACAAAAAAGCTCGTCTTTTTGCGGATAATCTTCAGCAAGGCCCAAAGACAGTCCCTGTCAGGGTTTTAGAGCTTGGTGCTGGTTATGGTGAATTTGCTCGTAATTTTCTTAAGGCTTTTGCTCAGATCTGCAATCAAGAAGGACTTCCTTATTATGAGCAACTAGAATACTATGTCAGTGATTTTTCAGAGACCAATATTCGAGAATTAGCTAATTCTGGTAGGCTCCGAACTTATGGGACTCTAGATCTAAGCTCGCGCATCAAATTCGCTCTTTATGATGCTTTGGACAAAAACAGTCTAATGGATGCTGAGACTCATCTGGGTCTTTCTGAGCATCGCTTTGATCTCATTTTGGCTAATTATGTTTTAGACCAATTCAAAGTCAGAATTTTTGTTAGGTCTCAGAGTTTAACTTTGGCTCAAAGTAGCTCAGAGACAGCTTCTCGTTATAAATATTTTGAAAAATACCTAGCTCTTTATGACAAACCACAGCATATAGCTCTTTATCATAAACGCAAAAAACTAAAATCCATCTCTAAGCCTTATCAATACAGAGAGTTAGATCTAGAGGATGAACTAGAGCCCAAAGATTTTCAAATCCTCAACTCTTGTTTTAGAGCAGCTTCTAGTTCTGCAGTGAGTTATCCGTATGAGGCTCTTTTGGTTCTTCAGAATTGTTTGGCTTTATTGAAGCCTTCTGGTGTGATTATTTGCTCAGACTTCAATTCCTCTTCCAAAGCGGGTTTTGACCCCCTAGAGCCTTGTTACTATGCTAATTCTTTGGCTGAGGGTGTCAATTTCGAATTTTTATCTAAGTATTTTCAAGACCAAGAGTTTTATTTATTGTATGAAGACCCGATACACCCTTTGCATACTTTTATACTGACTCGGCCGGAATTCAATCAGAGACTGGAGTTGGGAGAGATTTATCGCCAAGTATATTTGGGTAATGGTTTCTTGAGACTCTTCTACAAAATTCTGAGGGAGTTTTATTTGGGGGCTCAGATCTATGTTTGGATACTCATTATGAGCACTCTTTATTTTCTGTTTTTTGCTCCAAACAGTTGAGCAACCAAGTCCTAAATTTCTCTGGTTCATCTTCCATAAGCGCATGAGAAGACCATTTGAAGAGTTCAAAACTAGATGCGTGAGTGCGTTGATGCATACGGTAGATTAGCCATGCTGGGGCCACCATATCGAACCTTCCTGCGGCGAAATGTACTTCACAACCTATTCTTGCCGTTTTACGAAAACTATTCCAGTTGCGGACATGTTTGTAGATTTCTTTGAGTACATGAGCATTAGTTGTTACAGAAGATTTGTAGCGAGATCTTAGAGGTGTGATCTGGAAAAAATCTAAATTAGCTTGAATAATTTCTAGGGGTTTGCCTACGACAAAATGTAAAAATTCTTTCATCGGGAATATGAGTTTGGGTGGCATGCAAACTAGGCAAAGCTTCTCGATTAGGTCTGGAAAAAGCTCTGCGATATTGATAGCGACTATGCCTCCGAAACTATGAGTTACTATGATAATTTTTTTGTGTTTGCGATTAATAGTCGTCCAAAGCTGTTTGTCTTCGTCTTTCAGAAAACTAGTTTTGATGATACCTAGTTCTTCCAAGGTTTCTTGAACATCATGTAAATGAGTGTCTATATCTAGCTTCACATGCTCTAATGGCTGCATGAGAGAGCGAGTTTCCCCATGACCACGAAGGTCTACAGCGATACAGTGAAAACCTCTAGCCGCAACTATATTTAATTCATTAAGCCAGACTGTAGCATCGCTAGCACTACCGTGGATAAATAGCACTACTGGATCACCTTTGCGGCCTTTTTCGTAGTAGTGAAGAATCATCTTCTAAAAGTTTATACCCAAGGCTTTCTTTTGTCGGAGCCCGTGGGTTTATCTTGAAACTCGCTCTTATTTAACCAGCATGGGTAAGTATCTAGAATAGAGTCCTTTATCTAAAATGCAGGATCAAAGCCAAACAATTAGCCAAGCTTTCGGCCTAGAAGCAAATAAATCTCGGCATGTTTTTGGCGAGGACTTGGCTCTTTGGGCTAGTCAACCATATAAGATAGGACAGCTCTTTAATGATTTTTGGGGTTTGAATATTAGAGCTAATCTTGTTGCTGTTAGCCAAGATATAGATGATACTGCTTGGAAGGGTTTAGTCTCGGAGTGGGATAGTTTTGGTTCAAATCAAGGACAGTTTAGGCTTAATAAAAATCTAATCGAGCAATTACTGAATAAGGCTCTAGGAGAGCCTCTGGGGGCTTTGCGTAGTCCTCAATTTCGTCTCCAAACTTTAAGCGAATTAGAACTTGCTATTTTTGAGAATTTTTTTGTTGAGTTAGAAAATCATTGGCGTGATTATTGGAGAGTCTATGATGCAAATGCTAGTGGTAATTTTGTTTATTTAATTTGGGCTTTTGAGTTTCCTGAAGATATGCTTGGATATCTTGCTATCGCTGTACCTCCTAGCTTAGGCCCCAAACAAGCCCAAGTCCTAGAAAGCAGTCTGGACATAGCTTCGCTAGCTCAGAATTTTAGAATTAAAGTGCCTTTGGATTTAGAACTTGGTAGAACCAAACTAAGTTTTACAGACTTAAAGCAACTTGAGATAGGGGATCTTCTGGTCTTTGAGGAGAGTAACACTAGCAAGCTAAAATGGATTAAAGATAGTTTTTATTCTTTGGACATAGATATAGATTTGCCTGAAGAGAGACCGGGATTTTATTATGATGATGTGGAGATAATGCAAATGGTGGAAGAACAAAAGC
Organism: uncultured Gammaproteobacteria bacterium; assembly: GCA_964487825.1. Taxonomy (GTDB): domain Bacteria; phylum Cyanobacteriota; class Vampirovibrionia; order LMEP-6097; family LMEP-6097; genus CAZASO01. Next base: position 3,356 of record CAZASO010000059.1, read on the forward strand.
GTAGTAGTGATTTATTGACAGATTTGCCTGTGGAGCTAATCGCTCAATTTAAGTCGGTAAATATGCCGTTACAAAAACTTATGGAACTAGAAGCAGGTGGGGTGCTACCATTGGGGCTCCTTTTGGATAGCAAGCTCATTCTGATGGCACCCGGTGATAAGCCTATCGCTCAAGGCGAATTGGTTGTGGTGGGTAATCAATTTGGTATGAAAGTAGACAAGGTAAATTTCAAAGCAGGTCAGGGAGACTATCCTAGAGCCAAATTTGGCGCAGAGCCTCCAGTAGATATGTCTAAATTTAGTTCGGCGAAAGCCGCAGAAGCCCGTATTAATCAGGCTCGTGGTCAAGCAGCAGAGAACTTAGATCAAGACTTAGAAGATGTAGGAATAGACCCTAAAGAATTAGAGGAACTAGAAGACCTCTATTAGAATTAATAGAGTGATTAAAAAAGCTGTTTACATAGAAGAAGCTCCAGCCAAGATAAATTTATTTTTGGAAGTTTTTCCCAAGAAGGACCCTAGCGAGCTTTATCACGAAATAGCCACCTTGTTTCAAGCGATAGACCTCCAAGACTATTTGACTTTTGAAATTTTGATGGAATGTAGTGAAGAGGGGCAAGTAGAAGAAGTAGATTTTTCTGTAAGTTTGGATTCTAATAATGATTTGGTTAGAGACCTTGCTATCAATAATTCTGTTATTCAAGCCATAGAAATTTTTTTCATGCATTTGCCAGAACCCGTTGTAGAACTGGTTTCTAGGGTCGAGATCTCTGTCTATATAGATAAACAAATTCCTCATGCGGCAGGACTTGCAGGGGCTAGTGCTGATGCTGCTGCTACTCTAAGAGTACTCAATAAATTTATTGCCGAGAATTTTAACTGCTCTATCTCTGAGACTAAATTAGAACAAATAGCCTTAGAACTGGGTTCTGATGTACCTTTTTGTCTTAGATCTAAACAAGCCCCTAGGCTCTATGCAGAAGGTAGAGGGGAGAAATTCAAGACTGAGCCTAAGAACCTATCTCTGACTGCTTTTGAGGCTTATCCGCATCTGATACTCCTTAAGCCAGCTTTTGGTATAAATACTCCTCAAGCTTACGCAGAATTATCTCCTCAGTTAGGGACTCAGAGTAACTGTTCGCCATATTTCAATCGTTTTGAGACTAGTGTCTTTAAGACCCATCCAGAGCTAGCCCATATTAAAAAAACACTTCTAGAATTGGGTTGTGATAGAGCTATGCTTAGTGGTTCTGGTTCTACCATGCTGGGTTTTTTAGCCTCAGATAAAGACCCAGCACCTATATACCAAGATCTGTCCCGTATCTTTAGTGACTCTCAGCTCTATATGGCTAAGATGCTCAGCTAAATTAGATTTGTTACGAAATGGCTTTTTTGTAACAAGTCTATTAGCTGAGATATAATAAAGGCCATGAATTTCATTAAAGCTAATAGCAAACTCTTAATCGTCATAGGCATGGTCTTGATGGCATTTTTTCATTTATTTGAGTTTAGAGCTAAGCTTCCAGAGAATCTGCGGAATGCTAGCCAGCAGAGTGATGAAATCATTACTGTAGATGAGGATGCGAGCTATGAGGATGTCCGAAAACTTCTAGAAGATAGACATGAAGCTAAGCAAGGACGGCAGACTGTTTTATCTCTGCATAGTTTTGATGTTTTTTCTCACCTCAAATTAGGTCTAGATCTTGTGGGTGGGGCTCAGTTTGAGTTTCAAGCTCAGCCTACCAAGCAAGTTCAGGAGATAAGTCCAGATGTTATGCGTGGCTTAGTTAAAGTCTTCGAGAATAGAGTTAATGCTTCAGGTACTACTGAAGCTATAGTTCAGCAAGTCGGTAAAGACCGCATTATAGTTGAGGTTCCCGGTGCTAACCCTGACACCGTAAAACGCAGATTACTAGCTACAGCGAACCTAGAATTCAAAGAATTAGTAGACCTCAATCAAGACATTTGGGTTGAGACTGGCATTACTGGAGCCGACCTCAAAAGAGCCATGGTGACAGCAGGAGCGAGTCCCGGGTCTTGGACCATATCTTTTGAGTTACAGCCAGAAGCTGCTAGAGAGTTTGCAGAACTTACTGCTCGTCTTATAGGTAAACCTTTAGGGATTTTCTTAGATGGCAACAAAATCTCTGCACCGATAGTGCGCTCTGCTATTGCTGCTGGAACTGGTGAGATTAGTGGTAATTTTACAGCAGAAGAAGCTCAGGATTTAGCCGTGCAACTCAATGCTGGAGCACTTCCTGTGCCTGTTACTATACTTCAAGAAAGGTCTATAGGAGCGACTCTCGGTCAAGAATCAGTAAATAAAAGTCTCAAAGCAGGTCTCTGGGGTTTTTGTAGCATAGTCTTCTTTATGTTGCTTCTATATAGATTGCCCGGGCTTATTGCTTCTATTGCTCTGTCTATTTATGTTTTACTTTCTTTGGCAGTGTTTCAGGACACTGTAACCCTGACTCTAGCTGGGATTGCAGGTTTTATACTTAGCATTGGTATGGCTGTGGATGCCAATATACTGATTTTTGAGAGAGCCAAAGAAGAAATGCGCCAAGGCAAGTCTGTCTTAGTTTCCATCAAAGATGGTTTTGATAGAGCTTATTCTAGTATCTTTGATAGTAATATGAACACTTCTATTGTATGCCTTATCCTTATTGTGTTTGGGACTGGTCTCGTTAAAGGTTTCGCTATTACTTTGCTGATAGGAGTGATTCTTAGTCTTATTAGTTCTTTGTTCATAACTAAGACTTTACTTTTTGCTTTAGTGAGAGCCTTTAATATCCAAGAAACCAAACTATTTGCCTAAGATGATCAACACTGTTAGCTTGGATAGCAGCAAAGCTAATAGCAAGAAAGCGGACTATTTGCCAAAGATGATCAACTGCATGATAGTCCCCACGGGCACAGGAGCCAAGATAGGGGGCTTTGCTGGGGACGCTAATCCAGTGGCTAAGCGCATTGCAGCTCTTTCGGATATTCTTATCACTCACCCTAATGTAGTTAATGCTGCTATGTTTACAGATATAGCCCCTAATATTCTTGTGCTTGAAGGGGCTCTTTTGGATTTATTTTTTCAAGAAAAAATTTCTATTCAAGCCTATAGAAGTCTTCATCGTATTGCTGTTGTCATGGACAAAGCTGCTCCCCGAGAGCAAGTGGAGATCAGCCTTAACTGTATGTCTGTAGCTAAGCATGTTTATGGTTTGGATATTCTTCCAGAGATAGTGTTCACTGAAGATCCAGTTGGAGTTACAGAGAACAGTATTACTAGAGCGGAAACTTTGCTGGAAGCCTCTGCTGAAGCCATATCTAGAGGTGCAACAGCTCTTGCTTTGCTTTGTTTGTTTCCTGATATAGATAGTAGTGATTATGTGGCTGGTAAATCCCCAGACCCGATTGGCTATTTAGAAGCTCAAATCTCGCATTTGGTATCTTCATCTTTATTGATTCCTTCTGCTCATGCCCCAGTCTTCAATCAAACTCTAAGGCATTCGGGGATTGTCTTTCCACGAGTAGCTGCCGAGCATTTAGGTTTTAGTTATTTACCTTCTGTCTTCAAATGTCTTGAAGCCATGCCTCCTATCTCCGTCTTAGATCCCAAACTATTAGAGCGATCTTCGTTTGCTAAAAAATTAGATAGCCCTCAGATTTCAGTGCGAGAACTCTCCCATCTGATAGCCCCTTATAGTGCTTGTAAGGCAGTCCCTATGCAGGCTTGTGCAGGTTTGGGTATAGAGTTAATCACCATAGAAGAAAATACTACTGTTCTACTAAATCAAAATGCTAAAGATCTTAATTTGGAACATTTTGCTTGCGCAACATACTTGGATTCTTATGCTAGGCTTGAGAGCAGTTATGAACTTACGCATAGGCACTGATCTTTGTAACCCCAAAAGAATAGCCACTGTCTATAAAAGATTTGGTGAGAAATTCCTTAATAGGATTTTGACCAACAAAGAAAAAGACTATGTACTTAGTTCCAAAAAACTTTTTTTATATCGTCTCGCTGGTCGTTATGCTGCCAAAGAAGCAGTTGCCAAACTTTTAGGGACTGGTATCGCTAAGCAAGTTAGTTTTAGAGACATAGAGATTTTGCGCGATACTAACGATGCACCTAGTATTCAGCTTAGTGCTGGAGCCCTCAAACGCGCAGAGGAACTGGGTCTCAAAGAATGGACCATCTCAGTTAGCCATGAAAAAACCATGGTCATAGCTATAGTCATAGCAAGCTAAGCTCCCAGAGCGGGTCCTTAGACCTGTTACGCAATGGCTTTTATACACTGCGGTTGCTCTGGCTTGGTCGCCTAGCATCTGGAGCAAAACACCTATTTCGTAACAAGTCTCTTAGTTAAGAGCAGAACTATCTTCGCTATTGCGAGAACCTAGTAACCTTAGGTTGTTGCCAAGGATGCTAGGTTTGATTTGTAGTTCACCTGCATTATCTGTCCAGCTCTCGAAATCCAAATTACCATCGATACCTACAAGCGAGCCTTTACGCACATACTCTGCAGCTATCTCTGCTTGTCTGCCCCAAAGTTTAATATCGAACCAGTCTGTTTTTTTGTCTTTGGATGGACGGTTTACAGCAAGCGAAAAACTCGCAATGCTAGTCCCTGATTCGAAATATTTGATCTCAGGATCTTTGCCAACTCTACCAACTAAGACTACTTGATTAAATTCTTTGCGTGACATAATTTTTATCCCCTTGCTAATTGTTGAGAAACCCTTCTCAAACACAGTCTTAGATTCTAACAAATAGAGTTAAAATTTTCATAAACCCGCAGCAGCAAGGCTTTAGAGTTGCTATAATCATCAACACTTATGGCAGAGAAAAAAATTCAGGGCAAGGTATTAGGTATAGACTTGGGTACTACCAATTCTTGTATGGCGATTATGGAGGCTGGAGACCCAGTTGTTATCCCTAATGCAGAAGGCGCACGAACCACCCCTTCTGTGGTTTTCTTAGGGGCAGATCGTTCGGTAGGACAGATTGCGAAAAGACAGAGAGTTCTCAAACCCCGTGAGACAGTCTACAGCGCCAAACGCCTCATAGGTCATAGCTGGTCAGAGACTGAGCAAGACCGCAAGCATTTAGCTTATGAGACAGTTCAAGGCAAGAACAACTCTGTAAACATCAAAGCTGGCGACAAAGAATACGCCCCCCAAGAAATCTCGGCTCAAGTTCTTCGTAAACTCAAAGACGACGCAGAAAAATACCTAGGTCAAGAGATCAAATACGCTGTAATCACAGTGCCAGCATATTTTAATGACTCTCAAAGACAAGCCACCAAGGACGCAGGTAAGATCGCTGGTTTAGAAGTTCTGCGTATTATTAACGAACCAACGGCAGCTGCTTTAGCTTATGGGCTCGACAAAACTCAAGAAGCCACTATTTTGGTTTTCGACTTAGGTGGAGGTACTTTCGATGTCAGTATTCTTGAGCTTGGTGATGGAGTCTTTGAAGTCAAATCTACCGCAGGCGATTCCCGTCTAGGAGGAGATGATTTTGATTTGGTCCTTGTGAACTATATCGCAGATGAATTTCGCAAAGATAATGGCATAGACCTTCGTAACGATTCTCAGGCTTTACAGAGACTGACTGAAGCTGCCGAAAAAGCTAAGATAGAACTTTCTACTTTGACAGAAACCACTATTAGTCTGCCTTTCATCACTGCAGACGCTAGTGGCCCCAAGCATTTAGAGATGCGCATTAATAGAGCTACTTTCGAGAACCTCTGCTCTCATCTCTTCGACAAACTCAAAGGCCCCTTGAACCAAGCCATCAAAGATGCAGGCATTAAGATTTCAGATCTCAATGAAGTAATTTTGGTTGGTGGTTCCATTCGTATACCTGCCGTCCAAGCTCTAGTCAAAGAGATCACAGGCAAAGAACCGCACCAAGGTGTGAATCCAGATGAGGTTGTTGCTGTGGGAGCTGCCATCCAAGGCGGAGTCCTTGCTGGTGATGTCAAAGATGTGGTGCTATTAGATGTCACACCACTTAGCTTGGGTATTGAGACTTTAGGTGGAGTTATGACTGTGCTAATAGAGCGCAACACTACTATCCCCACCAAAAAATCTGAAGTTTTTAGTACCGCAGAAGACAACCAAAGCCGCGTGGACATTAAGATCTACCAAGGTGAGCGTGCTCGGGCTGCTGAGAATAAATTCCTAGGAGATTTTCACCTAGAAGGTATTTCTGCAGGACCTCGTGGTACACCCAAAATCGAAGTTACTTTTGACATAGACGCTAACGGTATCCTCAATGTCTCTGCCAAAGACCAAGCTACCAGCAAAGAACAAAAAATCTCTATAACTGCTTCTACTAATCTTAGTGATGATGATATCCAGCGCATGGTCAAAGAAGCAGAGAGCAATGCCAGTGCTGATGCCAAATTCAAAGAAGAGATAGACGAAAAAAACAAAGCAGATTCTTTGGTTTATGCTGCCGAAAAATCTGTAAAAGAGTCTAGGGACAAACCTTACGCAGCTTCTATTACAACAGAGATCGATAAACTAGAAGCCGTGGCGCAGGAACTGCGTGAACTCATCAAAAATTCTGGAGATATAGCCAGCATCAAACAAAAATCCATAGACCTGCAAAACGCTCTTATGGAGCTAGCCAAGGCTTCTTCTAACCATGAAAGCCCATCTCAGTCCGAATCTAGTTCTGGACCGGCTGATGATGATGTCATAGATGC
>CAZASO010000060.1:0-9956 GCA_964487825.1 uncultured Gammaproteobacteria bacterium
ATTGTACCCGCCGCCCACTCCACAACACCGTGATCCCCGGACTACTACTGATCATGTAGGCACTATAAGCTAGTACTGCTATAGCGAGAGCCGCATCAGGACTGATGCCTAGGAAGCTGAGGACATAGACATAGCTTGCTTCTTTGGCTCCCATGCCTCTAACTGAAGGGACTATAAACCCTGCAACCGCAGCAGTTGGAACTAGTAGAAACCAATACCAGAAAGGTATGGCATCAAAACCTATACCGATGGATTTGGCAACGACAATGTTGGCAAGTATCAGTAAACAATGAGTAATAAAAGTCCAAAGCATCATTCTAAGTATGCTTTTATATTGTTTGATGTAATTTTCTATTGTAAATTTTAGTTTGGCTATAAAAGCAATGGGAATACGAGACCATAGAGTATAGCTTAAGTAAGCTAAGGGTATCATCATGAACATGGCTATTAGAGAGTATTTCAGCTCTATTGGTACTAAGTTTTTTTGGGGACTGACATCCAAGAAAAAAAGACCTAGAGGAATAAAAGTTAGCATCATAGTATAGCCCAAGATTCTTTCTATGAGCACTGTGCTAGCAGCTTTCATCCAATCACCTTGTTCTTGACCTAGTTTGTAAGCGCGGATAGCATCACCGCCAGCATTGATGGGCATAAAACAATTACTAAAAGAGCCTTCGAAATATAATTTAAGAGCTTTAGTAAAACTGAGATTATAGTCTAGAGCTTTAAGTAAGATTTGCCAGCGATGAGTATTTGTGAAGATCTGTGTCAAATACAGTATTAGAGCCAGACTGAACCAGTATGGATTAGCTTGTTGTAATTGTCTCCAAAATTCTAGCCAGTCTATTTTGAGGACTTTCCATAGCAAAAGAACTATCAGCCCAGTAAAAATATATTTGAGAGATTCTTTGATGAGTTTAGTTTTATCCATTACCTAAAAATGTTACTGGATTCTGAGGTTTACCTTGGCTACGAACCTCAAAATGCAAGTGAGGCCCAGTCGCATAGCCAGTATCTCCTTCGTAGCCTACTGTATCGCCCTGCCTGACCTGATCTCCGACACTAACTGCTGTGGATGACAAATGAGCATAGAGGGTGCTGAAGCCTTTGGAGTGGTCTACTATTACTACTTTGCCGTAGCCACCATACCAACCAGCATAGATGACTTTACCACCCTCAGAGGCTTTGATAGGTGTACTGCGCGGGGCAGCTAGGTCTATACCACTATGCATACTTCTCACTCCGAAAATAGGGTGACGACGAGGTCCGAATGGAGAAGAGATACGAGCATGCACCGGATATATAAACCTACCTGTAGAGTCTGGGTTGTCTTTGCCACTAGCAAGTTCCGTGATTTTGTACATGAGTTTTACGGATTCTTGTTCCAACTGTCTTTCAGAAGCCTCATAGAGAGCGCGTTCCTGAGCTAATTGGTTGACGACTTGTTTTTGAAGATTTCGTTCTTGGGAGATGACTTGCTCTGTGCTACTGAGTTGTTGATTGATGACAGAGATTTTTTGGGCTTCTCTTTTGAGGGTCTCGTTATATTTGCGTATGTTCTCCGACTGATTGATGAGAGCAGAGATGACCTGTCTATCATAGTCTATGACTCGTTTCTGGTAATAGACATGATCCAAAAAATCAGTGATATTGGGTGAATTGAGTAGACCATCTATCATCTTTAGTCTTTGTTGTTTGTAGATGGAGACTAGTCTATCTTCAGCCTCAAGTTCCAGTTGGTTTTTGCTGCTAATCAGCTCTGTAAGACGGTTACGGGTCTTGGTGCAAGCTTCTTCAGTAACTTTGAGGTGACGGCGATTAGCTGCTAGGCTGCTTTGTGCCTGTGATAATTTGCGTTGTATTTCTCTTAACTTACTATTAGCAGCGGCTTCTTTGAGGCGGGTTTCTTTTAGTTTCTCAGCTATACTTTGTTTGCGTTTAGTGATATCTCCTAACAGGGCTTGGGGGTCTGCAGCCCAAAGTGGCAGTAGAGAGGATAATAAAAAACTTATTAGTATCGCAATGACTAAAAGTTTTATTATAGGTATTTTGAACTTTTTGGGAGGCACTCAGATCTAATTATACAATAGAGCCTAAGCCTCAAATGCTTGCTGGCAGCCAGTTCTAAGCTCAGCATCTATAGCCAAGATATCTTCTAAGTTGGGATTTTTAATAACTTTATGTTTGTTAAGCTCGGCTTCTATGGAACTTACTATCTCATCATATTTAAGTTGTCCTCTGAGGAATTTAGCTACAGCGATTTCGTTAGCTGTATTAAGTACAGTAGGAGCTGAGTGTCCTAGGCGACCAGCATGATACGCAAGGTCTAGAGCTGGAAATTTATTTCGGTCTACTGCCATAAATTCCAAAGACCCTAGTAAAGAAAATTTCGGAGAATAGCTCTGCGTCAGTCTTTGAGGATAATCTAGAGCGTATTGGATTGGGATACGCATATCTGGGGGAGCTAATTGAGCGATGATATTAGCATCCCTAAAACAAACCAAACCATGAACTATAGACTGGGGGTGTATGAGAACAGAGATTTTATCGTAAGCGATATCGAAGAGTTGATGAGCTTCTATAACCTCAAGCCCTTTATTCATGAGGGTGCTAGAGTCTATGCTGATTTTGGGACCCATCTTCCAAGTGGGGTGTTTGAGCGCTTGCTCTATACTGATATCCTTGAATTTCTCTTGAGGATATTCTCGGAAAGGACCTCCAGAGGATGTAAGTATAATTTCTTGGATTTCGTCTCGGTTAGTAGTATTGAGTAGAGCTTGATGTATAGCAGCGTGTTCGCTATCGACAGGAATTAGTTCTGAGCCATATTGTTTTTGATATTCTCGTACTAGGTGCCCTGCGACAACTAGAGTTTCTTTATTTGCGACAGCCACTCTTGAAGCATGTTTGAGGGCTTCTAGGTTAGCTTTGAGCCCAGCTATACCTACTACAGCACTCAGAAAAATATCTACTTGAAGGCTAGCAATTTCTTCTATATTTTCTAAGATTTCTACTTGAGGGTAGCTCGCCTTAATATCTTTTTGAGCCTCAGGATCCAAGATGGATACATAAAGAGGCTTAAATTCTTGGATTTGTTTTTTGAGTAATTCCAGATTAGAAGCAGCAGATAGAGCTAGAACCCTAAACCCATTTTCGCTATCTTTGCGAGACCTTACTATATCTAAAGCTTGAGTCCCTATGGAGCCAGTCGAGCCTATGATACTTAGAGTCCTAGGCATTATAATATTATTATAATCCCCTGAAATCCGGTCCAGAACCAGCATAGGCAGCATTGACTCTGAGATTTTGCTCTGGGCAGATTAGCTCACAGGTGCGACATTGAACACAGTTCTCTAGAGACATGGCATGACTTTTAGCACCAGCATCACTAAGATCCAACCTATGTACTTCAGCAGTGCAATCAGAGACACAAGGTACATCTAGACCCTTGGCTTCATAAGTTTTGATACAGCGCAAACAAGTATCAGCACTGAACTCATCAATATGATCTGGATGATAGTTGTATTTGGTCTGAGCATAGAAGACAGCATCTTCTCTGCTATAGATAGTCGCTTTACTGTAATTAGCATCAGGTGCAGCAGCGTTGGCTGCTATAAGTTCTTTACTAAAATTAGGATCTATCTGAGTGTAACCCGCATGGTATTTGACTTCTGTCTCTATATCTTTGGAGCGGTTCAGTAGTAGATCTGCTCTTAGAGCGGCTCGGATAGCTTTGATGGGATTTTTGAGTCCTATCTTAAGGCTCGCCATGCCAGCAGCGACCAAGCCCCCTAAGTTAGAGCCCATAGCGCTACGGCTAGTGATACTAGGAGCATGGCGCTCTATGCTATCTACGAACTCAGGGATATAGTTTTCTAGTAGATCTGGGTTCTCAGCAAAAGCTTGCCTAAAATATTTATTGGCTTTGAGCTTCTCCATAAAAGGAGATTCTAGAAGTTTGTCTTGATATTTAGAGAGTTTGGCTGCGCTAGTATCACCAGACTCTATAGCATCCAAAGCCACGGAAGCCGCTAGGTAACCGGATTCTATAGCCTTGTCTACACCAGCCAGAGATTTCATATCCAAGAGCCCCAGAGCATCACCTAGAAGCAAAGCTCCATTGACCTGAAAAGCTTTGGGCAAGGCTTCATAGCCACCTTCTGGAAGCACTGCTGCTCCATAATGCAGTAGCTCTCCGCCTTTGATGAGTTCTTGGACAAAAGGATGTTTTTTATATTCTTGGAGTTGTTTTTGAGGATGGATATTAGGGTTCTTACTATCTAGGGATATTACTAGTCCTATAGTTACTCTACGGTGAGCTAATCCATAGATGAAACCCCCTCCTAGAGTGCCATCTAGGGTCGGATAACCCAGAGTATGCCAGACTTTGCCTTCTAGTGGGTTTTTGCCATTGATAGATTTTTGACCTAAGAGCTTCTCTATATGTTCTAGGTTCTCTGGGAGTCTCCAAGTTTCTTTGACTCCAACAGACCAGAGTTGAGGATTGCCAGCGAGCTTAAATTTGTTGATGATGTCTTTGCTCACAAAACCTTTATCAGCAAAACAAACTAGTTTTGCGTAGATATTATCATCAAGAGGGTCTCCAGTTCTGGCTACGCTAACCCCTATAACCCTGTCAGCAGCTTCGTTGTAGAGAGCATTCACGGCAGGAAAACCGGGGAAAACATCTAAGATCACATTAGGTACCTGCTTGGCTTTTTCTAGTAAGCTAGTAGCCATCCACTGAACTACTAGAGATAGAGTGAGGATATAGTAACCTTCTTTACAAAAATCTGGAGCAGCAGCTCTAGTTACAGCACTAGGGAGATCCCATTTTTTGCTGGGACTCATAATAGAAAAATAACTTTTGTCACAGACTGCTTCTACGGGCATGCCTTCTTCAAAATGCTTAGGATAGGCTTTGTCAAAAATAGCCTTGGAAACTACAGCACCAGAGACTATATGCCCGCCGAAATTCTCAGATTTTTCGATGATGGCGATAGATAGCTTGGAACCCTTGTCTTTAGCAAGGTCTAGCAATCTGTGAGCTAGCGTGAGATTAGAGGGACTTCCACCGACTAGGACTATATCGTATTCTAGTTTTGTTTTACTCATGATTTTATTTCAGACTTAGTTCTTTGGTTTTTGCAGTTTTGTTGCTGGGAGTTCCAGATTTGATTTGTTTGATGAGTTCAGGGACTACTTGGAAAAGATCTCCTACTATGCCATGATCTGCAAAACTAAAAATAGCTGCATCAGGGTCTTTATTGATGGCTATAATCATTTCAGATTTTTGCATACCGACTCTGTGTTGCAGAGCGCCAGAAATACCACAAGCGATATATAGTTTAGGGCGCACAGTTTTGCCGGTCTGTCCTACTTGGTAGGGATAGCTGATCCAGCCTAGATCGACAGCTTTACGAGAAGCTCCTATGACAGAGTTTTCAAAACAAGCAGCTAGTTCTTCTAATAGCTGAAAGCCTTCTGCTGAACCGACTCCATAACCACCAGCTACTATAACATCAGCAGCAGTAATGTCTATTTTGGAGCTAGCTTCTCTTAGGATTTTACTGATTTGGACTCTGTGGTCACTAGCTTGAATATTGACTTTGATTTTTTTGATTTCTGCTCTATTAGGGTTAGATTTGAGTGCTTCTAAATCTATCTGTGGAAGAGGAAAAACCCCCGGTCTAATAGTCGCCATTTGAGGATTTTTCCAAGGACCCAAAATTCTAGCTTTAAGAGACTCGCCGAAACTAGGTCTATGAGCATAGAGGCAGTCTCCAAAATATCCAATTTTGCTTTGATCTACTCCGCCTTTATGTTCGTAGGGACCTATGTCTAGTTCTATGGTATCTGCCGTAAGACCAGTCTCAAAAAACGCAGCGATACGAGGAGCCAGATCTCTACCTGTGGTTGTAGAACCCATGAGTAGAGTATGAGGAGCTTCAGCCCAAGTACTAAGCTCATCTATGACGACTCTACGATAAGGTAGAGTTTTGTATTCAGCAAGTTCAGGACTTTCAGCCAGATAGATGATCTCAGCACCTGCGGCTTCTATTTTGAGCAAAGACTCATCTAGAGCGGGTCCTGCGGCTCCTAGTACAAAACAACTTAGTTTGGAGCCAAGCTTAGTGGAGAGTTTTTTGGCTTCAGCTAGTAATTCTAGGGTTACATTTGCTACCTTGCCATCTACTTGTTCTGCGACTATAAGTACTTCTGCTTTAGACATTTGCAAATTCCTTAATACTGTTTACTTCTTTGATAACTTCAGAGACCATCAGATCTACGCTTTTGCCTTGGTGCATTTTACAGTTGCCACCGACTACACCTATCTTCCAAGTCATAGAAACTATGGTAGGAGAGCCTGATAGACCGCATCTTGCAGGGTCGGCTTGGATTTTGTCTAGATCTACTACTTGTAGATATTTTTTTTGAAGCTCTTCGCTTCTTTTGATGTCTTGAACGAACTTAGCTCCACGGAAAGTTTTGTATTTGAGTTTGGGGTAACTATTAGCAACTGTAATCAGGGCTGGCATCTCTGCTAGGACTTCTTGGGCTCCCCCTTCTATAACTTTGCGGGCTCTGACTAGAGGTTTAGCACTCTCTAGTTCTTCTAGGCTGAAAGCCTCACAGTAAGTGACTTGTGTGTAGTCTAGTCTTTCAGAAATCTGCGGGCCTACTTGAGCGGTATCTCCGTCCGTGGTTTGTAAACCACAGAAGATCAGATCGGCTTTGCCTTCTTGCTCGAATAAATACAACAAAGTCTTCCAGAGAGCATAAGCTGTCGCAAGTGTGTCTGAAGCAGCGAGCCTTCTGTCTGACAGTATACAAGCCTTATCAGCACCGTGTTCTAGAGCTTGATAGAGTATATCCACTGCTGGCGGAGGCCCCATAGTAACAGCTATAACTTTAGAGCCAGCTCCAGCCATAGCTTTAGCATTGAGAGCGGCTTCTAGAGCATAGGCATCGAAGGGGTTGAGCATTTTGCCAGCTTTGGCTCTATCTATAGTTCCATCAGGATTAACACCTGCTTTGGATTTAGTGTCTGGTACTTGTTTAATAAGTACAAAAATATTTAAATCTTTTTTTGTTTTAGCCATTATATTTTTAGTATCTCGTCTTCTTTCTTTTTAGTTAGTTCATCTATGAGTTTTATATATTTGTCTGTGAGTTTTTGGATATCTTCTTGATCTTTGCGCTGAGCATCTTCTGAAAGCCCCTCACTCTTCTTGGATTTATCTAGAGCGTCTCTGCGGATATTGCGCACAGAGATCCTGCTTTGTTCGGCTTCTTTGTTGACCAGCTTGGCTAATTCTTGTCTGCGTTCACCAGTTAATTCAGGGATCACAATCAGGATGCGGCTTCCGTCGTTGTTAGGACTTAAACCTAATCCACTATCTTGAATGGATTTTTCGATGTCTTTAAGAGCACTTTTATCGAAGGGAATAATACCCAAAGTTCTACCATCTAAAGCTGTAACATTTGCCACATTATTGAGGGGCATTTGAGAACCATAATAAGGGACTGAAACCCTGTCTAGTATAGAGGGATTGGCTTTGCCAGTGCGGATACTTTGGAATTCTTTCTCAAGCGCCTCTATAGCTTTTTTCATCTTGTCTTCGAATTCAAGCATACAAAACGATATTAACACGCTATTATAAAAACCGTTGCTCTAGCTAGAGCCTGAATACGAATAGAACCATGGATCAAATTACCTTCATTTCAATAGTCTCATCTTTCGTTGCCATTATCTTTGGCATAGGTTACGCACTCTGGATCTACAAACTAGACGCAGGTAACGCCCAAATGAAAGAAATCGCCTCCGCCATACAAGATGGAGCCAGAGCTTTTTTGCGCCGCCAATACTCTACTATCGCTTCTGTTGGCTTAGTCTTGGGTCTTGTACTCTTGTTGACTCTTGGACCTAAGATTGCAGCAGGATTTGTGATAGGGGCTCTTCTCAGTGGCCTTGCTGGTTTTATAGGTATGAATGTCTCTGTTAATGCTAATTTGCGCACAGCTCAAGCTGCTTCTATCAGCATGAAAAGCGCTCTAGATGTGGCTTTCAGGGGAGGAGCTGTTACTGGTCTTCTGGTAGTAGGTTTGGGTCTTCTTGGTGTTGCTGGGTTTTATGCATATTTGCAGATGCAGTTTCCTCTAGAGTCTGCAAATAATGTCCAAGCCCTAATAGGACTTGCTTTTGGTTCTTCTCTTATTTCTGTTTTTGCTCGTTTGGGTGGAGGTATTTTTACTAAAGCTGCTGATGTAGGTGCTGATTTGGTCGGCAAAGTCGAAGCAGGTATCCCAGAAGATGACCCTCGCAATCCAGCTGTGATAGCTGATAATGTCGGTGATAATGTCGGAGACTGTGCTGGTATGGCAGCAGATTTGTTCGAGACTTATGCTGTTACCGCTACAGCAGTGATGCTCTTGGGTGTACTACTCTATCCAGAAGCTATTGAGGCAGGGCATTTGGAGACAGTTACCTATCCTCTTGCTACTGGAGCCGTGGGAGTTCTAGCTTCTGTTATCGGTAATTTTTTTGTGGTGCTTGGCAAGAACAACAACATTATGCAAGCCCTCTACAAAGGACTTATAGCTAGTGGTGTTATTGCTGCTATTGGATTTTATTTCGTCACTGATAATTTGCTGGGAGGCGCTTCCTATCTAGCTTTTGAGACCATGAACTATTATTACTGTTCTCTTATTGGTCTTGCTCTCACTGGACTTTTTGTAGTGATTACTGAGTACTATACTTCTACTGCTTATCGTCCTGTGCGCTGGATAGCCAAAGCTTCAGAGTCTGGTCATGCCACTAATATCATTGCTGGACTTGCTATCTCCATGGAAGCAACAGCACTACCCATCATAGTTATAGTCGCTTCTATACTTTCTACTTATTCACTTGCAGGAGTTTATGGAGTCGCTGTTGCTGCTATGAGCATGCTCTCTATGGCAGGTATTATCGTTGCTCTAGATGCTTATGGTCCCATCACCGATAACGCTGGTGGTATCGCTGAGATGTCTCAAATGGACGCCAAAGTCAGAGCAGTTACAGATCCTTTAGATGCAGTTGGTAATACCACCAAAGCCGTTACCAAAGGTTATGCCATTGGTTCAGCAGCTTTAGCAGCCATAGTGCTTTTTACTTGCTTCCAAGCAGACCTCCACAAAGCAATCCTAGAGCACAATCTAGCTCACAATGCGGCTGTAGCTATACCGAATTTCGAGATTTCAGATCCTTATGTTCTCTCTGGATTATTTATTGGTGGTATGATCCCTTATTTATTTAGTTCTTTTGCCATGATCTCTGTCGGTAAAGTCGCAGGTCGTGTAGTTACAGAAGTCCGCAGACAGTTCAATGAGATACCCGGCATTATGCAGTTCGAAGCTAGACCAGATTATGCTGCTTGCGTGGATATAGTTACTAGAGGTGCTATTCGTGAGATGGTTGTACCAGCTTTACTTCCAGTCATGGTGCCTATTGTAGTGGCTCTCTCTGGTTTACTTTTCCTTAACTCTGTCGAAGAATTAGCTGCTGCTCGTATTATGGGTGGAGTTCTGGTCGGCAGTATCATCACTGGTATTTTTCTTGCGATCTCTATGACTTCAGGAGGAGGAGCTTGGGATAATGCTAAGAAATTTATCGAAGATGGTAATAGTGGAGGCAAAGGCTCAGAAGCTCACAAAGCCTCTGTCACTGGAGACACAGTAGGAGACCCCTACAAAGACACTGCTGGTCCTGCTATTAACCCGATGATCAAGATAGTTAATATTATTGCGCTTTTGTTAGTCTCTTACTTGATATGAGCTTTCAAAGCCGTTTGCCTAGCGCTTTATAGGAAGATTCGATAAATAATCATTTTGGCTCGGTATCTCGGTTATAGGCTAGAGGACTATGCGCTCACACTTTAGGCATCGACCCAGTACGGGTGCGAAGCGCTTGCAGCGCG
>CAZASO010000061.1:0-9495 GCA_964487825.1 uncultured Gammaproteobacteria bacterium
GTAAGCCGAGCCCGAAGAGCAACACAGCAGATGAGTTGCAAGGCAGCGAGCGTAAGGCCTTAACCTAGCCTTAACCTAGCTGTAGTTAAATAAGTTTGTGAGGGAACTACCAAGCCACAGCAAGCAGATACAAGCCGCACCTTCAGTTGTTAGTGATTTAACTAAGCTAGAAGCTGATCTAAGAACTCGTCTAGCTGGCCTCAAATCCAACGGAGCTAATACTGGCACTGTCTCCATGTTAGAGACCCAGCTTGAAGCAGTCAAAGCCGCTCAGGAAGTGGCTTCTGTGCAGCAAGATATCCAAGCTTCTCGCAATAAAGTTGCAGCCGAGAGGCAAATCAAAAGCAGAGCGCCGAGTCTCACTCCCGGTCAAAAGTTTAATACTTACTATGGTGAAGGTGGCTATGTAGAGCATGCCAGAGCTAATATTGCTAGCCTTGGGGCCTTGATAGAGAAGAATATTTAAGAGAAAAACGCAGTTTTGAGGTGGCACCAAAGCCAAAAAAATAAAAACTTGACAATAGGTATTTACTTATGTTAGTATTTTGGAAATAAGCATGATTAGCCTGAGCTAAGATGCCCCAAAAGAGCTACAATATGGTCTACCAGCAAGAAATGCCTATATATCATCCTACTGATGAGCAGAGATTTTCTAGTTCTTTGGAGAAGCCCGTTCTAGTAGATACTTCTGACAAAAGAGATCTACCCGGTTCGGCTATACCTAGTCGCTTTGACTATCTCGATGAATTTAAATCTCAGACCTCTTCTTCTAAAGGTAGTCGCCAAGAGCCCAGCAAGCGAGAGCAGCGCCAGCAAAACTCGAAACGGGATAGTAGCTCCAGAGGTGGTCAACTTACTACCAAAGTATTTCCGTTTTTGGATGCTCTGATATCTATAGAGATAGATCCTTATCAGGCATTAGAAGATGCCTTCAAAAAATGGGATACGAGTTTTAATTCCTTCTCTCCTAGTGGAGAGAAACGCCATCCTCCTAGTCCGAGTGTCTTCAAACCTTCATATATCCGTCAAGAATTTCAAACCAAACGCAGTCCTCATGCGTGGAAGACAGATCCTAAAATCCCAGCTATTTTAGCTTTTGGTCCTATGCGACACTTCCTCAACAAAGTCGTAGAGATACTCTTCAAATACCAGAACAATACCATAGAAGCAAAAGCTTAGATGCTGGTCTATTGTTTTATATCAAATTGATAGTAAAGCTGACCTTGTATGCTTGATATGCCTAGTAAACTCCATGCTAATTTAAGAGACAATCTCCCCCAAGATGTTAAGCAAAACTCTTTACTTCAAAATCTTAGTGAAAGACTGGGTTCTTTTACCAATCAGTTTAATAATCTACAAGCCTTATTAGCAGCACTTCCTAAGGCTCTTGAATACAAATACTCAGGCTTTCGTAAAAAAATCTCTTCAGAGCTTAATAATCAGCGCAAAAAATATCGCCTTGCTCTTGAATCTTTAGGTTGGGGTACTTTGGCTGATATGCTTGATGCTGCTTTTTGTGGTCGTATTATAGATATTTTGGCTTAATAAGACTTTTTGTCTAGGATTTACTGTTCATCATGGATTTAAGTTCTTGTCTGGGTCTTGCGATGGCTAAGCTGTGAGCAGGTACATCATCTGTGATAACTGAACCTGCTGCGACCATGGAATTTTCACCAAGCTCTATAGGAGCGACCAAGACGGAATTAGCTCCAGTACTGGCTCCTGCGCGAATAATGGTTTGATGTTTTTCACCAGTGCGCGAATCGTAATTCGCGGTGATGGTACCAGCACCTATGTTCACATTAGATTTAATCTGACTATCTCCTAGATAGCTTAGATGTGAAGCCATAACATTGTCTGAGATCTCACAATTTTTAACTTCGACGAAACTGCCGATCTTGACATGGTTTGCGATATCATTGCCATCACGAATGTGTGCAAAAGGCCCGATATTACAGTCCTCACCAATGGTGCTTCTAAATATATGAGAATGTAGGATACTAGTCCCTGAGCCGATTTCAGCCGGTCCAAAAATAGAAGTATGAGGTCCTATGTTACAAGCTTCACCTATAGTTACTCTGCGTTGTATATAAGTACCGGGGAAGACTATAGTATCTCTGCCTATTTCTACATCTGGACTGATGAAAGTACTGAGCGGATCTATGATAGTTACACCAGCTTTCATAAGATAGCTTAGATGTTTTTGATTTTTCTTTTGGATAACTTGCATGAGATCTGCTCTAGTATTGACTCCCATGATTTCGTCGTTATTGTCCAAGCTGTAACTAGATATCTGTAAACCCTGTCTATAAGCCCAAGCCACAAGATCTGTTAGATAGTATTCTTCTTGTGAATTATCATTGCGCAGAGACTGAAGTCCTTGGCGAATTTTTTGCCAATTAAAACAATAAGTCCCAGAGTTAATTTCTTTGATACTGCGTTCAGCTTCTGAGCAGTCTTTTTCTTCTTTGATGCCGATGACATGATCTCCTCTGCGTATAATGCGCCCATAGCCTTTTGGTTTTTTGACTTCAGCACTAAGTAAGGTGAGATCAGAATTAACACTATGGTGAAAATCCAGAAGATCATTGATGGTCTCTGAACTAATGAGAGGTGCGTCTCCATTGAGTACTAGTAGAGTGCCGTCAAAGTCTCTCAGAGACAGGTTTTCATCTACGCACTGTAAGGCATGCCCTGTCCCAAGCTGGGGTTCTTGTTTGACTGTCGTCACTGGATATGCGTGTAAAAAGCTTTCTACTTCTTTGGCTTTATAGCCAGTAACCACTATGATTTCTTCTTGAGCTACTTCAGCTAAACTGTCTAGAACCCAAGCTAAGATTGGTTTATCGAAGACTTTCTGTAAGACCTTTGGGATTTTAGATTTGAGGCGACTTCCTTTGCCAGCAGCTAGGACTATAGTTTTGATCATAAAAACTGATATTAGCAGAGCCCTGAGCTTGATTTTGGCAAAAATAAAGAAAATATTAAAAGTGTAGAAAATATGTGTATTGTCGGATAGACAAAGCCCTCGGCACTTGATATCATGTTAGAACCTCAAAAAAAGGTCACTTAATCCTCTCAAAGAGTCATATCCCTACCATTGCAGTCGGTCTTGGCTTTGCCTCTTTGAAGGTTTATTCAGAAAATAAAGTCTTTGGCTTTTCGCTTTAGGCTTTGGGACTCTGTTTCGACAGGGTCTTGTTTATCAATAAGGAGATGATGATGGGAGCAATACCTGCTGCTGCTAGCTTTGCTGCTGGTGGTTTTAATATAAACAATGGGACAGCCAGAAGAACAGGCATCATCAGCAGCGGAGCGGGGAGAAATAAAGGGATTGGCCTTGCGTCTTCCACTAAAGCAACGGATGGAAATCCCGTGCAAGCGGCAGGTAGTAATTCAGTTTACTATCGGATAATTCAGTTCCTCCGTGGACTGTTTGCAGAAAGACCTTGATGAGTTTCTTGGACTTATTGCGAAATAGGCGTTTGGCTTCGATTTTAACGAGCTTGTCCATTTAGTTCTGCTAAGTAAGCCTTTATAAGTGCGTTTTCTCTGTCTTTATTAAAACTCAATTTACTCAAAGCTACATCAGCCATGAGTTTAAGATTTCTTGCTAATCCTAAGCCTATTTTCCTTGTAGTAGCTTGGTCTTGTCTTGCTGAGAGCTGTTCAGGCTTGTTCGCTTGGTCTTGGCTTGCTGAACCGTTCTGAGCAGCTTCGATAGCTTGAGCTTTTACTTTAGTTCTTAGATCCTCACCTTGATTATGGGCGGATCTAAGGACAGAGCTGATTTGATGGAATACTTTTAAGCAAGCACGGGCTAGCAGTTTGCAATCATCGACTAAACGATAATGGGAGTATGTTTTTCTTATAGCTGGATTTAGTTGCACTTCATTGTATCTCCTATACTCAAGTCCTTTGGCTTTGAGAACTTTTTTGCTAGGTAGTATACCCGGAAGGATGACTCTGAAGGCAGCATCAGCGATGTTGGTTAGAGGCTTGGAGATGACTTCTATGACTTTAGCGACTGGTAACCAGTATTTGAAGCCCAGATATTTCCATTCTTCTGGAACCCTGTCGGAGTCTGCGATACCGACCAGTCCAGTAGAGAGTAAGTTGGAGATCAATTCAAAAGGAAGTTTGATGAGGAGAGATAGTGTCGCTCCATTGATAGGTATAAAATTTTGGATATAACGAGTACTGATAGCACTTACGCTATCTACTACGCTCTGCATGATAGGTGTAAGCATTCTTTCTCGTACAGTGGCTTTGAGACAGGCATCGTTGTCGTAACCATTGCGATGTAAGCCAAGGACATTCCGGAAATAAGTAGACTCAAGTCTTCCAAACACGGACATTAAGGTGGAACTAAAAAATCTAAAAATACTAGCTTTGGTGTCTTTGGCATTGTAGATACCACTGAAACCCACTTGCTGAGTGTCTTTGGGTAAGAGCGCCGTACCTATGAGAGAAGCGAGAGTTACAGGACCCAAATGCCACCAATTTACAGCAGCAGGTTCTTTGAGAGGCTTACCATTTTGGTCACATATTGGCTGACCATTCTCATCAAGCATATTCCGAGGACCCTTCACTCCAAAAAGCAAACTAATAACTTTATCCAAACCGGGCTTGATATTAGTAGCAAACCAAGTATTAGCTTCTTGTAGTATATGTAAACCGGGTGCAGAATTGATTAATTCTTTTAATTGTTGAGACTTGGGATCCGTATTGCTACTCATTTTGGCGCTTATTTGATTGACATTGTATTTATTGGTACAAAATCTCCAAAGATGTACCCAAAAATTAGTTACTATCTGAGTGGAGATTTCAGCAGGGATTTTTGGGAAACGCAGCCCGAGTAGAACTGTAGAACCATTGAAGAGGCGCTCAAAAATCGCACCTAAATAATCAGCAAAAACCCGACTACCAAAGCCATCTACAAAAGAGCTATGTACGGCTCCACTAAGATTAAATTTCCCGTCTTTGAGAGTCGCATTAATGATATCTCCGAACATCCCTCCGCAAAGCGCTCGGGATAAGGTTTTGACTAAATCCATTCCAACCCCTATAAAAAAATTCCGCCCTGATGGAATTGTGGCGGAATTGGAGCTATCGGAATTAGTAAAATGGTCTTCTCTCTCAGCAGAGAAAGTCCCCGATTTTGGCGCAGGCCTAGTCGGGACTTGTTGGAGTCTTGGAGCTGATATCCCAGTGGCAATCCCCATTGCAGTCATTACTAATTATAGCGAATTAGGTATTGATATAAAAGCTTTTATTTTTTATATTTTTTTCATATTTGCATTATGTCTCCCCCATAACTTAGCTCGCAGTCTAAAATAGACTTCTGAGCATTGTCTCTTCCCAGCTGGAAGAAGCACTCCTAGAACAGGTCAGTAAATATTTGTATCAAAAATAATATTAGTGAATATTTATATCAAAAACGACATTATTTAACAAAGGAGGAGGGAAATATGTCAGACAAACCAGTTTCAGTAGTAGGTGGGAGGAGATTTATTGATGATCCGAGCCGTATCATATGGCCTCTACACTCATTGTGGGAGGGTTATCTTGCTTCAACGGAATCGTTGAAACCCGCAATTGAGAATATGGATCGTCCTGTAAGTAAGATTTTCAAAGACAATTATGACAGTGTTTATGTTTATAATATGGAGAGGTTTTGTTCTTTGGCAAAAATCATGAGTGAAGGAGATATCTCTCAGGCCAAAATTGCTTATGAGCAGTTAAAGAATGAGTATGGAATGTCTGTACATTTTAATCCTTCTCATAAAGAAGACATAAGAACTGGTAATTCTTACAGTAGAACTATGCAAGATTTCAAAACAGCTTGTGAAAAAAGAGCTACGGACTATCAAAAACTGCTCGAGGCACCTAATCAAGAACAAAAGAAATTTGTTAACCACATCACGACCTACTGTGCAGCACTTGTTAGAGTGAATGGGCATAAGACAAAAGAACAATTGCTTCGAGAGGTCTCAGAGCGAGATCCAGTCTTGGGTAGATTTTTGGGGGCTTATTTGCGAATTCAAGCCAAAAAAGCTTCATCTAAGCCTCAAGCTTCAAATGAGTTTAGTCCAGTTGCTACTACTGTCGCTACTTCTGGAGACAGCTTTGCTAAAAGTGCTTAAAACCGTTCTCTGAACGGTATTGGGTCCCATTGGAGAAAACTCCCGTGGGACCTTTTACTATACTGCCTATGATTTTGAAAGTTTCTGGAGGACTGTCTTGAGTGCAGGCGACTAGTTCGTATTCTTCGCCACCATAGAGGGCTTGTTCTAGGCTGATATGAGGATCTCTAGGAACCGCATCAATATTGAGTTCTATTCTTATGTGGTTTTGTTCGGCTAATTCACAAAGAGAAACGATGAGTCCATCACTAGAATCTATGGCTAAGCTATTAGCTGCAAGAGATTGAGCTTCTATGAGTCTGGGACTGGGTCTTAGAGCATAGTCTAGGTCTGAGCTTCGGGGGGATTGTTTCTCTGATTCCAGCCAAGCCGCTAAATCTAATCCTGCGAAGATAGCTTCCTGACTGCGTTCTAGAAAACTTCTAGCATTACCAAACTTGCCTGTAACACAGACTTGATAGCCCTCTAAGTTAGTCTCTGATTTGCGTCTGAGTGTTTTGAGGCTTTTACCAATAATACTAATAGAGATCATATTAGAGGCTGCCGCTGTGAGGTCTCCACCTATGACTTGGGCTTGACCGTGCTGTATAGAGCAGTCCATGAGACCTTGATAAAATTCTTGGACCCAAGTCGCTTTGTCTGCTAGGTCTCTCCTTAGAGAGAGTCCCACTAGTAGATATAGTGGCTGCCCGCCCATAGCGGCTATGTCTGAAATATTGGCAGCGACTGCTTTCCAGCCGATATCATAGGCAGTGTAGACTCTAGGATCGAAATGTATATTTTCGACCAGATTATCCATGCTGAATAAATACTCAGCTTCTGGAAGCTTGATGGCAGCAGCATCATCGCCGATTAAGGCAGCAGCAATTGGCATTCTGTAAGAAAGGGATTTCTGTATTAGTTTGATTAATTCTTTCTCCATGCCTCTCAAATTCTAGCTTTTAGCTTAGAATGATAGTCGTGAAAGCAGTTTATCCGGGCAGTTTTGATCCTTTGACTTTGGGGCATTTGGATATCATTCGCCGGGCTAGCAAGATCTGTGACAGTCTGGAGATTTTGGTTTCAGAGAACCCTACTAAGCATGGGGTTTTGAGCGTAGAAGAAAGGATGAGATTATTGGAAGAAGCCGTTCAACAAGAGGCTTTGATCAATGTTACAGTGCGTTGCTATGCTGGGCTCACAGTAGAATATGCTCGCCAAAACGCTTTTAGGATTTTACTTAGAGGTATTCGAGCCGCTTCAGATTTTGAGGCTGAACTTGAGATGTCTCAGGTTAATAATTTTTTATCTGATTTGGAGACAGTCTTCCTGATGACTAGCCCTCAGTACTCATTTATTAGAGCCAGTCGAGTCTGGGAACTGCTAAGATTAGGTGGCGATATCAGTAATTTAGTACCTCTAAATGTCGCAAGTTATTTGAAGGAGCATATCAGTGGATATTTACAGCAAAATTGACGAAATTGGCGAATACATCCAAAAGGCCAAAACCGTACCTTGGATGAACCAAAAAATCTTAGACACTGAGTACATGATGCGTATGCTCGAGGAACTTTATGCAAGTATCCCCCAAGAAATCAAAGAATCCAAAACCCTCCTTGAGGAAGAACAAAAACGCAGAGCAGAGTTAGACAAATACGCCCAAGAGATGATGCTCAAAAGCCAGGCTGAATGTGAGAAGATCTTACGCGCCGCCAAAGAAGAATCTGAGCGTATCTTGGACCAAGACCACCTCAAGCAAATGGTCGAAGACGAAGCTCGTCGCATCAAAAGAGAAGTCCTTGAAGAAGTCGAAAACCTCAAAGCATCTGCCATAGAAGAGGCTGAGCAAATTCGTAGAGTAGCCCTAGAACACGCTCGGGAATTAGAGCGCAAATCCAAATCCCGTGCCCACAAAATCAAAACAGACGCAGATCAGTATGCTGAAGAAATTCTTAATCATATTGAGTCCAATATCAATGAAGTCCTCAGTGTCAACAAAAATGGGCGCAAATTCCTAACAGAACTTAAAGAAAGAGATGTTCTGGACACAGCGAATGTTTAGGGTTTGCTACAATGTTTATCCGTATGCGGAAGTGGCTCAGTGGTAGAGCATTTCCTTGCCAAGGAAAGGGTCGCGAGTTCGAATCTCGTCTTCCGCTCCAGTTTGTAGAGTATCAGTGATAGGCCCATGCCAGACTGAGCCTACAGAGAGAGCTTTAGACCTGCATACAGGTGCTAAGCAAAAGGACAAAAACAATATGGTAACAGCAGAACATCTCGCGTCATTTCAGTCTGAGTTAGAACAAGAGTTTGCCAAACTCTTAGACAAATCCCCCACCAACAGTAAATTTGAAGTTGGCCAAATTATCAGAGGAAGAGTCATTCAAACAGAAAAAGACGGGGCATTGGTGGATGTTGGTTCCAAAGCAGAAGCTTATTTACCTTTTCGTGAGATAGTCAACAAAGGCGATGAGCAAGACCCAGCTACCCTTTTAGAGATAGGCAAAGAATACGAATTTTATACCCTCAAAGAATCTACAGACAAAACACCGATGTTCATCTCCTACAAGAGAGTGGCTCAAGCTCGTGGTTGGGTCAAACTCGAAGAGATCCGAGACAAAGAAGAGGTTGTCGAAGGCGAAGTGATTTCTGTGGTCAAAGGTGGAGTGGTCGTTGAGGTGCACGGCGTCAGAGGTTTTGTACCTTCTAGCCAAATGCGTCTCAGGGGCGATGCTACCGGCAACAAAGGCGACGCCATCCAATTCAAAATCCTAGAAATGGACAAGCGCAAAAACAAACTCATACTTTCACAAAAACAAGCTGTTGATGAAGAAAAAGCCGACCAAAGAGAAAAAGCCTTAACTGAATTAGAGATAGGACAAGTAGTCTCTGGTGAAGTTGTTAGAGTTGCAGAGTTCGGAGCTTTTGTGGATATTGGTGGTATAGATGGTCTATTACCAGTCTCTGAAATCAGCTGGCAGCGCATTTCTCACCCCAAAGAAGTCCTTAATGCTGGTGACAAAATCTCTGTCAAAATTCTCAAAGTCGATAGATCCGCCAAAAAAATCAGCCTCTCTCTCAAAAGACTCCAAGCAGATCCTTGGTCTGAAGTCGAGAGTAAGTTCGCTGAAGGCCAAGTCATCAAAGGCAAAGTCGTCAAACTCGCTGTTTTTGGGGCTTTCGTTGAGATCTATCCCGGCGTAGAAGCTTTACTACCTACTTCTGAGATAAGTGCCGAAGAAGAAGATCCAAGTCCAGACAAATACCTCAAGCCCGGTGAAGAGATAGAAGTCCTCATCAAACGCTTCTCTCCTTATGAGCGCAGGATCAGTCTTTCTCTTAAAGATATTGCTAAGACTGCAGATTAAGA
>CAZASO010000062.1:0-8971 GCA_964487825.1 uncultured Gammaproteobacteria bacterium
CACCGGCTCAAGCCCCTCTGCCCTCACTGTATTTAGCGTAGAAGCCGAGAATAAAACTACCAACAATAAATTTTTAATTTTTCTCATTTCTGTGTCCTCATCTAAAACCTTCGTCCAATAATCTAGAGACTTGAATAAAAGTTTTTTTATTCGACATTTGGTTCAAAAATCAATTACCCGGGGTATAAATAAGCTCGCACTATTGCAAATCATTCTCAATAGCTGCTATATTTATAGTTGAGAATTATTCTCAGCTAGAATTTGTCAAGCTCAATACCTAACTACCAGATTCTCCCAAGGGCCAGCCAGCCAGAAAGCGCTGCCTCAGTGTCTCTTGCCGCCAGATCCACCCAGCCAGAAAGCGCTGCCTCAGTGTCTCTTGCCGCCAGGTCCACTCAAGCCCCAAACCCTTTCACAGCCCTGAGAAGCAGCCAGCCAGATCTTCCTGAAAGAGAAGAAGAGACAGCAGGGAGGCTCTATGGGTTTATGCGGCAGTTGACTAGTAAGATGAGTATTTTTTCTAGTTTTGAGATGGCTATGGCTGCTTTAGGTACTGTGTTAAGTCGAGGCAGTTCTTATTGGACTTCGTATCTCGGGGCTTCTGTGGTGGAGTGGGTAGAGAACAAAGCGACTTCTGATGAGGATAAGCTTATGCCTAAACCCATTACTCAGTTATTTGCTTGGCTTTGTCAGCTATGGAAAGTCAAAGATAATCAGGGAGAGGCTTTGACTTGGGAAAAGGCTCTCTCACAGGGTTTGAGAGAAAAAGTCATAGGCACTTTTAATGCCTCACTTTCTATTGTGACAGCAGCTCACGCACTATTTCGACCCCTAATAAATTTTCTTAGCCAGAATGATGAAGAAGAACGGCCGGGTCCTTTTACGCATTTTTGCAAAACAGTTTTACCTGTTTTTAATACTATGTTGATGTGGGCTTCTTCGTCAGCCAAGTTGCGTTTAGCTCACGCTGTATCTGGTCTCAAGAAACCAACTGATTTGGTTGAGCCTATGGATCTTTGTGGTCATGCCAACTCTGGGCGCGAAGATGCTGTTTGTGGAATGGAATCCGCTGGGCTCATGTTGGGGCATCTGATTAGTTCGTTTAATGCTCCCTTGGGCAAACTATACGATACAGCTCTAGGTCTTTGGGTAGCTTTTAATTCTTTTAGGAATGGTCAAACAGGTATGAAAGGCACTGCTGAAGAGGGTCCTAACACTGAGGATCTTAGGGCTCGTTATCCTCTTGGATTTTTACAACAAGGAGCAGTCGGTGATTTCTTCTACAAGATAGTACATCGTCTCTGTTCTTGGATGAAACTAGAACTGCCTAACCCTTCAGAGATTAGCGGATTACTTACTAAGGATGTCGCCTAAAAACCGCAGTGTTCAGCGCATCCTTAAGAATTCTTCGTCATATTCAAAGCCTCTGTCGCTGCTTTTTTGGCTAGCTCGGCTATAACTAGATTGGCTTTGTATTGTTTGACTGCTTCAGACATATGCAACATCTCAGCAGCGCTATCTACATTGGACATTTCTATATTGCCGTTAGCATCTGCTAGTGGATGATCTGGCATATATACTAGAGAGCCCGGAGTCATATCAACTTCTACGCGAGCGACCATGGTGCCTTCGCCCCGTCCTTCACCTAGGATGGAAGCCGCTCCCTGACCGTCAGCCAGAGATGAGAGCATTTGATCAAAACTTTTATCCCCAGATTTGGCTGTAACAACGGCATGCTGAGCTTTATAGCCGGGGGTGAACATGTTTGCGATGTTTTGCGCAGAGATCTCCATGATCTCTCTTTGAGTTTTGAGACCATTATTCGCTGTGTTTAGTAATTCAAAAATACCACTCATATTAAGAACCTCTTCCTGACTGGGTTGCTTCTTCCATGTGCTTGTAGATATGACCATTGATGCGGGTTAGAAGAACATATTTGAGTTGATTCTCAAATAGCGCTGACATCTCTGTTTCAAAATTTGGTTTTTGATCTTCAGTAAAACTAGCATTCTCGATGGCTCTATTGATGTCAGATCTAGCACCACTGCTATGTTCTATATTGCGTACTACTGCCCCGAAATCCAGATCCTGTCTTTGATTGAAGCCGGGCGTATGTATGTTAGTGAGATTATGGGCCAGCATTTTTTGTCTATCACTGGCTGCATTAATTAGAGAATTTAGTATTTTTTCTTCGTTACTATAGAGCATATTTGACCCGCTTATAGTTTTATCTACTACGCCTAAGTTAAGAATAGGTTAAGAATAGGCCTCAAGAAGTTTTCTATAAAAATTGGTGCAGTTATATTTGTCTAAAAAGGCTCAAACTAAGGCATTATAATTAGATTTATGTTAGAACCTTGTGCTACGGAAGAAGAATTATTACTCCAACAAATCAAGACAGCGAAAGCTTTTTCTAGGCAGCTAGCCGTGCTTGGAGAGTCAGACAAAAACCAAGCTCTAGCCATGATCAAAGAGGCTTTATTAGCTGCTACTGACAGTATCCTTGTTGCCAATCAAATAGATATCGAAGAAGCCAAACGCAATAAAACTTGTAGCGCCAACCTAGATCGCCTCTTGCTTAACGAGAGTCGTATTCAGAGCATGGCTCAGGGTATTAGCAAGGTCATTAATATCCCAGAGGAGATAGCTAGGGTCGAGTCTGGCTGGAGACATCCTCTGGGTATGCGTATCTCTAGAGTTAGAGTTCCTCTAGGAGTTATCGGGATCATCTATGAAGCTCGCCCCAATGTTACTACTGATGCTGTAGCCCTAGCTATCAAATCCGCTAATGGATTGGTTTTGAGGGGTAGCTGTCATGCTTGGCATAGTAATTTAGCCATCATGCAAGTCGTTAGCAAGACCCTCGCTCAGACCAAGGTCCCTGCTGAGGCTATACAGTTTTTGCATTGTAAAACTAGAGATAGTGGTAGAGTGATGCTCTCTGCCAAAGACCATATAGATTTGATTATCCCTCGTGGTGGTGAGGAGCTTAATCGTTTTGTTACAGAGAACTCTTCTGTTCCTGTTCTTGGAGCAGGAGGAGGGACTTGTCATGTTTATGTAGATGAATACGCAGATCTTGATAAGGCTATAGAGATTAGTTATAACGCCAAGGTTTCTAGACCGAGTGTCTGCAATTCTTGTGAGACCATACTAGTCCACAAGTCAGTCGCTGAACGCTTTCTAGCGCCTCTGTCTAAGAAGTTAGAAACCGTGGCTATAGTAGGAGATAAGACTGTTTGTGCTCTTATTCCTTCTGCTAGTCCAGCCCAAGAAGAAGATTGGCACAGAGAGTATCTGGATCTCAAAGTCTCCATCAAAGTAGTGCAGAGCCTAGAAGAAGCTGTTGAGCACATTAATCATTATTCGACAGCCCATTCTGAGTCTATTGTTACTGAAAATATGTCTCATGCTGAGTACTTCAAGCGCATGGTAGATTCTGCCTGTGTCTATGTTAATGTCAGCACCAGATTTACTGATGGAGAAGAGTTTGGCTTCGGAGCAGAGATGGGCATTAGCACTCAGAAGATGCATGCTAGAGGCCCTATAGGGCTTCGGGAGCTTTGTACTTATAAATATATTATCGAAGGCGAAGGACAAGTTCGCTAGACTAATATCTATGCTTTTAGTTCTTTTGCTAGTTCTTGGATTTTCTTCTCCAGTTTGGGCTCATGGCTCTAATTGCGGCTGTTCTCTAGGATCTAGTCTGGGAGCGGGTCCTATTATCACCATACCGGCTTATACTATGCCGGAAGGGACTTTTAGTGTTTCGATAGGAACCAAATATACTAATTACGGTAGGCTAGATGCTAGTCAAATTCAACGCATCGCCTCTCGCAAAGAAGGAGCAGATGATCTGGCTGCTTCGCTTAGGAATTTCCTTTCTTTGGCTTATGGACTTACTGATGATTGGACGCTTATTCTGAGTTACCCTTATTCTGTTAATTTTGGGATACGAGAGCTAGAAGGCAGTCAGCTAGAAGGTTTGGGCTTTAGCTCTGGGCTGGGGGACCTTAGTCTTTTTACTCAGTATCGTTTTTTAGAGAAACCCAATTTCCAAGCAGCGCTTTTGGCTGGGATTAATTTTCCTATAGGTTCTAGTGATGACAGATCTAGTCGTAGCGGGGAGATTTTTGAGCCACATTTCCAGCCGGGCTCGGGGGCTTGGAACCCTAGTGTGGGACTGGCTTTGAGCCGTCAGTATAAGAGTTTTAATTTGGACGCTAACTTCCTTTATTTGTTTGCGAATGATAATTCTTTGGGGACTAATCTTGGTGACTCCGCTGTTTATAATGTGGCTTTGAGTTATCCTTTGAATCATAGTCACGAAGAGCCTTTTGAGCATCAACATGCAGAAGGAGACCATGATCAACACCCCTTGCATTTTATGGAGAAGATCTTACCTCAGCATGTTTGGGGTCAGCATCTTGCTTGGGATCTAATCCTAGAAACCAATCTCCGAGCGGAAGATGCGCCTAGTCATGATGCTTTGGCTTTTGATAATCATGGTGGCACGACTATGTTTATTTCTCCCGGCTTGCGTCTGACCCTTAATAACAGTTGGTTCTATAATCTTAGTGTCGGTTTTCCTGTCTTAGAAGCTCTTGATGGAGACCAGTCAGGGACTGACATTCAGCTTTTGTTTAGTATGGGGACCTCGTTGTGAGGCTAGGTCTTTTTGGAGCTAGCTTTGATCCTATTCATCAAGCTCATCTCCAGATTGCTTATGCGGCTCTTCAAAGTTTAGGTCTGGATTCTGTGCATTTTATTACTGCTCGCTCAAACCCTCATAAAGAGAGTCTTCTAGAGCCAGAACTAAGACGGGCTTTGGTTGCGCAAGCTATCGCAAGGGAGCCTCGTTTTTATGCTTCAGATATAGAGTTACAACGAGGTACACCGAGCTACAGCATAGATACTTTGAGAGCATATCAAGAGAGCTATCCGGAAGCTCAGCTCTACATGATAATGGGCGAAGATGCCTATAATTCTCTGCCTAGTTGGAAGCAAGCTGAGGAGTTTTCAAAGACTGATATCATCGTCTATCCGAGATTTTCTAATAAATTAAGGCCCCCGATACATAGTTTTCTCTCTCAAGATAAAGTGCATTTTCTTGAGCTTCCAATATTGGCTGTCTCCTCGTCTCTGATTAGAGAATTGCTAGCTAATCCACCAAAAGACCTAGAAGATAAGCTTAGCAAGCTAGTTCCAGAAGATATAAAAAACCAAGTATATGAACATTATTCTTAGGCTTTTGGGCATAAGATTTTAGTAATGTCAGACGATAAAAAGCCAGTAGAAACCCCAGATAAAGCCAAACCTTCAGGTGGGGGTTTAAATATAGTTGCTCTACTCTTGCAGACCGTTTTAACTTTTGCGGCCTGTTTTGGAGCTTGTTTTTTGACTTTTCAAATAGTGCCCAAGTCTATTAATGTTGAACAGATTATTCATCAAGTAGAAAAACCAGAATCAGGAGCAGATTTGCCAGTCTATTCTCTCGGTGAGTTTGTTGTTAATCTTGCAGATCCCGGTGGAGCGCGTTTCCTTAAAACAGCGATCACTGTAAAAGTTTATTCAGAAGAACCCGCAGAAGAAGAGGGACATAAAAAAGAAGAGAAGAAAGAAGGTGGTGGTGGTCATGGTGGAGCCGAAGGTCCAGACCCAGTCATAGCTGAGATCGAGCATGATCTTGCTCATTCTATGCCAGCCATCAAAGACCTTGTCATCTCTACTCTCTCTGTTAAAACAGTAGCTGAGCTTTCTAGCTATGACACCAAACTCGCTCTCAAAGAGGAGATGGTAGAACAAATGAACAAACTTCTACATGGTAAATATAAAGTCTTTGATCTTTATTTCACAGATTTTATTATTCAATAGAAAAGCAAAAGGGACCGCATGTTAGATCAAGGAAGTAAATATAGAGACAATGCCACTATGCCTAGAACAGGCCAAGTGAAAAGTCGCAAAATCAAAGAATACAATTTCAAAAACCCAGACAAGTTCAGTAAAGAACATCTGCGTCTTTTTGGTTCAGTGCATGAATATTTCTGCCGCCAAGCCAATATGGCTCTGAGTGCGATACTCAGAATGCAAGTAGAGCTGACTGTTACTTCGGTTCAACAGCTTACTTATGGAGACTATCTAGCTTCTTTGTCTGAGAGCACCATCACAGCAGTGATGAATATGTATCCTTTCCTGACAGAATTTAGTGTAGCTATAGACAGAGATGTTATAGATACTCTGATAGATAGGTTGCTAGGAGGCAGCGGGGATATGGTTTCTGACCGTGATGAACTTACGGATGTAGAAATAGGCATAGCCAAAGACACTTTGCGTAAGACTTTACAGTACCTTCCAGAAGGTTGGCAGATGCTCATACCTACTGCTAATAATATTGAGATGAAAGCTCTAGAACTCAATCCCCAAACGGTACAGATAGTATCTTCTACTGAGATTGTGGCTCTTACTACTATTAATCTTAAGATCGCTAACTATGAAGGCAATCTCAGAATTTGTATACCTTTCTCTGCTCTTGAAGATCTGATCAGCACTTTGAGTCGCCAGACTGCCTACAAAAATGAGAAAGCAGAGGAAGTGAATCTCGCTAGAGATACCATCCTTAGCCGTCTGGTACGCACGAATCTAGAAGTCAAAATAGTTTTAGCTAGAGGGAATTTATATCTTAGCGAAATTATGAAATTACAGACTGGTGATGTAATTAAGCTAGAAACCAGCCCTAATGAGCAGTCTGAGATTTGGATTGCTGATGAACTTAAGTTTCACGGGCAGCCGGGGCAGCATGGGCGTAAATATTCTGTGACTATCGCGGAGCCTTATATCGCCGATTGATGCTTGCTTACGGCAGATTTTGGAGGATTTTGATAAGGGATTTACAGGGTCTATTTACTAATTGACTTTTGCTAGTTACCATAGAGGATTATGAAGAAGATTTTTGCTTTGACTGCTTCTGCTCTTTTGTCATTGGCCCAACCAGTTTTGGCTTCTGTCGAATTGCCCGGCGGAGCTACGGTTCAGGCAGACCTAACTCTGAGCAATCAGTTTTTTCAGGGGGTTGCGGGTTCTGACAACAACCATGATGCTTTTATAGATTATAGAGTGGAGACTAGTTTACCGGTCTTTAGACTATCTGAGCACGAAGGTACTGTAGTAGTTCGAGTAGAAGGTCTTGGTGCTATAGACGACAAAATAGACGATTTTTTTGATGACCCTTTGATAGATATACCAGAGATTTTTATTCGTGATGATTATAAGACAGAGTCTCTAGACTACATGCTTGTTTTTGGTAAATTTGCGAACCGTCGTTTCTTCGACAAACAAGAAATCTATAACGATCCCTTCGACATAGGTGAGAGACGGGGACCAGCAGCTATCGAGGGGACTTTATCTCTTTTGAATACTATGAACGAGTTTCGTGATTCTAACGATAGTTATCAAAGCCGCATTGCTAGTGGTTCTTATGGTTTTGTTCTTGCAGTCAAAGACCGTGAAGGTGGCGGACTTCTGGATAGATGGGGTTTCAAACAAGCTTTGGCTGTAACAGAGATGCAGTCTTTCGGTGGCAGCTTCTATGGTATTTCAGAGGTCAACAAAAACTGGGGGCAGAAAGCCAGTCAGGGAGAGCTTTGGGGCGCAGGACAGTTTGATATGGGCTTCCTATATTCTGGAGAGCAGGCTTATGGTAACATTTCACCTTTTGCACCAGACCAGACAGTTTGTTTGCTCTATGCTTCTGCTGTCCAAGAAATAGGCAAGTTTGTTCCTTATATCAAGTGGGGTTCTTTATGGTACGAAGACCTTCTTGTTTTGGGCAATCTAACGGGATTTTCTGCTAATCGCAAGCATGTGGTTAATGAGTTCCGTCTGGGCTTCGAACACCACACTACAAGCAAAGATACCTTAGCTATGCACTACGCATGGTTTGATAGCGATAACAGTAGTTTCGCTTTTGATGTCAACAATACTTCTGTTCTCATTAACAGCTGGAGACATAAGTTTAATGACCATATTATTAGCTCGCTATATTATATCCACGAGTTTAATCAACCTAATTTATTTGCAAATGGTTTCAAGGATAATTCTTGGACGGCTGGTTTGAATTTCAATCTAGTTCTCTAGACATAAGCATTTAGCTTGTTATGCTTTCTAGACACAAGCATCAGAATCACAAACGAAATCACCAACTCTAGTGCGGCTTATAGCCCCAAGTCTAGAGCTGATCAGCCTTACATATTCTGGGTTGCCACCATTGTAACGAGATTCGCCTACATTCTTGACGAACTCAGCAGCACATCGGGCTTGGTAAGCCAGAGTTTCTTCACCAGCACTCATGCGACCCCAATCCAAATCCAATGCCCGAACGGTTTCGCGCATAAACTGCCCTATACCTCTTTCACCAGCTTGTCCTCTAGCATGAGGATTAAATCGAGACTCATTATATACCTGCACCAAAAATCTTTTTGGATCGACGCCCACCTGAATAGCTGTTGCCCAGAGGGCTTCAAGCAGTTCCATACTGGTATAAGCTTCTGCACTACCTATCTTGCGATTTTGTTCATCGCGGGCTTCTAAGAAATATTTGCGAGCTTTAAGTAACCAAGTTCTGTCTTCTTCATTTAAGCTAGGTTTATTAATACCCTCAGCACTAAAATCTACGAGAATACCGTTAAGTTCTATAACATAGGCTCCCGGCTTGGAAGAGAAGTTTTTGCGAGGGTTTCCGTTAGAGTAGGTTTTGCTAACGGCGAGTTCTTGCATACTCTCCCTATAAGCGAGTAAAGCTTCTTTGTGAGCATCGAAGTCGCCAGAGACTTCTTCTGCAATATTAAATTTTGGAAAAAGCTCTTCGTCTAAATTGGGATTAGTCGTCGGCTCGCTCATGGTCTCAGCGACAGTTTTTGAAGTAGTGCTGCCTGAACCAGCCTCAGTGACAGCTTTTGAACTAGTGCTGCCTGAA
>CAZASO010000063.1:0-8300 GCA_964487825.1 uncultured Gammaproteobacteria bacterium
CAGCGAGCGTTAACCAAATCTTAACCTTGCCATAGTATAGATTAACCATGGCAGTTTACTCTTATGTCCCCTATATCAACCCTGCTGAAAAAATGGCAGAGGCTAATACTTTAGTTTCTCAAGCCCAAGCAGATAATGCTTTTGCTGAACAGTTAATGCAAATGGCTATCGTGGGGCATGGAGATCAAGATGCTGCTCGCCAGTTACTAGCAACAGTTAGGTCTTTGATGGGTGAAGCTCGTATTAATCAAGAGTTCTGGAACCAAGTCGCCAAAGACGCTCTAGGTGAAATGAAGAAAGTCAACGAACTTATTAAAAGTAATTAAAAACTATGTTTACAGATCATACTCGTGCATCAGAAGCCAATTATATGGACTGGGTTTTACAACATTCCCAGCACAGCGACGGTACTACAGAACTGGCTGCGGCAAACTTCCAAGACATTTACAATCTCACCCGCAGAAGCGGTGATATTGAGGTGCGAATGAATCGCATCAAATATAGGGCCCAAGGTGTTGGTGGCATGATAGGCATAGCCGCTGGCGCCCTTGGAGGTCCTTTGGGGAGTGTAGTTGGTTTTGGTGTTGGCAGAGCTGTAGGTTCTTTTTTTGGTAATGGTCTTGCTAAAAAATATTACGGTGAAGAACAGATGTCTGTAAACGAAAATTTATACTTAGCAAGACAAAGAGACTCTCAATTAAAATTTATGATAGGTATGCAAAACAGTCTCGGCGAACTGATAGGTACACTGAGACAAAACCATGTCAAGCAAGATGAAAAAGTCTTACAAGATATGATAGTCCTATAACGCACAGATTCTTACTAAGAGCAAGGGCTAAGCCTCTGCATTATCGCGTTAGTTTTCTAATTTTATGGGTATATAAAGTGGGTATAACCCTATCCCATGGCTGAGCTAAACTTTACTTTAATCCTATCTGAAGAGGTCAAAAATAAAGTCAGCCCACATAAAGCTAAATTACTGGAAGCTATTAGTTCTGGCTTAAGTAATAAATTAATAGCTGAATCTTTTGGTATCTCTTTGAAAGCTGTAGAGCAAGCTTTCTCTGAGTTAAATAAATCTTTTGGAGCAAAGGATAGCCTCTATAATTCTCGCTTGCGCATAGTCTCGTCCTTACTAGCGGAGAATTTACTAAATTTCGAAACTCAGTCCGCTTATTCAGAGGTTCCTGCTCTGAATAAAGCTTTAAGACAAACCCTTTTGCTAACAGCCATCGGACTCTCTAGCCAAACCACTGCAAGGTTGCTATCAGTCTCCATCAAAACTATAGAACAGAGATTAGCCCAACTCTATGATTATTTCGGCGTAGATACTCGCAAAATGAATACAGAAAATCCTCGCATTGTACTTTTGATTAGAGCTATGCTCAAAGGCAATATTGATAAGGCTTTGATCCAAAGACTACATAGGGAGACTTCTATAGATAGATTAAAGCGTATCTTAGAGCAACCAGAATATTTCGTAGAGAAACTATCTAGAAATCATAATTTAATTGGTTAGCGCTTCTTACTAAAAAAGTCTTGCAGGATTTGAATGGCTTCTTGCTCCAAAATACCACCTCTAACCTCTAGGTTTGCTGTAGCAAGTTGGTATCGAGACCCAAAAGCTCCTGATTTAGCATCATAAGCTCCAAAAATCACTTTGGAGACATGGCTCTGAATAATAGCCCCTGCACACATAGGACAGGGTTCCAATGTCACATAAAGACTACTACCACTCAAATTCCAATCCCCAAGCTTAGTTGCAGCCTCTTCTAAGGCGAGGAGTTCTGCATGAGCCAAGATAGACTGGCGAGTTTCTCTTTGGTTAAAAGCAATACTCAAAATCTCTGAGTCCCGCACTAGCATTGCCGCAACAGGTACTTCAATAGACGGGATTAGTCTCAGCTCTGCCAAGAGTTGGCGCATCATGTTTTGATGATCTATCACTAGTGATATTATAAGCTTAATGCCACTACTGAAGCCAGATCTAAAGCAAATCCTCAGATCTATAAACCCAGAGTTAGAGATTCTGGAACATAGGCTAATGCACAAAATTAGCCCAGACTCTAGGGCTTTAAGCAAAATAGTTCAGGATATTTTTTGTGCTGGTGGCAAAAGATTGAGACCTGCTATTTCTTTCTTGACTTACCGTGCTCTCCTACCATTAAGCTCCAGCAAAGAGTCCTCATCAACTCTAGAAGAAAAACTATATCTAATTGCAGAAATCAGCGAATTAATACATAGTGCTTCTTTAGTACATGACGACATCATAGACAATGCTCTCCTGAGACGCTCAATGCCGACCATGAATAGCAAATGGAGCAACGCCATCACAGTGATTAGTGGTGATTTTATGTTCGCAAGAGCAGCAGTAAATTTAGCTAAATTAGATTTAAATCCTATTGTTGGCATCTATGCTTCAGTACTAGAGAATCTTTGCGCAGGTGAGATAGAACAAGTCGAACATAAGTATGACACTCAAGTGGACTGGGATTACTATTACCGCAAAAGCTACAAAAAAACAGCATCTCTTATAGAAGCCTCTGCCGAATCTGTGGCTGTCCTCTTGGCTGTTCCAGAAATCCAACGAAAGGCAGTCAGTGATTATGCTTGCGCCTTAGGCATGGCTTTTCAGTTAGTGGATGATATTTTTGATTATACAGCTAATGTTGAAACCTTAGGCAAAGCGGCTACTTCAGATCTCAAAGAAGGACAAGTAACTATCCCAGTGCTCTATGCTTTAGAGACGCTTGCAGAGAAGGATTCAGAGGCTCATGAAGCTCTCTGCAACTTAATTAATGATCTCAAAAACGGCATAGACAGAGGGGTTGATATTTTTACTTATTTGGAACAAAGTGCTGCGATTCACAAATCTCAAAACAAAGCCCAAGAATATATCGAAACTGCCAAAAAATCGCTCTCCTCAATCCCTGACAGCGATTACAAGACAGCGCTCTTAGAGCTTGCTGATTTTGTTTTAAGTAGAACTAATTAATGAGGACCCGCACTGGGACTAAGAATCTAAAGCAAACTCACTCAAAATGGCATTAAAATCTTCTGCATATCTAGAATAAGATTGAGCGAAATTTAAACTGTTTCTAGTGCCATAAAAATCACTCATCATGTCATTAACCAATTCTTCATCAAAATCTAGAGCTGTAGTATTAAAAACAGATTGGAGACTATTGAAACCAGAATCTTCTATTTTATCTTCGATCTCTTCTTGCCTCTCAGCTATTTCACAGACTGAATCATCTCTATAGGCTAGACTAAGTCCTGCATATTTGTCCCAACTATCTCTAGAGCATTTAGGTTTAGAGCCACTTAACTCTACAGCTGAGCAAATGGCTTGGTTAAGCCTTCCGCAGACATAAATATCTTTGATAACTAGTATCTCGGTTATTAATTCATCTATATTTTGCTTACGCATCCTAATCATCTCATTGACATAAACTTAAGAAGCTAAACTCCATCAAGTAGTCTAGAGTGTCAAGCTTAGGAATCATCTTTTTCAGCGGGTCCTTAAATCTCTATATATGCTATAAATAGCCAAGTGCAATTAATCACTCATCCTCTAGTAGAAGCTCCTTGGGGTACTTGGCAGGTCATCGATGAGCATAAACTCTATAAAGTCAAAAAAGTTACTATCAAAACTGGTCAAAGATTAAGCTATCAGGCTCATCAACACAGAGAAGAAAATTGGTTCATAGTCCAAGGCGAGGCCGAAGTCATCTTAGATGATAAGTATCATCAACTCAAAGCTGCGGATTATATACATATCCCACCAAAAGCCAAACACAGGATACGCAACTGTTCTAATACAGAAAATTTAATTTTCATTGAAATCCAGAGGGGGAGCTATTTTGGCGAGGATGACATAGAGCGTTTCGCGGATGATTACGGTAGGCTATAATGATGTCTCATTATGTCTAACAAAGGAAATTATTTTTTTACTTCTGAATCAGTCAGTCAAGGTCATCCAGACAAAATCTGCGACCAAATCTCTGATGCTATTTTGGATGCAGTCTTAGAGCAAGATCCTGAAGGCAGGGTTGCTTGTGAG
This sequence comes from uncultured Gammaproteobacteria bacterium, assembly GCA_964487825.1. Classification (GTDB taxonomy): domain Bacteria; phylum Cyanobacteriota; class Vampirovibrionia; order LMEP-6097; family LMEP-6097; genus CAZASO01. The sequence continues at coordinate 4,064 of CAZASO010000063.1, forward strand.
GTTTACTGCACCACCGGTCTTGTTATCGTAGGAGGTGAAATCACCACCAACTGTTATGTACCAGTTAGTGAAATTACTAGAGCCAAAATCAAAGAAATCGGCTACAGCGGCAAAATGGGCGGAGGTTTCGATGCTGATAATTGTGCTGTAATGGTTACTATAGATCAGCAATCTGCTGATATTTCTGCTGGCGTAAGCACCGCCAAAGAAGCTCGTGATGGAGCAACAGATCCAGCAGACACCATAGGTGCTGGAGACCAAGGAATCATGTTCGGATTCGCTTGTGATGAGACTTCTGAGTACATGCCCCTTGCTATTAGTATTGCTCACAAACTAGTAGCAAAACTCGCCGAAGTCAGAGAAAAACACCCAGACATTCACTATCTAAGACCTGATTCCAAATCTCAAGTCACAGTGGAATACAGAGCCGGAATACCTTATCGCATAGATACTATCCTTATCTCTACACAACACGATCCAGTAGTCCGAGGCGAGTCTGACAATGCAAAAATCCAAGCTATCATTGCCTCAGATCTACGCAAACTTGTTGTTGACGAGGTCTTCAAAGATTTTGAGATCAAACCAGACTCTAAAACCAAATTCTATTTCAATCCATCTGGGCGTTTTGTTATAGGTGGTCCTCAGGGAGATGCCGGACTCACTGGTCGCAAAATCATAGTAGATACTTATGGTGGCTATGCTCGCCATGGTGGAGGAGCCTTCTCCGGCAAAGACCCCACCAAAGTAGACCGTAGTGCCGCCTACGCGGCTCGCCATGCAGCCAAAAACATAGTCGCCGCTGGTTTGGCCTCCAAATGTGAAATACAGCTCTCTTACGCTATTGGAGTAGCTCACCCAATCAGCATCAATATCAATACCTACGGCACATCCACCCTAGAATCCGCAGATGCTGATGCCAAGCTGGCAGAAATAGCAGCCAAAGTTTTTGATTTTAGACCTTACTCTATTATTCAGAATTTTAAGTTACGCAGCATGCCTAAAGCTAGAGCTGGCAAATTTTATCAGAAAGTAGCTGCTTATGGTCATTTCGGTAGATCTGAGCTAGAACTCCCTTGGGAAGCCTTAGACAAGGTTGCTGAGCTGCAAACTCTATGCAAGAATTCCACTGGTTACGCTTCGCACTAAGGACATCTATTTAGAACTTGCTTCTAACTGACCAAAACATCATAGTCACTAGGTTTCAGCCCTGAGTATTTGAGGGTAGCGAAACTATCAGACCAGTCTACCCTACTAATAGAACCTAGTGCGATATCTATTCTGTAAAAATTTTGAACCGGAATGTCTAGGGTGTGCATGATAATAGCTTTAATGACACCAGCATGAGTCACCAAAAGCACTCTCTGACCAGTGTTGGCTTTCTTGCGTATATCTTCTATGGCACGACCTACTCTAGCAACGAAGTCTGCTACGCTCTCACCACCACCGGGAGGGGCAGTGTTAATCGGGTCTTTACTCCATTTTTCCCAAAGTTTGGGATGCTCAGCCCGAATCTGCCAGTATGTTTTGGACTCCCAATCTCCCTCTTTTTTTTCAAGCAAACCACTATGTTTATAATAAGTCGGCATCTTAAGAGTTCTAGCTACTATATCAGCAGTTTGCGAGCAACGAACAAGAGAACTACTAAACATGGAATCTATATTAAAATCTACTAAAACATCGGCAACTAATTCTGCTTCGATTAAACCTTTCTCTGTCAGTGGAATATCCGAGGCTCCACAGATATTGGCTTTAAGACTCGCTTCTGTCTCTCCATGACGCAATAAATAAAAAGTTTTGATTTGCTCTGAGAAATCTAGTAGATCGACCATATATGTTTATTTTACTCTTTTCCTTCGAATAAAAACACTGCACTTAAGGCCGTGAGCGGTATTGCAACCAGTAGACCTATGCTACCTATCACAGCAGCGCTCAGTTCTGTAGCGATAATCTCTATGTTAAGCACCTTCAAACCCGCTTCTCGACTGAGTAAGAGGAAGAGAGGAATAGCTGAACCAGTATAAGAAAGTATAAGCGTGTTAGCCATCGTACCCATAATATCTCTGCCAACATTTAATAAGCGCCCAAAAAAATCTTTGGGAGACTGACTTATATTAGTCAGATATATTTCATTAGCGGCACTAGCTATGGAGATAGCAACATCCATAACCGCTCCTAAACTGCCTATGATAATGCCAGCTGCAAGTATGCCTTGGAAATCTAGAGGGCTAGCAGATAACTGGGAATTGTACATGATATTACCTAGTAGTATCCGAGCTTCATCACTAGCAAGTCCACTGAGGGGAGCTAGCTTGATAGTCAGAACAGCAAGTAAAGCTGAGACTAGAACCCCACTGCTGGTGCCAATTACAGCAGCCAAAGATTTTTTGGAATAACCTGTAACCAAGAGCATGGTGCTAATAGTGCAAAACATAGCTATCAAAACTGCAGCTAAGATAGGATCAAAACCACCATTAATCATAGGTATAAGAGCATAGACTATAGCTAATGCCGTCAAAACTAGTGAGAGCATAGATTTGATACCTTGTTTGCCACCGAGGATTACTAAAGCCAAGAAGAAAGCTGAAACCAGCACAAGAACTGAGTTTTGGCGGAAATAGTCATCTACAAAAACTTCCCCAGTCATTTTATCAAGAGCTATCATATATTTACGACCAGTCTTCACTATGATAGAGAAAGCATAGTTATCAGGTATAAGATTGCGAGTGTCTACTTCTGTGTTTTTACGAGAGCCACTCTCTACCCAAAAAACACAAAACTGTTCTTGACCAGCTTTATCGCTATCATGACCTAAATCTATAACCTTAGCAGCTTTAGCTACAGCATATTCGTAATGCTCATCAGCTAAAGCCTCAGAAGTCCCTAAATTAAAGGCTTCCACAGGAGAAGATATCAGTAAAATTAAGAGAAGGCTTAGGTAAAAAGGCACCCTAATATTATATAACTGAGTCCAAGTGAGGCGAAGAACCCTTCATCTAGGCTAGTTTAAGCCCTAATTAGACTGGATGACCTACTTAAAAACCCTTCGTATAGGGTTAAACATATTAGTCCCTTATTATGGCTAAACTCGGTGGCAAAAATAAAGTCAAAGCTTGGCACAACCGCACCAAAGTTGCAGCTCTGCTTTTGTTGCTTGAACCAGAAAGTTCTTCACGCATCCTCAAACATCTTGGTGATGATCAGGAAGTCGCCGCTCTCGTTAAAGAAATTACTATGATAGATAGTCTTAGTGAAGAAGATCAGTTGCAGATTTTGGATGAGATTTATGAAACTCTAGAAATCAATAGTAATGTGGCTGTTGGAAGTTTAGATGCTGCTGAAACTATGCTTATAGGTGCGTATGGTGCAGATGGTGCTCATGAGATTATGGAAAAAATGGTCAGCACTGTTCAGCGTATTCCTTTTGAATTTTTACGCTTAGTAGATCCAGATCAAATAGCTAACACTATTCAAAACGAACATATCCAAGTCATAGCCTTGGTTCTATCTTGCCTTAAGATTGAGAAAGCAGCTCAGGTTCTACAGGCTTTGCCCGAACATACTCGATCGGAAGTAGCTATTAGACTAGCCAAGATGGAGAGAACTAATCCTGAAGTTCTTTCTGAAGTAGAGCGTATTTTAGAGAGGCGTTTTGCTAGCATTATGGCTTCTTCTGAAGTTGGTAGCGAGATAGGCGGCACAGAAGCTCTTGCAGAAATTCTAAATCGAGTAGATCGTAATACCGAAAAACGCATACTAGAAGATCTAGAAAAAGTTGATCAGGTTTTGGCAGTAGATATTCGCAACTTAATGTTTGTATTTGAAGATATTATTAAACTTGATGACAAATCTATCCAAAGATTATTGCGAGAAATAGACTCCAAAGATCTATCTCTTGCCCTCAAAGGCTCTAGTGATCAGATTCGTGAACTCTTTTTCAAAAATATGGCTCAAAGAGCAGCCAAATTATTACAAGATGATATAGAGATGATGGGCCCTGTCCGCATGAGAGATGTCTCAGAAGTTCAGAGTAAAATCGTCGCCGTAGTGCGCACTCTAGAACAGGCTGGAGAGATATTTATTAGTGGTGGTAGCGCTGAAGATGCTCTAATCGAATAGACCGCTTTCGAATAGGTTATAATTTGTGGCTGTCGGGTAGATGTCCGAGAGGTTAAAGGAGACAGACTGTAAATCTGTTCACGCAAGTGTACGCTGGTTCGAACCCAGCTCTACCCACCAC
>CAZASO010000064.1:0-3826 GCA_964487825.1 uncultured Gammaproteobacteria bacterium
ATTTGCAAGTAAAGTATACTCGTTGTTAGAAGATATAATATCTAACAAGCGGTAGTCTGATTATTTTTCCGATACAGATTCTTAGCGAAGCTTCCTTAAACAGACAATCCTGTCTAACTTCAGTCCCTGATTGTCTTTCAGGAAGCTGGAGTTGTAGCGACTACTAGGTGGTATATCATCATTGATGATGAGTTCTATTTTGAAGCCAGCTTTTTGAGCTTCATGAGCAATGATATTTGCTGTGATGATTAGCTCTTCGATTTTAGTTTTTTCTTTACCGAGACTGGTGATATTTTTTTTGATAACATCACCAACGACCACAAAAGCCCACGCACCCGGCTTAAGAACCCTATAAGCTTCAGCCAGATGTTGATACATTGCAGCACTATATTTATCGACTACACCAGTGTGCAAAGTTTGTTTGCGCACATCTTTGAAATCAAAGCCTAGAAACCACTCTCTGAGCCAGTTATCCCAAGCATAAGTTTGAGCCGTGAAATATGGAGGGCTAGTTACCATTAGGTCTACAGAATTAGTGAGAGCTTCAGGAAGATCCATTGCAGAGCCTAAGATAGCTCGGCCTGTTTTGATGTTATGACCATCTTCTTGGAGTTTTTCAGATCTTCTTATGAGACAGTCTATGACATCTCTTTTGGGTTTTTCTAGACCATGTTCTTCAGAGTATTTGCGTACATAGCCGGGAGACATACTAAAACTATGAGAACAAGAAACACTAAGGCTTAGTTCTGAGGAACCATGTAATATCCCTATAAGCACACCTGTCCAATATTGGGCGTAAAGCGTTCTCTGACTGGCTTTGCGGATTTCGAAATGAGGGGCTTCATCATAGCTTAGTTTGGCAAGACTAAAATCTTTACTTAGTTCTTCTTGCAAAGAGATGAGCTGAGCGAGTACTCCATCATGATAAAAAACCTTGACATTCTCTGGGACTTTTTTAAGTAGACTAGAGCATTTGCGTGGATCACTATTGATCTCTAAGGATTTGAGATAGGCTACGGCTTCTTTATGTTGGATGCTATTGATTTTGGCAGCAGTGAGAGCATAAGCTTCTGGAGCTACATCTATACCTATACCTACTCTTCCTTTGAGACAGGCTTGCAGAGCTGTAGTACCTTTACCAGAGAAAGGATCGAGGACGAGATCACCGGGCTTGCTAAATCTCTCTATAAAATAATCTGCTAGGGCTGGTGGAAAGGATCCAGAGCGAGAAGCCATAGAATGCAGACTGTGACCCCAATTGCGCTTTTGATTTTTCCAAGAATCTAACAGTGTGTAACTACTAGTCGTGGGCCAAACTTCTCTCCAAACAGAACCTGATAAAAACTTTGCTAAGCTTCCAGAGATCTGGGAACTTTTGGGATTTTTAGCTCTTTTGGGGCTTTTGTTTCTAGGTTTTGAAAGAACAGGCACATATAGCTATGTCGCTACTTCGGCCACTTAAGTTCCAATTTTTTTAGTTTCTTTTTCTTTGGAAAAAAGAGGTTTGATCAAATCACTATATCTTTCGATGACGACATTGCGTTTAATCTTCAGTGTTGGAGTAAGTTCCCCACTTTCTATAGTTAGCTCATGATCTAAGATTGCAAAGGCTTTAATTTGTTCATAGCTAGCTAGTTCTTGATTATGTAAAGCCATCTCTTCTTCTAGTAGAGCTTTAACCTCAGGAAGCTCTGCCAGATTGGATCCTAGGGCAGTCGTCTTAATGTTGTGACTTGTACAGTATTTATTGATCTCATCTTCATTTAAGACTAATAGAGCGATAAGATATTTTTCTTTATCTCCTAAGACTACGACTTGACTGAGGTATTTACTTTTGAGTAGAATGCTTTCTACTCTTTGAGGAGCGATGTTTTTACCTGCAGCTGTGATTATGAGATCTTTTTTGCGACCAGTAATTCTGAGATAGCCTTCCTCATCAAAAGCACCAAGATCACCTGTATGGAACCAACCATCTATAATGGCTTCAGCAGTGGCTTCTGGGTTTTTGTAATAATGTGTGAAGACGGCAGGACCTTTGCAGAGTATTTCTCCATCTTCTGCGATCTTAACTTCGAAGTGCGAGAAAGGTATTCCTACTGTACCCGGTCTATTAGCCCAAGGAGGATTGACGCTGATAGGAGCAGTGGTCTCTGTAAGCCCGTAACCCTCTACTATACTGAATCCTATCGCCATAAAGAAATAAGCGAGGTCTGGACTAAAAGGTGCTCCACCAACTATAAATATTTTTAGTTTGGGTGCGATATTGTTTTTGACTTTAGAAAGGATAGTCATATTAGCTATGTGATAAGCTATCCGTAATTCTTGAGGGATAGTTTCTTTGTGGTTTTTTTTGCGATGATATTCTTTACCTACTTTGATGGCTTCTTCGAATAATTTCTTTTTGACGCTGCCAGCAGAATTAACTTTGGACATGATGCGCGCATAAATTTTTTCGAGGATGCGTGGAACTACCGTCATAGCATCGGGTTCGGCATCTTTGAGTAGCATGGGCAATTCTTCTACTCTTTCACAATAAGTAAAAATCACACCTTGATCTATACCGTAAAACTGACAACAAACTCTCTCGAAGACATGTGCTAAAGGTAGGAAGGATAGTAGGTTGTAGCCTTCTTCGAAAGGTACATATTGATAAAAAGACATGGCTGCTACTAGAACATGTTCATGAGTTAAAACAACACCTTTGGGGATACCAGTAGTACCAGAAGTATAGATGATGGTAGCTGTGTCGTGGCTATCTATCTCACTGAGTCGTTTGTGTATAAACTCAGGTTCTTCTCTTTGTTCTTTTTTGCCAATTTTAATAAGTTCTTCGAGAGTCAAGATACGAGGATCATTAGTCGGGATATCTCCTGAATCTACCATCACGATTACATAGCGTAGCTTTGGCATAGACTGCCAAAGAGCCCTGAGTTTTTGTAATTGTATTTTATTGCGTACTATAACTATCTCAAGTTCTGCGTGCTCTACTATAAATTGCACACTCTCGCCAGTGCTACTGTGATATATCGGTACAGAGCAACAACCTGCTGCAAGAATACCGAAATCACAAAACATCCAATGATGACAAGTAGTTGAGAGTAAACCGATATTCTGTCCTTTGCGAGCCCCTAAGGCTTTGAGTCCATAGGCGATATGTTCTACAGATTGTTTGGCTTCTTCCCAAGAAATTTCTTCAAAAGCTAAATGATTTCTTTTTCTTACACGAACAAGAGGGCGGCGTGCATATTTTTCTGCTCTTTTGAAAAATAAATCTGCTAAATTACGGTATTTCATTTATCAAACACTATATGCCCAGAAACTGTTCCTGTGTTAGCATTCAAAATATATGCCTCATATTTACCTTGAACTTTCGGATAATATCCTTGAAAAGACTTTGGCTCCAGATTTCTTCCCAAGATTGCATCAGCGCATGTCTGAACTCGGACCTTTTGATATTCGTAATATGAAAAGTAGGATAGAGAGATATTCTGAGTATTGTGTCTCGGATGGCAGTGCCCAAGCAGCTTTCATTCATGCTAGAGTTTATATATTGAGTGGTAGAGATCCGGCCATCAAAATCCAATTAAGTAAAGGTTTGCAACAATTTATCGAAAAAGAATTTAGTTTATCTCTTTCTAAACTTAATTGTTTTGTTACTGTAGACATTCGGGATATAGATAAAGAGTCATACTCTAGTACTTACTTTGAGGTGGGGAGATGACAAAAGACTTGTTGCCAAATCGTCAAGAGCAAGGCTTGCGAGCCAGAGGCGGCGGAGTTGACTTCTGCGTCAATGAGCAAGCCGAGGGCGAGCGTAACACAGCTA
>CAZASO010000064.1:3926-7996 GCA_964487825.1 uncultured Gammaproteobacteria bacterium
GGCGGAGTTGACTTCTGCGTCAATGAGCAAGCCGAGGGCGAGCGTAACACAGCTACTAGCGATTTTGCGACTTTGACAAAAGACTTGTTGCCAAATCGTCAAGAGCAAGGCTTGCGAGCCAGAGGCGGCGGAGTTGACTTCTGCGTCAATGAGCAAGCCGAGGGCGAGCGTAACACAGCTATTGGCGATTTCGCAACAAGTCTAGGGAATAATATTTTTAATGAGTAGATATAGCTACTTAGCTAGAGACGCCAAAGGCAAAACCCAAAAAGGAGAGATTGATGCTACGGATTTCGCTTTAGCTAAATTTGCTTTGCGTAAACAGGGACTTTGGGTTATCAATATCAATCAACTCAAAGAATCTGCTTCTCGCACGAACAAAAAAGGACGCCAACTGAGAGGTCGAAAAGTCAACCTCAAAGACATGGTAATTTTTTCTAGGCAGTTCGCTGCTATGGTTGAAGCTGGCATCGCAATGCTCAGAGTGCTTACTGTGCTGGTGGATCAAACCGAGAACCCGAGACTATCTGCGGTTATTTCTCAAATTAAATCTGATGTAGAGCAAGGGACACCTCTATCAGAAGCTCTTGCTAAACACGAAGGAGTCTTCGATAGGTTGTATATTGCGATGGTTAAGGCTGGTGAGGCTGGTGGAGTCTTAGATCAAGTTCTTAATAGGCTTGCGATTTTTCTAGAATCTCGCAGCAAACTTCAGCACAAAGTCCAGACCGCTATGACTTACCCTATAGCAGTCGTATCCATTGCTATAGTCGTTGTTTGGTTTATGTTAACTTTTATTTTGCCCAAATTCTCAGCGATTTTTGCTGCGACTGGTGGAGAGTTACCAGCTTTTACTCAAGCTTTAATTGATATTAGTAATGTTATTCGCTCACCTTGGATTATAGTTATCCTAGTTGCTGTATGGTTCATCTATACTAGTTTTCAGTCTTATTACAAAACTACAACAGGTCGCAAAACCATAGACGGACTCACTTTGAGGATACCAGTTTTTGGTGATATAGTTCGTAAAGTCGCTGTAGCCCGCTTTACTAGAACCTTTGGGACTTTGATAGAATCTGGAGTCCCTATTATTACTGCTCTTGAGGTTGTCAAAGAATCTGCCAATAACGCAGTCCTAGAGGAGGTTATAGGTCATATTCAAAAAGAAGCTGAAGAAGGTGGAGAGCTGAGTACTAAGCTTGCAGAGTCTGATATTTTCCCACCTATGGTAACCCAGATGATTTCTATTGGAGAGGAGTCTGGAGAGCTAGAGACTATGCTTCGCAAGATCGCAGATTTTTATGATACAGAAGTAGACAATTCTGTCGAATCTTTGACTTCGCTTATGGAGCCCATCTTTATTGTTGTTCTGGGTGGAATAGTGGGAGCGATAGTTATAGCCATGTACCTACCTATCTTCAATGTTATCAAACAAATACAGTAACTTCTTCCAGAAACTGTTTCCAAAGAAAGGTGCCAAAGCGCAAAGCCTCTTCCAGATTGAAATCTAGAGATGTTTCTTCAAAGCTCAATGTCAGGAGTTCTTTTTTGTAAGAATAAACTGACAATGGGGATAATCTTGCTTGCCTATGGCCAAACAGGAAAAACGATTTGTGCTCTGGAAGACCAAGCTTTCTAGTATATGTGCTGCTAAATTGTACGGGATTTTGGCAGGACTACTACTGAATTACATGGTGTCTAAACTATTCTGACTGGCAAATCTTTGGCTTTCATGGCTTTTTTGATTTCTAGGATACTTAGTTCCCTAAAATGCAAAACAGAAGCTAGTAGAGCCGCATCAGCTCCCGCCTCAAAAGCTTTGATGATGTCTTGGCTAGAACCAGCTCCACCACTAGCGATCACGGGTATGTTTACCAGTTCGGAAGCCATTTTGGTCACATCCAAATCATAACCAGTCTTGCTACCATCAGCATCCATACTGGTGAGTAGAATTTCTCCAGCTCCTAGTTTGTAGCCTTGCATTATCCACTCCAAAGCATCTAGTCCAGTGGCTTTGCGCCCTCCTTTGATATAGACTTCCCAGCTTGGGCCTTGGCGTTTGACATCCACGGCTAGCACTATGCACTGAGAACCATAAGCTTTAGCAGAATCTCTTATGAGGCTAGGATTTGCTACAGCAGCGGAGTTCATGGCGACTTTGTCTGCACCAGCAGCTAATAATCTACCGACATCTGCGACACTAGAGACTCCACCACCTACAGTCAGTGGCACGAAAACCTGACGGGCAGTGGCTTCTATGACTTCATAGGTACTTTTGCGTTCCTCGTGACTAGCAGTTATATCCAAAAAACAAATTTCATCAGCTCCCTCTTGGTAGTAACGATGTGCTAGTTCTACTGGGTCTCCAGCATCTCTGATATCTACAAAATTAGTTCCTTTGACAACTCTTCCTTTGTCAACATCTAGGCAGGGGATTAGGCGGCGACTCAACATCTGACTTAATTATGCAATAGACTCTTTGAAAAACACAGTTTTGAAGCGACATCCGTCATAGATGGAGACTTGAGGACCCGTTCTGGGAGCAAGGCAAAGTATAATTATCTGTGATGGGATCTATTGAATATGACAGCCGCAAAATCCAGTCAGGTTCTGTCTTTGTTTGCATTAGAGGTGAAAAATCAGATGGGCATGATTATATGCTAGATGCTGCTAGAGCTGGAGCTAGCCGTATTGTAGTGGAACCAGATCATGAGCTTGAGCTTGCAGAACTTAAGGCTCAATACCCTAATGTAACAGTCGAGATTGTCCCTAATACTAGAGTGGCTTTGGCTTTTTTAGCTTCCGAATATTACTCCAGACCTAGTTCTAGGCTTTCTATTATTGCTGTTACTGGGACTAATGGTAAAACTACTACAACGCATCTAATCCAAAATATTTTGAGCCATAAATTCAAATGTGCTTTGCTTGGCACTATGGGTTTCAAAGCTAGTCCCCAAGCTGCTTATATCGAGACTGGCAATACCACACCACAGTCTAGGGATATTCAGCAGATACTATCTGAGATGCAGGACTATAGTCACCTAACCATGGAAGTTAGTTCTCATGCTTTGGAGCAGCATAGGACAGATGCTATCGAGTTCAAGACAGCAATAGTTACAAATCTCACTCAAGACCACCTAGATTATCACAAAACTATGGATAGGTATTTTGAAGCTAAAGCTCGTATTTTTCGTCAAACGACATCTCATGCGGTTTTGAATTTAGATGATCCTTATTACCCCCGTTTCGCCAAAGCCGCATCAGAAGCTGGTCTTAGGCAGCTTACATATTCTGCTCAATCTTCTGCGGACTTGCGGGCTGATAATTTGAGTTTTAGTTCTTCTGGTTTGGCTTATGATTTAATTATTCATCCTAACTCTTTTTTGAGGACTATCTCTTCAGAGCCTTTCCCTGAGCGGCTTAGACTGAAGCTCCATCTGAATGCTCTCTTTAATGTTTACAATAGTCTTGCTGCGATAGCAGCTAGTCTTCTAGAAGGGCTCCCTCTAAGCCTCATACAGACTGCTCTTGAGGCAAGTAGCTCTATCTCTGGTCGCTTTGAAACTTTGCAACATGGAGATAGTCCTCTCTGCGTAGTGGATTATGCCCATAGTCCAGATGGTCTTGATAATGTCTTGAGAGGGGCTAGGGCTTTACTTAAGTCAGAGAAAGCCAAACTTATTTGTGTTTTTGGTTGTGGGGGGGATAGGGATATCACCAAGCGACCCAAAATGGGTCGTATCGCTTATGAGCTTGCGGATCAGATATATATCACCTCTGACAATCCCCGTAGTGAAGACCCTCAGCAGATTATTGCTGATATACTTTCTGGGATACCAGATCTAAGCCAACTCAGAGTTATCCCTGATAGAGCTACAGCCATTCGAGAAGCGGTTTCTAAGGCGGCTCCTAGCGATATAGTAGTGATAGCAGGCAAAGGACACGAAGACTACCAAATTCTCAAAGACCGCACTATTCATTTTGATGACAGGGAACAAGTTAGGGCTCTTATAGGTCTTTCCACCTAGAAAAACGGAAACCCAGTAGATTTGTGATGAAATAGCCATTTT
>CAZASO010000065.1:0-7700 GCA_964487825.1 uncultured Gammaproteobacteria bacterium
GATCAGTGCAGTAGATACCTCTGGAGGGCAGACCCCACCGTCGACCTCTATGGCTAGGTCTCCGGGCTCAGTCCCTATGCGCCTTCCAGCCTTAGTCGCCATCTCTGTTAGTTCTGAGATTTTCTTGTAGACTGTCGGCATAAAAGACTGCCCACCGAAACCGGGGTTCACAGACATCAGCAAAACCATATCGACATCTGTAATAAAATCTCTGAGACATTCAGTGCTAGTAGCTGGATTCAAAGCAAGACTTGAGCGGGCTCCTAGTCTACGAATCAATCCTAGAGTGCTTTTGATGGCAGTGATATCTAGGGCTTCTGCTTCTGCATATTTGGGTTGAGGGTCACCAGCCGAGGTATCTAGTCCACTCATGTTTTGCTGAATACTGAGTTTGTCGAGGCGCTTATAAGTATCATGACTATAGGCTTCCACATGAAAACTTATCATCTGGGCTCCTGCTTTGATGAAATCAGGGATATGCAAATGAGGATTAATGACCATCAAATGCGCATCCAGAAAGAGTCCTGTCTGTGCTCTGAGGCTCTGCAGCACAGGGGCTCCTATAGTTATATTGGGAACGAAAGTCCCATCCATAACATCGAAATGTAAATAATCTGCGCCAGCTTCTTCGACTTTGCGAACTTCAGTAGCTAGAGAAGCAAAATCTGCTGACAAAATAGAAGCAGCTATGAGTACAGAGTTAGACATAAATGAAAGCTAATCTGGGAGGGCTATCTATAGTGAGCAAAAGCTTTGTTGGCTTCAGCCATACGGTGAGTTGCTTCTTTGGTTTCGACTGCGCGGCCTTTCTTGTCGTAAGCATCTACAAGTTCTGATGCGAGTTTGTCAGAGAAACTCCTGCCATGTCTACTACGGGCAGACTCTATAATCCATCTGTGAGCGAGGGCTTCGCTAACTCTAGGGTCTACTTCTACTGGTACTTGGTAGGTGGCACCACCGATACGCTTAGCTTTGACTTTAACGATAGGCATGGCGTTTTTGATGGCAACCAGAAAAACTTCTAAAGGTTCTTTGTCTGTGATTTTACTAGCAATAATGTCAAAGGCTTTGTAGACGAGGCTTTCAGCCACAGATTTTTTGCCTTGTAGCATCATGCGATTTACAAAAAGTCCTACACGAGGGCTCTTGTATTTGGGATCAAGTGCGGTGACTCTTTTTCTAAAACTGTTTTTGCGACCCATAATTGATTATTTTTTTGCTGCTACTTTCTTTTCTCTTTTGGTTCCGTATTTGGAGCGAGATTTTTTGCGGTTGTTAACACCTTGGGTGTCGAGGGAGCCACGCACCACATGGTAACGAACTCCGGGAAGGTCTTTGACACGACCACCACGAATAAGAACAACACTGTGCTCTTGTAGGTTGTGACCTTCGCCACCTATATAAGCAGTAACTTCATAGCCGTTTGTGAGCCTTACCCTAGCGATTTTACGCATGGCTGAGTTAGGTTTCTTGGGGGACATAGTCCTAACCTTGGTGCAGACTCCGCGTCTAGCTGGGTTGTTCTGCAAGGCCGGACTTTTGCTTTTGTCGGTCTGGCTTTTGCGTCTTTTTCTGATGAGTTGTTGAATGGTAGGCATATTTCTAATGCGGCTGACTATTGTAACACTATGGAGCCTCGCTTTTAAGGAGTTTTATATTCTATACAGTTTTCTTTGCTTTTGTATTATCATAAAAGCTGCTAAGCTCTAGCCCCCACCTATGAAAGTTCTGCTCTGCTTACTGATATCAGTCTTCTTGCCTGTTCAGGCTAGTGAAAATATCAGCAAACTCAAAAATCTACTGGGTCAAAGAGAACAAATCCCCAAGCTGTATCTACCCCAACAAGTTATCGAGGGTCAAGAAATAGAAGTTCTAGTTCTGGCTCTGGGTGCGAAATCTGTCCGTATTTCTGCTTCTCGTAACCAAGAAGAATCTATTACTTTAGCTGAATCTGAGCTAGACCCCAGTGGCCGAGCTTCGTTCAAGCTAAGCCCTCCTCCTAAGACCAAAGCTAGTGAGAATCCCAAAGCCCCAGATTTACTTTTTTTGGAGGCTCTTTTGACTTATCCAAGTGGTGAGACCAAGACGGCTTTAGTTTTCGGTTCTAATGCTGCTTACCAAGGTTTTAATGGGGTGCAGGTAGTGCAGGCTAGCAAAGACAATAGTGCTGCGGCTAATATGGCTAGGTCTTTTATACCGGGCATGGCTGGACTTGCGACGGGGAACTACTAATGCTCCGTGAACTTTTAGAAGCTGCTATCAATGAAGCTATTAATAAGGCTATGCTTGCCTCTAAATTGGGCTCCCTGACTAGTTTTGAGCCAGTATCTGTAGAGCTTCCCAAAAATCCAGAACATGGAGACAGAGCTGTTAGTGCCTGTCTGCGTCTCTCCAAAGAAGCCAAAATCCCACCTAGAGTGCTAGCTGAAGCCATAGTCTCAGAGTTGGACTCTAGCCTCTTCGAGAAAGTAGAGATCGCTGGACCGGGCTTCATAAATCTCAAACTCAACTGGGCTAGCCTCTCCAGAGCTATAGCGGAGATACATAGAGAGGCAGAGAATTACGGCAAACTTAATCAGAGACCAGATCCTAGCTACAGTAAGATTTTGGTGGAGTATGTTTCTGCTAACCCCACTGGAGACCTGCATATAGGACATGGTCGTCAAGCGGCTTATGGTAGTGCTTTGGTGAGTCTGCTCAAATGGGCTGCCTATGAAGTAGATTCTGAGTTCTACATCAATGATGCTGGAGCCCAGATGATGAAACTAGGAGAGTCTGTCAAATACTCTATACTCATAGCAGAAGGATTGATAGCAGAGACGAATTACCCAGAAGCCGCTTATCCACTGGCTTCTATGAGAGAGTTCATCAAACCAGCTGTCTATCAGAGGCTATTGGATTCTAGAGATCTTGCTTATCTTCAAAGTCTCAGTATTAATCAATACGCAGAGTTAGGTAAGACTATTTTTTTAGCAGCACAAAAAACCATACTCTCTGAAATTTCTGTAGTTTTTGATAGGTGGTTCTCGGAGAACACTGAGCTTTATCATCAGCTAGGATCCAATCCCCCAGAGGCTTCTGGAACTAAAGTTGAGAGAGTCTGTGACTTGCTAACTCAAGCCGGTCATACCTATGTTCTAGATTCAGCGCTATGGTTCAGAGCCAAAGATTTGGGTGATGAGAGAGATAGGGTTTTGCGTAAATCAGATGGATACTATACCTATCTAGCAGGAGATCTGGCTTATCATTACGATAAAATCCAGAGAGGTTATGATAGGCTCATCAATATCTGGGGCGCAGATCACCACGGGCAGGAACCCAGTCTGATAGCGGCTTTGATGGCTCTTAGCCAAGCTTGTCCTGAGCTTAAGTTCCACAAAGAACAATTAGAAATCCCCCTCATCCAAATGGTCTCTCTCCAAAAAGAAGGTGTGGAAGTCAAAATGTCCAAACGCACAGGAGACCTAGTCACTGTGCGAGAGCTAGCAGAAGAGGTCGGGGTAGATGCTCTGAGGTATTTTTTGATAGAGAGTCAAATCAATAATCGTATGGTTTTTGATCTGGAGCTGGCTACCAAGCAAGACAAAGACAACCCTGTTTACTATGTGCAATATGCTCATGCCCGCTGCTGCTCTATAATCCGCACCCTGACTGGTATACAGCTCAATCTGGGTGACGCAAGAGAAAGCCATTCTTTGAGTCAAGCTCTGCTTAGTCGTGATGAATACGAAGAAATCTGCCGTGATTTGAAATCCGATAAAGATATTTTTACAGAATCTTTTTCTAGATTAGAGGGAGATTCAGCAAGTTCTACTAGACAACTCATCTTGGCTCTCTTGCATTTTCCTGAGGAGATAGCAGAGGCTGCTCTCGCCCGCGCTCCTCATAAAATCGCAAACTATCTGAAGCTACTAGCAGGACTTTTTCACCAATTCTATACTCATAACCGAGTCTTAGTCGAAGACAAGTCTCTACTAAAAGCTAGGCTTTCTTTAGTGTTAGCTACCCGAAGAGTCCTTGCTAATGCGCTAAATTTATTAGCTATCAAAGCACCAGAGTCCATGTGACTTGTTGCAAAACCGCTAATCGGACGAATCTCTAAGTTACAATTAATCTAGTTAGCCTATGCCCAACTCCAAAGAAATCAGAAGCAAAATCAAAAGCGTAAAGAAAACACGCAAAATCACTTTGGCTATGAAACTAGTCGCAGCGGCCAAGGTGAATAGAGTCCAAAAAGCCGTATTAAGTTCTAGACCTTATACCCAAAAAATCAAAGAGATTTTTGCAGGCTTGCAGCAAGCCATAGAGCCAGAAGATGTAGATCAATACCCGCTTCTGCTGAAACGCAATGAAGAAAAAACTATCCTTCTAGTTACTATCGCAGCAGATAGAGGACTCTGCGGAGCCTATAACTCCAATGTCATCAAAGCTACTCGCAGACGCGTTGCTGAGCTAGAGGCTGAAGGTAAAAATATCCGTATCATTAGTATTGGACGCAAAACAACACTAGTCTTTGGGCGTAAAGAGTTCTCAGAGAGAGGCATTCAGCTATTAGAGTCTTTTACTAATCTAGATACTATGCCTAGCCCTCTAGATGCCAACCTTATCGTAGACTGTATTAGCGAGCTTTATACTTCTGGGGCTGTAGATAGAGTGGAGATCATTAGTACTAAGTTTATCAACATGGTTACTAGTAAAGCTTTAGTGCGTAACTTCTTACCTATTAGGGCAGAGGCTCTCGACCCCGAAGATGTTTCTGAATATTTTGAGCATAAATACCTAGAACCCTCTCAGGAAGCTAGTTCCAGCTCAGAGCCCATGGTGATTTTTGACCCCAACACTAGAGACCTTATCAATACCCTCTTACCTCTCTATATCCGTAACTCAGTCTATGCTTGGCTTCTGGAGGCTTCTGCTAGTGAGCAAGCAGCAAGGATGACAGCTATGGCTAATGCCACCACTAATGCTGATGATGTTATCCACAAGTTAGTCCTCAAATACAACAAAGCTCGTCAAGCTAGCATCACCCAAGAAATATCAGAGATAGTAGCTGGAGCTGCTGCTCAGTAGAACTGACTTCATGTCCACATCCTTAGCCGTTAGCGCAGATATCCACAATCAGATGCTTCAAATCATCAAAGCCAAGAGGCTGGGTGAAGAACATAGTTCAGCTGAGATTTATTGGTTGATCAACTATCTCGACAAAATACCAGATTATCAACTTAGTGCTTGGTTAATGGCTGTCTGCCTGAGGGGGCTTAGTGAAACTGAAACGCTAGAACTCAGTCGAGCTATGGCTTTTAGTGGTCATGTCCTGACTTTGAAGAGACATGATGAGCATTGTGAGCACGAACATATAGAAGAAACCTGCCAGCATGAGCATAACGCTAAGGGTTATGAGTATGTAGACAAACACAGCACTGGTGGTGTCGGCGACAAAACCTCTCTAGTCATCAGTCCTGTATTAGCTGCTCTTGGCTACAAAGTATCTAAGTTCTCTGGTAGAGCGCTTGGGCATACAGGTGGCACTATAGACAAACTTGAGTCTATACCCGGCTTCCATACAGATATCTCTATGAAACAGTTTGAGTCTCAGATAGACAGCATAGGTATAGCTCTAGCTGCTCAGACAGAGGAGTTTGCTCCAGCCGATAAACGCCTCTATGCTCTTAGAGACAAATCGGGGACTGTGGAGTCTATCCCTCTTATAGCTTCTAGTGTCATGTCCAAAAAAATCGCAGGCGGAGCAGACCATATCATCTTAGATGTCAAAGTAGGCCGTGGTGCTTTTATGAAGAATCTGGCTGAAGCGACTAAGCTCGCTAAAGCTATGAAGAATATAGGCAAAGCTCTCAAACTCAATGTACAAGTGCTTCTTACTAATATGGACCAGCCATTGGGTTATACAGTAGGCAACTCTCTAGAAGTCCTAGAGGCTATCAGTGTACTTAAGGGCTATAAGAATTTTCATAGGTATCTAGCAGATAGAGCTGAGCCGTTAGGTTTGGAGTCTGGGGTTAAGACTGTCTCAGGGACTAGTTCTGGCGCAGAGCAAGAGAGTGATTTTTATCGTCTATGTATAGCACTCTGTTCTAGTCTCGCTGAACCCAAAGCTATACGAGAAGTTATAGAGTCTGGTGCTGCTTATAATAAATTTCTAGATTTTGTGAGGGCTCAGAGTGAGGCTGATACTCAGTTAGAGCTGGGGCTTTCTGAGATGGATATTATGATAGCTAGAGCCAACTTGGCACCCCATCGCCAAGACCTAGTCTCTGAGCAGGATCTGGAGATCAGTGCTATAGATGCTGAGGCTTTAGGGCTTATAGTGCATCAACTTGCTTATAGCGAGCCTAGCACTCAGCATCCTCATAGTCTGGCTTTTAGGCTCAATGATAATTATTTGATAGACAATAGTGCTGGTGTCATTTTGCATGCCAAAGTTAGTGATAGAGTGAGACAGGGTGAGAGTCTGCTCACTATCTATGCTCAAGATTTGTCTAAGCTAGAAGCAGCTAAGCGAGAGCTTCCTAGGGTTTTTAGTTTTGCCAAGAGAGTTGCTAAACCTAAGCTAATATACAAGAAAATCTAGCTAAGAGGTGTTAGACTTATGGAAGACGATGGCTATTGAGAAGCACGAGTTTATTCTATCTCCACTCAAGAAGGCTTTTGAGACTTTCAAGCGTTTTTATAAAAGAGCAGATCCTCAAGATGAGATGCACAGGGCTGCTGTGATTAAAGCTTTTGAGTATAGCTATGAATTAAGCTGGAAAAGTGTCAAGAAGGTTTTGGAAATTCTCGGCTATGAGCTGATACAACAGAGTCCCAGAGCTGTTTTTAGGGAAGCTGCCAAAGCTAATATTATTCAAGATCCTGAGATTTGGTTTAGTTTTATTGAGCAAAGGAATAATACGGCGCATGTTTATAATGTGGAAGTATCTGCAGATGTCTACAATCTTATGGATGAGTTTTCTGAAGAGCTTGAAAAATTAATACACAAGTTAGAACAAGAGTTGAGGTCTTAGTTGAGGTCCCTAGAAGATAGACACAAAAAAGAACTTCTTAGTATCCTTAAAGCTTATCCCTGTCAGTTTTATCTCTTTGGCTCAAGACTTAGAGGAGATTCCCGAACTTTTTCTGATATAGATCTTTGTTATACAGACAAGTTGCCAAACTTGTTGATTGCAGAGCTGAAAGAAAAATTAGAAAACTCAGGGCTACCTTATAAAGTAGATCTAATAGATCTTAATCAGGTTAGTGTGGAATTTAGAAATCTCATAGAAGACAAGATGTCGCCTGTTGAGAAGGCTCTCTCCTAAATCCCTTGTATCTGACCTAATCTGGAGCTAGAAGTCCTTAAGTCTCTATCAATCACAAATCTCAGCATCTGGATGATCTGCACAAACTATGCTTTTAAGTGCTTGGATGATAGCTTCTTGAGAGTCATTCTCAGCTTTGAGTTCTTTGATGGCATTGATAGCAGCCCAATGTATAGGGTCTACATTTAGCTCCAAATAGCCATCCTGACGGGTTTTCACGGCATCAGGAATAACAGTCTGAACTTCTTGGGCAGAGAATCCTATCATCTGATGATTAGAAGGAAGCCCTAGAGGATTGTCCGCTTTATAGTTAAATCGAATAGGGTGAAGAGACATAATTTCATCTAAACCATATTCGTAATTACCATGTATATCTTTGAGTCT
>CAZASO010000066.1:0-7579 GCA_964487825.1 uncultured Gammaproteobacteria bacterium
CTGGTGATGTTACTGTCGGTGATGATGTCCTAGTTACTGACAATATCAATGGTGCGGATCTCGCTATCTCTGGCACTGCGACCATAGGTAGTACTCTCGCTGTTACCGGTAACACTACTGTAGGTGGTACTCTTGCCAGCACTGGAACCCTCTCTGTAGGCGGTTCTCTGAGCTTACCTATAGTATCCAAATCAGCGAACTACACTGCAGCAACTACCGATCATACTATTCTTGTAGATGCTTCTGGTGCTAGCCGTACCATCACTCTACCTGCTGCTGTAGATGGAAGAATCTATATCATCAAAAAAACAGATAGTTCTGCTAACGCTGTAGTCGTTGATGGCAATGGAGCTGAAACTATAGACGGAGTCGCCACATATTCTATGAACGCACAATATGCAACCGTAACCATTCACGCCTTAGGCGGTGCTTGGTATATCTTATAAGGCCATAAGCCAAAATTCTGGGGATGCGTAATCCCCTCTGCCCGCCCTCGTTGCAACGGGGGCTTTTTTTTGTGCATGATAATATGGTTTATCGAGATGAAAATTCACGAATATGCCTTTCTTGATAGAGATTTCATAAAGTTTGAAGATGCCAAAATTAGCATCATGACCCATGCTTTTTTGTATGGAACTGCTGTTTTTGAGGGTATTCGTGCCTACTGGAACCCAGAACACAAAACTCTCTATGCTCTTCTAGTGAGAGCCCATCTCGAAAGAATAGTCCGTAGCTGTAAAGTGATGCGCATCGAACCTTATTATAGTGTCGATGAAATGGAACAAATTGTCCTAAAACTCATAGAAATGAATAAGGCTACTTGCGATATTTACATTAGGCCTTCTTGGTTCAAATCTGCTCTCAGAATAGGTCCTAGCCTCATAGCGACCAATAAAGATGCTAATGAAGATTCTTTTGTAGTCAGTTCTTTGGATCTTGGGGACTATGTGAGCACCGACAAAGGTCTTTCTGTTATGGTCTCTAATTGGAGGCGTATCTCTGACAATGCTATTCCTGCTCGCTCCAAAATCAATGGTAGCTATGTGAATACAGCTCTCTCCAAATCCACCGCTTCTTTGGCTGGTTTCGATGATGCTATCTTTCTGACTGAAGAAGGTAAAGTCTCTGAGGGTTCTGCTATGAATCTTTTTATAATTAGAAACCAAGAACTTATAACTAGCGCAACCACAGAAAATATTCTTGAAGGCATAACTAGATCTCTGGTTATGCAAATCGCAGAAGAAGATCTAGGTCTCAAGGTCATAAGCCGCCCAATAGATCGCAGTGAGCTGTATCTCGCTGATGAAGCCTTCTTCGTGGGTACTGGAGCCCAAGTGGCACCTATAACTCAGATAGATCACTACGACATAGGTAACGGGAAGATAGGCCCTATCAGCCGCCAACTTCAACAACATTACTTTGATATTTGTCACGGCAATAATCCCAAATATCTCAACATACTCAGCCCCATCCGAATAGATTGAGCTAGGAAGCACTGTGCCCAAACTACAAAGCCTTAGATCTGAATTACTTAAATTTCTCAAAGAAGATCAAATACTTAGTAGTGACTTAGATCTTAAACTCTATGATAGTGATGCTACTTCTCTCTTCAAAAACAAAGGACTAGCCGTAGTCCTAGCCAATAATGCAGATGAGATTCTTGCTACAGTACGCGCCATCAATAAACTTAGAAGCAAATATCCAGAACTCAATTTCTTAGCCAGAGCCGCTGGCACAGGTCTTAGCGGGGGAGCCATTGGCAACCCAAATTCTGTCATCATCTCAACTAGTCGCCTCACTCGTGTTCTAGAAATAGACGAAAAAAAACGAATCGCACTTGTAGAGACTGGCCTAGTCAACGCTGAACTTAACACAATCTTAGCTCAGCGTAATTCTAATTTACATTTTGCCCCAGACCCCTCTAGCCAAACGGCTTGCACTTTAGGTGGTAATATCGCAGAAAATGCTGGTGGCATACATTGCTACAAATATGGTGTCACAAGTGATCATGTCCTTGGTCTAGAATTAATACTTCCTACTGGAGAACTTGTCTACCTAGGGGCTTTAAGAGCTTCTGGTAACGAAATACCAAATATAGTTTTAGAGCATGGTTCTGGTCCCAACCTCACTAGATTGGTCGTTGGATCTGAGTCCACTTTTGGTATAGTCACTAAAGCCTTAGTCAAACTTATACCAAAAGCAGAATTTTTCATCACAATGCAACTGTCTTTTGTTTCAGTTCAACAAGCAGCCTTACTGGTCAAAAGCATTATAGGAGCGGGTTTCAAGCCAGCAGCTCTAGAGCTCATAGACGCTGTTGCCATAGAAGCTGTAGACAAAGCTTATAACCTCGGCATCAATAAATCTCATAAAGTAGGAGCTATCTTGCTTATAGAATTAGACGGTGACCAAGAAGAAGTAGAATTAGAGTCTCGCCGTATTCACAAACTCATCAAAAAAGAAACTCTACTCCACTACGAAGAAAGTTCAGATCCAAAACGCAAACAAGAACTTTGGAAAATTCGCAAAGGAGTTGCTGCTGCTTTTGGACAAATAGCTCCTTATTGGTATCTTTATGACGCTGTAGTTCCTCGTTCTCGTATCCCTGAAGCCCTCTCTGGGATTGAGGCTATCTCCAATAAACACAAATTATTACAAGCTGGTATGGCACATGCCGCAGATGGTAATCTACATCCCAATTTTTTGTATGATCCAGATAAAGATCCTACTGTGATAGATCGTATCTTCAAAGCTAGTCATGAGATCATGCAACTCTGTGTAGATCTTGGTGGTACTCTCTCTGGAGAGCATGGTATCGGTCTAGAAAAACGAGAATACATGGATTATCTCTGGTCTCCTGAAGACATGAATATCATGCTCAAAGTACGCAAAGCCTTTGATCCTGAACACATAGCTAACCCTGATAAGATTTTTCCTTTGCGCATTTGCAAAGAACATTTTGGACATTGTGAAGAGGTGATTCGATGATCAATATTTTTACTGAAGATTTTGTCTGCGAAGTCTCTGGAGATGTCAGTCTAGGAGAACTAGACCGTGCTCTCGCTCAAAAGCAGCAGCTAAGCATGCTTGAGGCTCCTAAGGATTATAGTATTAATCGTATACTTCTAGAAAACCTTGGTCCCCAAAATCATCAAAGTGTACTTGGACTTAGTGTAGAACACCAAGGTATTATTACTAAATGTGGTGGTCAAGTAATCAAAAATGTCTCTGGTTATGACCTACGACATTTATACATAGGTAGTCGAGGAGCTTTCGGTAAGATAGTCAGCGTCTATCTACGCAGCATAAAACTAGCTGAACATCAACTCAGCTATGAATTATCATTAGACTTGTTAGCAGAGCAAGGCTTGCAAGCCAAAGCAAGTCTCAAGGATTTCCTCAAAAACTGGGAGGAGTATTCTTACCATCAGAATAAAATTAAACTCTGGGGAGATCTTGAAATTCTAGAACTAAGATCTCGTAAACTAGAAAAATATCTCCAAGATAGAGTCCCAATTCTAAGCAAAAAACTAGAAAGATACAATAAATCTTATCCCTCAGAAGGACAATTAGAATATTATTATAATGTGCCTTCAAACCCAGATGAAGAAAGGATTTTAGAGAAATTATATGCCGCATTCGCCTCAAGATAAAACCGAGCTTATGACTCAAATCCAAGAGGATCTTAAATCCTGTGTTCACTGTGGTATTTGCCTAAGCGCTTGTCCCACCTATCTTACAACAGGCAACGAAGGTCAGTCTCCTCGTGGAAGACTCTATCTAATCCAAGATCAGCTTAGTCAAGATCAACCTAGTAATAATTCAAAAAATCAAAGCATAAAATATCTAGACGCCTGTCTTTCCTGCCAAGCCTGTGAAAGTGTCTGCCCTAGTGGAGTAGACTACAGCAAAATACTAGAGAGTGCTCGCAGAGATTTTGGCTTAAGTAATTATTCTCAAGGTTTATGGGCGAGCTTGCGTAAATTTATCTTCCGATATCTACTTCCCAATAGATCCCTTCTGAATAGCTTGCGCCTTAGCCTGCGTCTCATCAATGGCACAAAACTAATCCCTCTTATTGGCCATCTAATCCCCTTAGCCAAACTCAGTCCTAGACTGACTTCTAGTTATAAAACAATTCGCACTGGATATATTTATTCAAATAGACTTGTTACAAAAAAGCCATTTCATACACAGCAAGAGAATTTAAACACCACAGAAAACAGACCCATAGTCTCCCTGCCTCTGGGTTGCCTCATGGATACTCTCTACAACAAAACCCACTGGGATACTATTAAAGTTCTCAACGCCCTAGGTTTTGATGTCTATATCCCCCCTAGTAATTGCTGCGGTTCTTTGGCTAGTCACAGTAATGAACATGACATTGGTGATCACCAATGTTCAGAGACTCTCTATGAATTAGCTAAACAAGCATATCCAGTAGTTATGAATAGCGCCGGTTGTTCTGCTCATCTCAAACACAACGCAAGTAAGCACAACTCAACTACAAAAATCTTAGATTTTATAGAAATTCTTGCAGAAGCTCCCGTGACTTTAGAAGAATTTAGCAAACTGCTTCACAATCCTAGCCCTCTCAAAATCACTTATCATGCGGCTTGCCATCTGCATCATGCTCAAAAGCTTCCTCAACAAGACTATCTAGATTTACTCAAACTTATCCCAAATATAGAAATCCTTCCTCTGCGTGAAGCAGATATTTGTTGCGGTTCGGCTGGTTTTTACAATATCATTCAGCCCAATTTAGCCAAGCATATAGGTGAGCGTAAAGCTCAGAATATCGCAGAGACAGGTGCAGAGATTTTGGTTAGCGCTAACCCCGGCTGCCTCTCTCAAATCCAAGCCTACAGTGATATCGAAGTGATACACCCTATATCTTTGTTGGGGAGGTTTTTACAGCAAAGCCCTGCGCTAGTTTCGCGATATTACCAGCCCCAGCAATCAGCAGAACATCATCATCCCGCAAAAGCGCATCAATAGAAGGTTTGAAGGCAGCAACAATATCTTTGTAGTTAGCCTGAGAGTCCAGACTAGTCTCTATAGGACTTAAATAGCGCACTTGTTCTAGCCCTACTTCTTGAGCCATACGAGCAGAATTAATACCGGGGATATTTGCACTCCGTGCTACATAAATATCTGCTAATAAAAGCAAATGCTCTTGTGGAAAGCTTTTGAGAACCGCCACAAAATCCCCCCATAACTGCTGAGTGCGCTCTGGATGATGAGGTTGATAGACCAGCACTAAGCGTTTGGGTTTCATGGCTAGCACTCCTGCTATCAAAGCCGCTAGCTCACTAGGATGATGTGCATAGTCATCATAAACAGTTATGCGCTTAGCTTGCTCTGTACTATAACTATCATTAATAAGCTCGAAGCGGCGTTTGATACCACGAAACTCAGCCAAAGCCTTCAAAGCCACATCAACACTAACACCTAGAGCGTAGGCTGCTGTCAAAACAGCACAAGCATTAACCAAATTATGCCTGCCTTGCATAAGCAATTCCAGCTTAGCTAAATTCTCCCAAGAAGAACTCTCAGAAGAGTTTGTCGCAAGGTTCTGGGATAAATTTTTAGATTCTATATCTATATGAAAAGTCGCTCGTGGATTCACTTGCGAGCTAATCAAACTAGAAGAATAACTAAAGGTCTTGGTGTCTGTTTTGACTTTATTAAAATACTCAGCAAGTATAGGATCGTCCAAACAAATTATTTTATAAGTAGATTTTTCAAGAAAAGCTAAAAAACAATTTTGGATTTCTTCAAAGCCCCCGGGATAATTTTCCAAATGATCTGGTTCTATGTAAGTTAGCAAAGTCAAATAAGGAGAGCTTTTGAGGTAACTTTTATCAGACTCGTCTCCCTCTAGAACAAAAAACTCCCCTCTTCCCGATTTAGCATTTCTCCCATAGTTTAGAAGTACTCCGCCTATGGCATAACTCGGATCCAAACCCGCATATTCTAAAACATGAGCCAACATAGCACTACAAGTGGTTTTGCCATGAGTGCCTGTAACCACTATTTGTTTATAAGTTTGATGCTCATTTATGTCCAAACTCGGTCTAAACGAACTAAGATAGGCAAGCATATCGGAGCGATGCCAAACCTCCACTCCTCTAGCTCTAAGCTCTATTAACTCTGGGTCTTGTTCAGAAATAGCAGTGCTGCGAACCACTAAATCTATATCATCAGAAAGCAGATCATTATGCTCATAAGACAAATCACTACAAGAAATTTTGAGTTCAGGATCTATTAAAGAAGATTTGCGCAAATCTTCCAGAATCTGAATAAGGGCAGTCATGCCAATACCAGCAGCACCCAAAAAACGAATATGTTTATAAGCAAAAAGCTCACTCATCACCATAAACAGTTTGGCTTAGTTTTATTTTTTTGTCGAAGCTAAGGCCCGACTAAGATTACTTTTGTAGCGAGCACCTGCATTTTTGTGAAAAATCTTGCGTTTAACAGCTCTATCCACTTCCGAAAAAGCCACTCTGAGGGCTGCCTCTATCGCTTGAGAGTCTCCACCCGCAATAGCTTCACGAGCTGTCTTCAGGGCCGTACGAACTCTAGATCTAACACTAGCGTTCCTAAGAGTATTGCGTTCACTGGTTTTGACTCGTTTTTTGGCTGATTTGATATTTGGCATATTTAAGGTTCTCAATCTTAACATATCAGTCTAGTCTCTAAGGCTATGCTGAACTATTTGCGATAATAAAATGAATATGAGTAACGCTCCAATATATATTTTTGAGGAATCCCAATATGACCTCATTCGTGAAGCAGCTAGACTGGCTGGTGAAGTGCTGCATCTAGTGGGAGAGCGTATCAAGGCAGGTGTCAGCCCTCTTGAACTAGATGAGTTCGCTGAAACTTGGATACTAGAACAAGGACATAAACCGACTTTCAAGGGTTATCATGGCTTCCCCAATACCCTCTGTATATCCATCAACGACGCTGTCGTACACGGTATCCCTAACTCCAAAGCCATTAGAGATGGGGATTTGGTGAGCATAGATGTTGGGGTTAGCATCATAGAACAGTTCAAAGGTCAAGAAATGCAATATGTGGGAGATAATGCTTTTACTTTTCCTTGCGGAGATTTTAGACAGCTCAACCCCCGTCACCAAAGGCTTCTAGCTCATACCAATGAGGGTCTTTGGGCTGGTATTGATGCCATCAAAG
Source organism: uncultured Gammaproteobacteria bacterium (assembly GCA_964487825.1). GTDB lineage: Bacteria > Cyanobacteriota > Vampirovibrionia > LMEP-6097 > LMEP-6097 > CAZASO01. Next base: position 7,201 of record CAZASO010000066.1, read on the forward strand.
CTGGCGCTCACATCAAAGATATCGCTCTAGCCATAGAATCCATAGCCAAAAAACATCACTACGGCAATGTCAGAGAGTTCGGTGGTCATGGCATTGGACCTTCTTACCACTGTGAGCCTTTTATCCCCAACTATGCTGATTTTTTTAATCATATTCCCGACAATGAGATCAAAGTTGGTATGGTTTTAGCCATAGAGCCGATGTTCAACCTCGGCGGCTCTGCTGTCAAAAAACACCGTGATGGTTGGACTATCAGTACAGCAGACTCCAAAGCATCTGCACATTTTGAACATTCAGTCCTAGTCACCAAAGAGGGCATAGAGGTTATTACTGATAGCCGCAAATCTAGAAACTATTTTGCAGCTGCATTGTAGATTGC
>CAZASO010000067.1:0-2916 GCA_964487825.1 uncultured Gammaproteobacteria bacterium
CTTGCAACTCATCTGCGGTGTTACTCTTCGGGCTCGGCTTACTCATTGACGACTCAGTCAACTCCGCCGCCTCGCCCTCGAGCGCCTTGCATCTGAGCCGCAATCCTAGCTTGCTTACGCTCGCTGGCTTGCAATACCGCTAAAGATTACCAGAAAACAAACCTAGACCAAAAACTTTTTTTGCTCTTCACTGCTTCTGGCTTAGAACTTTGGGCTAGTTCTGGAAACTGTTTGATGAAATTCTCGTGTCTCTGACGAATTTCTGCGTTGCGTATATCTTCGGCTTTATTGAGGCGCATAATCATGCGTAGCTGTTCTTTTTGGATGCGCTGGATTTCTTCTTGAAGAGCGGCTTTACTGGCTTCATCTACTGTGGGTTCTACTAAATCAGCAGGACTCCCTAGACTCAAAGGCTCTGCAATAGCTTCAGAGGCTGGGTTTGCGGCAACAGGAGTCGTAGCTGGCGCCTGAGCTGCAGTCTCTGACTGAGAAGCAGCAGATGGAGCTGCAGTCTCCAACTGAGAAGCAGGCTGAGCTGTAGTTGAGGCCTCTACTGGGTAATAACAAAAAATTAAAATAGAAGCTAATAGACCAAGATGCTTGTTTTTCATAGATGTGCCTTTAACTGCTTTCAATTATGGCACAGCAGTTATGCACATCTAGTCTAGTCAGAAATTTAATTTCGAAATTTCCCTAAACTTAGCTCAGTATCTCAGTTCTAGAGATTGCGAGCTGGGCTTCTATGTTTGCAGGTAGGGTAAAGGAAGATGGACTCTGGCTCCCTGTCTATAAAAATCGCTAATTCTAACATCAGATTTTTTGTTGCCTATATGTTTAGATGAGCTAAGCTCTGGCTTATGAAGCAAATCTCGGATTTCCGGATTGAGCTTAAAAGCAATAGACCTCTCTTCCTGACTGAGTTTGGGCTGTTGATAATGTATAAAGCTACTAAGAATATGGATATAAGCGTCTCCTCCATCATAGCGAAGAGCTTTTTGGATAGCCGCACTTGCAAGCTTAAGTCTCGGATCTTGAGAATGGGGGGACAAATCTTGGCAATTAGCCAAGTAGGCTGCTGCAAGGAAAGTATAAAAATATGAAACATTGGGACTCAATTCTACTGCGCGTTTGAGGTCTTGTTCACTAAGCTTAGTGGAGACATGCAGCAGAGTCGCTCCTTGCATAAAATGATACAGAGAATGATAAGGGTCTAGTTTAATAGCACTAGAAAAATCATTGCGAGCATAATAATAATGAGCAGTCCAACTCAAAACATTCACAAACAAAGCTAGGCTTAAAGCCAGTCCACGAAAGATTTTGAGAAAACTCACTGGGCTCTTGGGCTTCTGACTAGGGCTTAAGATGAGAGCCAACAATAAATATTGATTGAAATTGACAAGGCTAGCATCACAAACACTAATAATCAACAAAGGATAAATCGCTAGAGGGGATTTTCTGTAAATCCAATACGCTATAAACAGAAAAATCCCAAGCCCAAGCAAGCCCTGCTCAAACATAAAATGCAAAACACTACTATGAGCATGGGAAATATGTTCACTCGTGCGAGCCCCGAAAATATCAGCATGTGCACGATAAACGGGAAAATCAATAGCAAAAGTTCCAAAGCCATGTCCAAAGAAGGGTCTATCCATAAAAGCCTGCCAGCAAGCTTGCCAGATCTCTAATCTTGCATGAACAGACTTAGCAATAAATTTAGAGAGCCCTTGTTTTGAGAAATAAATCAACAGAGAACTTAAGATCGCCAAAAGCCCTAGGCCAAGCAGCTTGTAAGTCCTACTGAAAGTCCCCCAAAGATAACTTAGATAAGCTAGCAAGAGGCTGGTTTTATTGGAATAAAAACAAACTAAAGCAGATAGTCCTTCTCGAAGAAAACGCTGCGGCAGATTTTGAGGACTTAACGTCGCCAAAAACACTGGCAGCCAAATCAACAAAGAACCTCTTTCACTAAAACAAATTTTACTAAAATCACTCAAAGCAAAAACAATAAAAGCTAAGCACAAAACCAATTCCTGATTGGCTCTTGCTTTATTCCTCCATAAAGGGCTAAGAGCTAAACCCAGAAGCCCTGCTGTCCAGAAATAGTACTCTAGGCTGAAACGAGGTTCTGAACTAAAAAATAAAAGAGCCCCCAATATCCAGAAAAGCAAATATCCAGAACTATAATAAAGTCCATAAAGAGAAATAAGAGCTAAGCCCAAATGTCCAAACACAGTGCTGATGCCGATTTGAGAGGCGAAGAAATATAAAGTTGATATCAGTAATAAGGAGTACAAAAATTACTCAGTAAAAACTAGCTTGAATCTACCTCTTGCAGAGCTGCCTTTCTGTATAAAACTACCTATCACAGTTGCTTGATTATTGATGCGTCTAGCGCTGAGTTTAGTAACAGAGATGTCTTTGACTATATTGACTTGAGTTTCAGAAATAATACTAGTCAAACTAGAAATACGACTAAGAGCCCCAGAGAAAATCCCTCTAATACTACGATTAGTATCTGTGGCTTTGATATTACTAGTGAGACTAGTAATCACACTACGGATAACTGGTAACACAAAAGTATAAGTTGCTCCACTAGCAGAAGTCTCTTCTACTCTGACAGTATCTTTGTCTTGGTAAGAACCTGAGACTTTGATGTTCTTGCCTGCCTTAGACACATTAATCTGAGAATCCCTGCCTTTATAGAGACCAGTCAAGCTACTCGGAAAATCTTTGGTCCCCGCAAACAAGGTCACTGAACCGCTTACACTATGCAACTCTACTAGTTCTTCTTGACTAGCCGGCGGAGAGTTCTCATGAGTATCGTGAGCAGCATGCGGCCAAGCAGCGCTCAGCGTAGAAGACAGAACTAAAACCAAAGCCCAAGAAAAAAGCCTCATAGTCAGGATTCTAACAGAA
>CAZASO010000067.1:3016-7570 GCA_964487825.1 uncultured Gammaproteobacteria bacterium
TCCTCTGCCATAAGGTCCAAGTAATAAACCCTCTGGTAAAATTGGTTCATGAAGGGCTACCACAAAGTCTCGCACCCTACTTGTTACCTTGCGAACATTATCAGAAAACAAAGTTCTCCCCAAGCCACGAAAAATACAAGCTGCTACTGTCCAATTTGCTCTCATGCCCCTACCTTAACATAATCTTCGCTTCTAATCAAGTCCTCAAATTCTCGAGATACCAAGGGTATCAGCTCAAAACCCTGTTTATCAGCGTATTTCCAAATAATAAATAAGAAAAACTAGGATAATTAAAAACTGTATAAGAATAAAATAATTTACTACTTTGGTCTCAGGAAGTCCAGATAATTCGAAATGATGATGCAAGGGAGCCATTTTGAAGGGTCTTAGGTCTTTGGCCAAAAACTTACGAGAGAGCTTAGAGCTAGCGACTTGGATAATAACTGAAAGAGCCTCAATAATAGGAAGCAAAGCAAAAACAAACAAATACCATTCCGCACGAGCAAGATAGACCATAGTACCAAGACAAGTCCCCAAAGCAAGACTACCTGTATCCCCCATAAAGACTTGGGCTGGTTTACGATTATAGAGCCAAAATGCTGCTAATGCTGCTAGCAAAGCAAGGCTCAAAGATAGATAAAGACTACTTTCTAGCCCATGATGACAATATTCATAAAGAAAAATCCCTAGTCCCAAAAAAGTTACAAGCATCAATCCTGTCGCAAGACCATCTAAACCATCTGTCAGGTTAATAGCATTGGCACTACCAGCAATAACCAAAAAAGCCCAGAATGCTGCTAGCAAAAACTCTAAGCTGAGAAACTCCAAATCAAAATTACGAGAAGCGTAGAAGGCAATCCCAGTGCTGATTATGGCTTGTAAAAATAATTTGCTGCGGGAATCTATGCCTTTATAGTTGGACTGCCAAATCTTAAGAACATCATCAGCAGCTCCAATAAAAGCTGCCGCCAAAGTCGCCAAAGCAAGGATCAGAAGCTCAGGCAGAGGGTTATAAAAATACAAAAAAACCATCACCACAAAAAAAGGAAAAAGGAAAATCCAAGCCCCCATAGTCGGAGTGTTTTTTTTGTTTTGTATGTGGGACTTGGGTCCAAGCTCACGAAAACTCTGTAAAGATTTGGAGCGTTTTAGAAATTCTATCCAAGGTCTTCCCAGCGCAAAAGCAGTCAGGAAGCTAAAAGCCATCAAACTAAATAAATTCGCAAACATTAGATCCCTCTATAAATGACAGATGCTAGTAGATGTTGCACAAGCTCCAAAACAAAAAAAGCAATGATTATGGAAAAATCAAAACCTGCAATAGGAGGGATAAGACCTCTGAAGATTTTGGCGTAAGGATAGACAAGGGTCTCCACCCAACGATAAAACTTGGTGCTTTGAAGTTGAGGAAACCAAGAGCCTATAACCCAAATTATCAGAAGATAACTGTAAAGCTCTATAGCTTGAACCAGTAGGCTAAGTAGTTTTGCGGGCATAATTAAAGTATAAGCTATCTTGCGTTAGACTTGTCAGAGAGCCCCTTAGGATGGCAACAGAACTAGAAGCAACTCGTCAAGAGTTAGAAAATAAATTAATCAGCGCCTTAAAAGCGCAAGAAAGAAGTCTAGAGTCCATAGAGCAGATAAACTCGGCATATAAATTTGCTTTCGATAAACATATAAATCAAAAACGACAAAGCGGTGAACCATATATAGTTCACCCTGTTGATGTCGCTCTAACTTTAATTCGCTTGCAATGTGATGACGCCACTGTCTCTGCAGGTCTCTTGCATGATGTTATTGAAGATACTTCCAGTAGCAAGGATGAACTCGAAAAATATTTTGGGACAGTAGTTGCAGACCTAGTAGAAGGTGTTACCAAACTAGGTAAACTAAACTTCAAATCCAGTGAAGAAGAGCAAGCTAATAATTTTCGCAAAATGCTTATGGCTATAGCCAAAGACATGCGTGTGGTTTTGGTGAAACTAGCAGACCGCCTCAACAATATGCAGACCTTACAGCATCTAGATCCAGAGAAGCGCAAACGCATTGCCCAAGAGACTTTGGATATTTTTGCACCTTTAGCTAACAGGTTTGGGTTACATGTAGTTAAATCTGAACTCGAAGATCTTTGCCTCAAACATCTCGCTGAAGAAGATTATCGCCACATTAAAGAAATCGTCGCCAGCAAAAAAGACGAAAGAGAAAATCAACTAGAAAACATCAAAAGCACTATCCTAGAGACTTTGGGGCGCAATCACATCCAAGCAGAAATAGAAGGCAGAGCCAAACATTTTTATAGTATTTATCGCAAACTCAAAAAACAAAAACGAGATCCTAATAGTCCCAACCCTAATGACGAAGCGCCTCTCTATGACCTACTAGGCATAAGGATCTTAGTAGAAAGTGTTAGAGAATGTTACGCTGCCTTAGGAGTAGTCCACGATATATTTAGACCCATCCCCGGTCGCTTCAAAGATTATATCGCTATGCCCAAAAGCAATATGTATCAGTCTTTGCATACTTCTGTGATTATTCCTTGGAGCAAAAAACCTATTGAAATCCAAATCCGTACTCACAAAATGCACGAAGTTGCAGAGAATGGTATTGCTGCTCACTGGCACTACAAAGAATCTGGTGAATCTAGTGATGCCCAAAAAGAAGACATAGAGCAGCTCGCATGGATAAGGCAATTAGTTTCTTGGAATACAGATCTTGATGACGCTCAAGAATATTTTAATTCGGTACGAGAAGATATTTTCAGCCAAGAGGTTTATGTCTTAACCCCCAAAGGAGATGTGGTCCCTCTGGCTGCTGGTTCCACACCAGTGGATTTCGCCTTCAAGATACACTCCAAAATCGGCGAAACCTGCTCTGGCGCTGTGGTTAACGACAAGATCGTGCCACTGACTTATCAGCTTCGCAATGGAGATATAGTAGATGTCATCACCAACAAAAACGCTCATCCCAATTTATCATGGTTAAACTTCGTTAAAACTAATCAAGCCAAACATAAAATCAAAGCTTGGTTCAAAAGACAAAACCGTGAAAGGCATATCAGTATTGGTGTTCAATCCTTAGAGCATGAGTTCGGCAAAGAAGGGTTAGAGCAATTCATGCACTCAGCTGAGTTCTTAGAAGCAGCTCATAAACTTAACTACAAAAGCGCAGAAGATCTTTTGGCTGGACTAGGTTCCGGCGATAACACTATCGCTCAAATCAAAAGTAGACTCAGAGGAACCAAATACGAGATCCAAGAAAAACAAGTTCAGAAGTTCGACGCATCTAAACTCAAAACCCGCAAACAGTCTCAGGGAGAGGGTGATGGAGATATACCAGATTTGGATGGACTGCTCTATCATGTCGCCAAATGTTGCTCACCTATACCCGGTGAACATGTCGTAGGCATAGTCTCCAAAGGTAAAGGCATCACTATACATAGATCTGACTGTTCCAACCTCAAACAAGTTGAAGCCGAAAGAGTCATGGAAGTTAACTGGCGCGACAAGAGTCGTAAAACTTATCCTGCTAGCATTAGCATCGAAGTTGTAGACCGAGTAGGTATAGTCAAAGATATATTAACTCTCATTGCTGATGAAGGCATTAATGTCCAAGACTTCAAAATCAAAGAAAGACCTACCGATAATACGGCACTGTTACACACTACTATTCATGTATCTGGAGTCCAACAACTCAAAAAAATCCACACACTAATCAACAATATCAGTGATGTTTTACGCATAGAAAGAGGAACTTTATGACAAGATTTGCAAACAGATCAGCTACAGAACTTAGAGATTATAAATTTGAGAGAAATTTTATCAAAAGCTCAGAAGGCTCTGTCCTAGTGACTTGTGGCGATACTCGCGTTATCGTTACAGCCAAAATAGACACTAATGTCCCTCCTTGGCTCAGATCTAAAGGTCATGGCTGGCTCACTGCAGAATACTCCATGCTACCCGGCTCTTCAACAGAGCGCATCAAAAGAGATAGGCATGGTGCTTCTGGCCGTTCGGCTGAAATACAAAGACTAATAGGTAGGTCTCTTAGAGCCATGGTAGATCTTCGCAAGCTACCTGAACTTACTATCAACATAGACTGTGATGTTATCCAAGCAGACGGAGGCACCAGAACCGCCAGCATCAATGGAGCCTATATCGCAGTCTATGACTGCCTTAGAACCCTTCGTGATCAGTTTGTTTTGGTCTCATCAGACAGAGGCTCTCCCAAACTTCTAGCCATCTCTGAACTCAAATCTGGAATGAAAACTCAGGCTATTTTTGCAGAGTCTCTGCCCATACTAAATCAAGTCGCAGCGGTATCAGTTGGTATTTGCAATGAAGAGATTTTATTAGACTTGGATTATTCTGAAGATAGCAGTGCTCAAGCTGATTCTAATTTTGTACTAACTTCTGACGGGCGTATCGTAGAGATCCAAGGATCTGCCGAAGATGGTCCTTTTAGTGAAGACCAATTTCAAGCCATGTTCAACTTAGCCAAGCAAGGTATCTCTAAGCTCTGTGCCTTACAGCAAGCGTGTTTGAACGCATAGTAC
>CAZASO010000068.1:0-7108 GCA_964487825.1 uncultured Gammaproteobacteria bacterium
AAGCAGAGCTGCCGGGTGCTGTTTGCGAAGCAAACGGCCGTGCAGCTTGTATAGAATAGACTAGTGCTGTAGCTCTGCAAGCGCAAGCAGAGGATCTGGGCGATGCCGAAAGCACCGAGCCAAATTACGCTCGCATGCCTAGCATCTGCTTTGCTAAGATAACTATAGTGCTACAAAAACTTAAACCACAGAATGACCTTTTGCTAAGAGCAGCTAGGGGAGAGCTTTTGGAGAGGACTCCTGTTTGGATGATGCGTCAAGCAGGACGCTATTTGCCAGAGTATAGGGCCGTGAGAGCCAAGGCTGGGACTTTTTTGGAGCTTTGCAAAAATCCAGAGCTAGCTGCTGAGGTTTCTGTGCAACCTTATACTATTTTGGGCGTAGATGCCATTATCATGTTCTCTGATATTTTGGTGATACCAGAAGCTATGGGAGCCGTGCTGGATTTTCAACAAGATGGACCCAAATTTAGAGAACCTATTAGGATGGCTGTTCAGATAGATAGACTTCAAAGCCTTTCAGCGAGGGAGATTGAGTCTTCTTGTTCTTTTGTGTTTGAGACTCTAGATCTTATTGGGGAGCGTATTAATGCGGCTGTACCCATTCTGGGTTTTGCTGGGGCTCCTTGGACCTTAGCTAGCTATATGATAGAAGGAGGTGGCTCTAAGAATTTTGCTCATATCAAAACCTTAATGTATAGAGAACCGATACTCATGCATAGTCTCTTATCCAAGCTGGCTTCTACTGTTACAGAATATCTTAGCCTCAAAGTCCAAAGAGGGGCTTCTATGTTACAGATTTTTGATACATGGGCGTCTATGCTAGACCCCACTGATTATGCGGTGTTTGCGCTGCCGTATCAACAAGAGATCATCTCAGAACTCAAGTCTCGTCATCCAGAGATACCCATAGCCATTTATGTTAATGGAGTTACTAATATCCTAGATCTACTCTTAGAGTCTGGCGCAAATATTATTAGTGTGGACTGGAGAGTTTCACTTAAAGAGGTGTTTCAGCGTATCTCTAAGCTTAATCAAGGTCGGATCTTGACAGTGCAGGGTAATCTAGACCCCTGTCATTTATTGGGTTCTAGGGATTTTGTGAGAGCCCGAACCCTAGAGATGCTCTCTCAAGCACGCACTGGAAGAGATTTATCTATTGGTTATATAGCTAATTTAGGGCATGGCATTATTCCAGAAGTGAGCGTAGAAAGTGCTAAGGCTTTTATAGAGACAGTGCAAGGAGCTAGGATCTAGTTCATGCAACTCAGTTCCTCTGAGCTAAATAAACTAATAGCCAAATACGGAGGAGCTGTGCCTAGATATACTAGCTACCCTACAGCTCCAGAATGGCAAGATATCTATGATGATGGGCTTTTTGAGCAGGCGATAGCTAGATCCAATGTGGCTTTGGGCCCCATCTCTCTCTATCTTCATATACCTTTTTGTGAGTCCCAATGTTATTACTGTGCTTGTAATGTGGTGATATCGCCTCAGCATGGAATAGAGGATAGATATATCTCAAGGCTCTGTGAAGAGATAGATTATATAGCTACTCAGATAGACTCTCGGCGCAAAGTTAGCCAGTTAGCTTTTGGTGGGGGGACTCCTACTTATCTCAGTCCGCAACAAATAGAAGAGTTAATGCAATATATTCGAGATAGATTTAATTTGGTTCAAGGAGAAGAGCAAGAATATTCTATAGAGATAGACCCGAGGGTAACTAGTGTGGAGCACCTACGAAGCATTCAGCGAGCGGGTTTCAATCGTCTTAGTATGGGGGTTCAAGATTTTAACCCAGAGACTCAAGCAGCTATTAATCGTATTCAGTCTTATGACATGTTGGAGACTTTAGTGCAAGAAGCTAGGGCTATAGGTTTTACTAGTATTAATTTTGATTTGATTTATGGTTTGCCTTATCAGAGTCTAGAAAGTTTTGCTAAGACTATAGATCAAGTTCTCAAGATTAGACCAGAGAGGATAGCTTTATTTAATTACGCTCATATACCTTCAGTGTTTCCTTTTCAGCGCAAATATATTAGTGAGGACAGTCTTCCCAATGCTGAACTTCGGATGGCTATTTTTGATACAGCTTTAGAACGCTTTTGTGGAGCGGCTTACGAGTCTATCGGCTTAGACCATTTTGCCTTGGCTGGAGACCCCTTGGCTATAGCTCAAAAAAACTCTAGTTTATATCGTAATTTTCAAGGTTATACTACTCATGCTGGTTGTGATTTGTTTGGGATGGGGCTAACAGCCATTTCTGATGTGGCTGGAGTCTACAAGCAAAATCACAAAAAACTTAATGACTATTATCGAGATTTTGGAGCAGACAAATTTAAACTCTGTTCTGCTGATGATATAGAGCGCCGTCATATGATACGAGAAATTATGTGCAAGGGTTACTTGGAGTTCTCTTATAAGCGCTTCCAGACTGAGTTTCATCGCTTAGAACTTTTTCTTGAAGATGCTGCATTGGAGCTTGAAAGAGACTCTGATCTAGTCAAGTTGAGATTGACTGCTTTAGGCAGATCTCTAGTTCGCAATATAGCTTCAGTCTTTGATAGTTACCTAACTAAGGCTTCTGCGCATAAAGTTTTCTCTAAATCTATTTAGTTTTTCTTTTGGGTTGATAGATAGCTTGAGTCCCGTCATCTCCTAAACTAAAACTATCTGTTTCTAGGGTCTCGTCTTCAGGATCTGTTTGGGCTTTGCTTTTGGGCTTAGGAGTTCTGTCCTCATGATCAGCTTGATCTTGCTTGGGATGAGAATCACCACTGACCTGACTGATAAGATTAGGATTAACAGCTTTAATTTCATTCATTAGACTAGATAAGATTGGTAACCAGAGGGAGCCTAAATCCAATATAAGCAGGATTTTATGAAGAGTCAAGTAGAGTCTCTCTCAGGTTTAGTGGGCTCACTAGTATATCTCTGTAATGAGAGTTAGAATAGATTTATCACGCAAGACCTTGTACTAGGCTTGATCACCTAGTATCTGGAGTGTTTCTATGTCTGTTGGTAGCACTAGCAACAATAATCCTCCCAAGCTTTCATCCCCTCAATTAGCTGCTGTTGAGCGCAGAGGACCTAGTCCTCTGGATTTGGCGCGTATGGCAGCAGAAGAAGACTGGAAACGCAAACTTTTTGGAGGTGGCGGAGGTGGCGGCTCACCTGAGATGAAATCTCCAACGGCTTTTGTTTTGCATAGCTTAAGTATCATAGGACAGAAGATGAGAGAGCTTTATGAGTCTGTCATAGCTGCCTTTGAAGCTAGTCAAGGACGGGCTCCTGAGCAGATAGTCACCAATGAAGCTCTAGCAACAGAGCCTGCCACGAATAATCCATTGAGATTTTTAGCAAAACCGACGATGGATTTTTTGCAAACAAATATTAGAGATTTGATCAGAGCTAGCCAAGATATGCTTAAGCAGTCACTCAAGATTTCTAACTCTCTGAGTATTTCCATAGCAGTCATTGTTAATCGTCTAGTTAAACTTCTAGGTTTTGCTCAAGAGGCAGAAGAAGAGGTTTTTGAGGATGATGAAGATCGTCGCCTTCGTAAGGATATGTCTAAAGCTCCAGAGATTATAGAAGCCTCTCAGGAATTAGATTCTGGCGCTACGCGATAGGTTCTTTTTCACTAAGCAAAACATCTCCCAAGGGATTTACTCTTTTGATCTTGGCTCCTAGTTGGGAGAATTTGGAGACCAGATGTTCATAGCCTCTGTCTAGATGAATTAGACCTCTGACTTCACTTTTGCCTTTGGCAGCTAAAGCCGCCAAAACTAGAGCAGCAGCAGCTCTGAGGTCTTTGCCTTCAAGGTTAGAACCAGTAAGTTGTTTGACACCTTTGATGACAGCAGTACGGCTATTGACATCAACACTAGCTCCCATGCGGTTTAGATCCTCTGTGTAAGAAAAGCGAGAGTCGTAAATATTTTCGGTAACAATGCTAGTACCTTCACAAGTTGCAAGTAAAGCACTAAACAAAGGTTGTATATCAGTGGAAAATCCCGGATACCAAACAGTAGTTACATCGGCAGCCTTCAAGCGACGAGACCTAGAATCCACAGTAATGTCTACTAGCTCATGACCATCTTGCATAACACCACTGCCATGGATAGAAAGTCCAGCGCCTATTTCTTCGAATTTGCTGAGTAGAGATTGGAGGTCTTCTTCTAGTACGCTTTTGACTTTTACTTTGCCTTTGGTGATAAGGCCGGCGATCATATATGTCGCTGCTTCTATGCGGTCTGGGATGGTGGTGTGTTGCATGGAATGCAGGTCATTGAGGCTTTTGCCTATGATTTGGATATTGCCAGAACCCGCTCCACGAATGTCACAGCCCATTTTGTTCATAAAGTGAGCAAGGTCTATGATCTCAGGATCTCTAGCTGCGTTCTCTATGATGGTCTCACCTTCAGCAAGAGCTGCAGCTAGCATAATGTTCTCGGTAGCACCATTACTAGGTACATCAAGATAGATTTTGGTTCCTATTAGTCTATCTGCTTTTGCGCTGATGTAACCTTGATCTTCAGTTATTTTGCAACCAAGAGCTTTGAGACCTTTGAGATGCAAGTCTACTTTGCGTGAGCCGATATTGCAGCCGCCGGGATAGGCTATCTTGGCGTGTTTGAAGCGAGCAACTAAAGCTCCTAGGCAAACAAAACTAGCTCTGAGTTTGCCAGCCAGACTAAAAGGTACAAAATCACTAGAGAGTTCTTCGCAGTTAAGCTCGATACTCATAGAACCGTCATCTTGATTTAGGATTTGATAATTACCACCTAGGATTTGGATTATCTCCAACATGCAATCTATATCTGCAAGTTTGGGGACTTTGTGTAAAATTACAGTACCTCTAGCTAAAATAAGGGCTGCGGCGATTTGTTTGAGAGCAGAATTTTTGGCACCAGATATGACCACCTCTCCGATGAGTTTTTTGCCGCCTTCTATTACCAAATATTCGCCCGTCATTATTTAATAAGATTTAAGATGTATATCCAAACCAATTGTTCCATAAGCGAGATTGTTTGGCAACATTTTTGTAGAAAGCAGTATTAATTTTTAATGTAGGACTCTAGGTAAAGAGGATGATTAGTGTTCAGGCTGCGCACTTCTGCAAGAGCTTTGGAGCGGCTCTCTGAGCTGATTTGAGAGGATCGAGACAGCTCGAAAAGTAGAGATGAGATGAGCTGGCCTAGTCTAATCATCTCGGCTTCTTTGAAGCCACGGCTAGTAACAGCAGCAGTCCCTATACGAATACCACTAGTTACAAAAGGACTGGCAGGGTCATTGGGGACTCCGTTTTTGTTGACGGTGATACGACAAGTATCTAAGACATCAGCGCTGTCTTTGCCTGTGATAGCTAGATCCCTAAGATCTAGGAGCATGAGGTGATTGTCTGTTCCGCCTGACACTAGCTTGATCCCAGTCTCCATCAGGGTTTCAGCGAGCTTGCGAGAGTTGAGGATTACTTGGTGTTGATAGTTTCTGAAATCATCTGTCAGAGCTTCTTTGAAGCAAACTGCTTTAGCGGCAATAATATGCATAAGCGGGCCACCTTGAATACCGGGGAAAATAGCAGAGTTGATCTTGCGGGCTATCTCAGGGTTGTTGGATAGGATGATGCCACCCCTAGGGCCTCTGAGGGTTTTGTGGGTGGTAGAAGTGCAGACATCTGCATAGGGGATAGGGCTAGGATGCTCTCCAGCAGCCACTAAGCCAGCTATATGAGCCATATCTACCATTAGTAAGGCCCCGACTTTGTCTGCGATATTTTTGAATTTGGCAAAATCTATAATGCGTGGATAAGCAGAAGCACCAGCTAGTATGAGTTTGGGTTTATGCTGGAGAGCCAAAGTTTCGACTTCTTCGTAGTCTATATAGCCCTCAGAGTTTACACCATAGCTAATAGCCTGAAACCATTTGCCTGAGTAGTTTACAGGGGAGCCGTGAGTGAGATGCCCTCCTTCTTTGAGGCTCATACCCAAGTAAGTATCACCGGGCTCCAGAAGAGCCATAAAAGCAGCAAGGTTAGCGTTGGCTCCAGAATGGGCTTGAACATTGGCAAAAGAGGCAGAGAAAAGGCTTTTGAGTCTTTCGATGGCTAGGTTCTCTATTTCGTCATGAAACTCGCAGCCACTATAGTATCTTTTGGAGGGGTAGCCTTCTGCGTATTTGTTGGTAAGACAGCTACCAGCAGCCTCCATAACTGCTCGGCTAGTGAAGTTTTCGCTAGCTATAAGCTCGATATTGTCTTCTTGTCTTTGAGCTTCTGATTGGATTAGTTTGAAGATCTCAGGGTCTGATGCTAATAGGTGTTTCACCTCACAAATTTTAGCGCATCCTTTGTTTTAGACTCTATGATAACTGGGACCAAGGCTAAGTCCCGCTCACAGAGCGGGTGTCTGGGCTGAGTGGACTAGATTAATTGGGGGAGTTTAGAGACTTAGCTGATAGAGAACAATATATTAAGCGGAAGCAATTCGCTATACAGATAATGACTAAAAGTACTGAGCAGCAAAACGAAGGCAATTTCACTACAGCGATTGAGACTATTAGGTTGTTGGGTGAGCATGTTATAGAACTTCGAGAAATCATCCAGTCCCAAAGAGAAGAAATCGTGAGACTTAGAAGTGACATGGATATTATTAGGCAGTCTCAAAAAGATTTTGATGCAGATTTTAATTTACTTTGTATAGATCAGAAAGATCTACTAAAACAAATTAGAGAACTTAAAAAAACTAAAATCGAGTCCAGTCCACGAGAAGCTATTAGTTACGAAGATATAGTAAAACGCTATTATCCAAGTTATGCAAGCAATCCAGAATTTGCTGAGCCAGTGAGTCCTGCTATCAAAAACAAAGCTTCAAAAGCAGTCCCCCAGCGCAAATCAGAAGATCTTAATGGGCATTTTGCAAGATTACCAAGGTTCTTAAATTTAGACTAGAAGCCAGAGGGTAGTTCTACTTCTTGTGATTCGATACTTTTCATTTGATTGAGAGTAGATTCGATTTCTAGCATTTCGTATTCGTAGAGTTTTTGTTGTCGCAGAAGTTGATCTTCCATCTCAGCTTGGCTGGGGACTCTGGTGCCTTGGCTGTCTC
>CAZASO010000069.1:0-6232 GCA_964487825.1 uncultured Gammaproteobacteria bacterium
CTGTAAATCTGTTCACGCAAGTGTACGCTGGTTCGAACCCAGCTCTACCCACCACGATAGTTACTGGCAAATCATCAAAAAACAAAGCTAACACACAGCCATTCATCCAAAAGGCTGACTAAAAAAATATATTTTAGTGCATAAAATATATGTGCCCTTAGATAAGCTTATTGACTTAGCCATAGATAAACACCAACAAGGCCAACTATCTCAAGCAGAAGAACTATGCAAAGAAGCTATTAAGCGAGAGCCTAATGATTATAGGGCTTATCGTATCCTTGGACTTATTGCTCATCAATTTGCTAAGCCAGATTTAGCTCAACAATTGTTTTACAGAGCTTTAGAACTAGAACCTACCAATCCTGATATCTATATGGAACTAGGCATCGCATTGAAGCAAGGCAATGAATTAGATAGCTCGAAGGCTCAAAAAGCTATAGAGCTTTTTGAAATGGCTTTTAAGGTGGACCCCAGTAGGGCTAAAGCTCTAATCTTAATTTGCAATTTGTTAATAGATTACAACAACCTTGAAGAAGCTATTAATATCGCTAACTTGGCAGTAGAAGTTGAGAATCAAAACCCACATACTTATATCAGCAGAGCTACTGTCTACAAACTTATGGGCAGACTCGAAGAAGCTAAGCTGGATTTCGAATTCGCTCTTGAGCTAGACCCATCTTCAATACTAGCTTTGATCAACATTGCTAGTATCAACAAATATACAAAATCTGGGCCAGAGACTACTGAAATGATCCAAAGACTCAAAGCTTTGAGCCACAAAGATATTTCTCGTAATGACAAAGCCAGTTTATATTTCACCCTATCTAAGATATATGATGAAATTCAGGATTACCCAGAAGCTTTCAAATATTTAGAACAAGCTAATAAGTTAAAATACAACTCTAAGTTATACAATCCAGATCTTACTATCAATAAAGTTCGCTCTAGCAAAGAAAAGTTTAGGTTTGAATTAATGCAAGGGCTCAAAGTCAATACCGAAGCCTATTCTGGCTATGCTAGACCTATATTTATTCTGGGAATGCCTCGCTCTGGTTCTAGTCTCATAGAACAAATCTTAGCTTCTCATCCCGATGTTTATGGAGCTGGAGAGAGGTATTTCCTCCCTCAACTTATTGAGAGTACAAACAAAGGAGTGGAATCTCTTATTGAAAGCTTCGAGAGACTTGCTCAGCTAAACTCAGATGAGCTAAGCGCTTTAGGACTTAAGTATCTTCAAGCATTAGAAAAAACCAGCCCCAACAAACATCAGTTTATTTGCGACAAACTACCTGCTAACTTCTGGTATACTCCCTTAATCTGCCAGCTTTTTCCTCAAGCTATCATCATACACAGTGTACGAAACCCAATAGATACCTGCTTTTCATGCTATCAGCAAAACTTCAACAATGGGCATAATTATGCTTTCGATCTAAGACATCTTGCAGCTTTCTATAATAGTTATCAAGAAATTATGCTGTTTTGGAAAGAGTTTTATTCTGATAGGATCTATGACCTTAGCTATGAAGCTCTTAGCTCAAATCCTGAACAAGAGATTCGTCGCTTACTTGAACACTGTTCTTTAGCTTGGTCTGATTCTTGTTTGGATTTTCATAAGACAGTGAGGAATGTCAACACTGCTAGCACTTTGCAAGTACGAGAAGCTATGCATCAGCGATCTGTCGCTAAATGGACTAGATATCGAGAGTTTCTTGAGCCTTTAATACAGGGATTGGCAGATGCGGCGTAAGACAGCGAGCGTAAGCGAGCATCAGTGCTTAAAATGACGACACTTAGTAAACACCATTGCAATCCCCGCTTCATCACAGGCAGCAATAACTTCTTCATCTCTAATAGAGCCACCCGGCTGAATGATAGCGCTGATGTGGTTTTGAGCGGCTAGTTTAATGTTGTCTGCAAAGGGAAAGAAAGCATCTGAAGCCATGACTGCGTTACGAGTGTCTAGATCAAAATTACGCAGAGCATCTTCAACAGCTTTGACTCTACTGGTCTGCCCTACACCTATTCCTAAGGTTTTACCATGAAGGGCTGTAACGATAGCATTAGATTTACAATGTTTAACGACTCTCCAAGCAAATAATAAATCTATCCATTGATGCTCTTCAATTTGTTTTTTGGTAACAGTTTGAAGCTCATCTTTATCTAAGAGGAGTCCATCAACGCTCTGCACCAAATAGCCTCCAGAGATGGTCTTAATCTCAAAAGCAGTATTAGAGCGAGTTGTAACGCAAGACAATAATCTAAGATTAGGCTTCTCACACAAAATCTCTCTGGCTCCGATACTAAAATCTGGAGCAATAATCGCTTCCAGAAATATATCTTTCATTTCTAGAGCTGCGGCTTCATCTATGATGTTATTGGAGGCTACTATGCCACCAAAGGCACTCACAGAGTCACAACTAAGGGCTTCGCTGTAAGCAAGAGCAGGGCTAGCTGCAATAGCGACACCACAAGGGTTATTGTGTTTGACTATGCTTATACAAGGTATATCTACTCCATATTCTTGGACTATAGCCCAAGCAGCATTCAGATCTAGGAGATTATTGAAACTCAGTTCTTTACCTTGGATTTGTTTGGCTTGAGCAATACCTGAAGCCAGAGGGTCTACATAGAGAGCTGCTTCTTGGTGTGGATTTTCTCCATAACGAAGTTTTTGTTTGAATTGTAGAGCTGGCAAAAATCCAGAAAGTGATGGATTTAAACTATTGAAATAAGCAGCTATCAAAGTATCGTATTCGGCACAATGTTTGAAAGCCGCTCCTGCAAAGCTTTTGCGTAACTCTAAACTAGTAGAGCCCCCTTCTTTACGAAGATCTTCAATTAGAGTGGTGTATTGAGTTGGGGAAGTTACGACTGTTACAAATTCATAGTTTTTGGCGGCAGCTCTGATCATAGTGGGACCACCTATATCTATATTCTCTATGGCTTCACTATGACTAAATTCCGGCTTAGTAATAACATCAGCAAAGGGGTAAAGATTAACTATCACCAAATCTAACTCTGGAATATTTTGTTCCTCTAGCTGCCTAAGATGTTCAGAAGAATCTCTTCTAGCAAGTAAGCCACCTAGAATCTTGGGGTGCAAGGTCTTAAGACGGCCGTTGAGCATTTCTGGAAACTCAGTAATACTACTAACTTCCTGCAGCTCATAACCCATCTCTCTGATGGCTTTAGCCGTCCCGCCCGTACTAATAAGATTATAATTATATTCTAATAAAGTTATAATCAACGGCTCAAGCTGGCTTTTATCTGACACTGAAATTAAGGCTCGTTTCACAAAGCACATCTTAGCACCATAATATAACTGTGGTTTTAGTAGAACATCAGCCAGTTTTGTTGAAAGAAGTTTTGGAATATTTGGACCCAAATCCAAGCAAAACTTATGTGGACTGTACCTTGGGGGCTGGGGGACATTCTTCAGCTATCTTGGACAAGCTAGCTGGTCAAGGCTGCTTATACTCTCTAGATCAAGATCTTAGTGCTATAGAATTAGTGCGCTCTAATATGGAAGAATTGAACCCAAAACATTATCAGAACTGGGTTCTAACGCATGAAAATTTTGCCAATCTAGAAAATTTTTACTTAAAACAGAAAAGTATCAATCCAAATTTTAAAATTGATGGAGGGATTTTATTAGATCTGGGTCTTAGCTCTATGCAATTAGATCAGGCTCATCGGGGTTTTAGTTTCAGTAAAGAAGCAGAACTAGATATGCGAATGAATCTTGATGATAATTTTCGAGCAGCAGATCTCATTAATCGCTACCCAGAGCGGCAAATCGCTGATATCCTGTATAAGTACGGTGATGAAAGGCTCTCTAGACAAATAGCTAGGGCCATTGTTTTAGCAAGACCTATCTCCACCACCACGGAGCTTGCTGAGATAGTCAAAAGAGTGTATGTCCAAAAGACTAAATCCTCCAAGACTTTTCACATTCATCCTGCGACTAGAACTTTCCAAGCACTGAGAGTTTTTGTTAATCAAGAACTTCAAGCCCTAGAAAGCATTCTAGAAGCAACTTCTAGATTACTGGAACCTAAGGCTCGCATAGTCGTCATATCTTTCCAGTCACAAGAAGATCGTTTGGTTAAGCATTGCCTCAAACAAAAACATAAGTTTGAGCTACTCACCAAAAAACCCTTAGTCCCCAGTCCTGAAGAAGAGCAGTCAAATCCTCGTTCTCGCAGCGCCAAGCTACGAGCCGCCATCATCAAAGATCATGAACAGCACTAAAATCAATTTTTTATTTATCGTTCTGCTGTTAGCGACTTTTGTGATCTCCATCATTAATACTTCCATGAGCCTACGCAACCAAGAGCTTATGGACAATATAGACAAATGTAGCGAAGAAAAAATGCTACTGAGAGCCAGATATTTCTCGCAAATCTCTGCAAGCAATCTCACCCAAGAAGCCAGCGAACGCAGCATGGCACAACCTGCTCAGAGAGATATTCGTAGAGTTTTAGCACCCAAACAAAGCAGTTTTATTCAGAAGTTATCCATGCTCTGTAACAACTTCACAACAAAAATACAGATAGCTATGAGAAGACCAGCAGATATAGTCTCTGGCTACTAGAACGGAATTTCTTCTTCGGAGGCCAGCACTCTAGCACTACTAGCAGCTGGCTCAAGCACTGCTTTAGAGTTATGGTTTTGTTCATTGAGGATAGGTTTTTGGAGGTCCTCTGGGAAGACTAAGTTGTTAGCTTCGATAACTACTAAGCGAATGTTCTTGCCATTGCGGTCTGTAAACTGTTCGAGTTCGAGTCTACCGCTAACAAGCACTCTGGTATTGGGTTTGAGCCTATCCAAGAGATTAGTAAAATTATCACCCCAAAGATTAACTTTGACGGGATAAGCTTTTTCGGTTTTGTCACGGCTGTGATAACGGAGAACTTGCATCATAAAAGTGATGACAGAGTTGTTATTAGGTGTGTATCTTTGTTCGGCATCTTTGGATATGGTGCCAGAGAGATTAATACTAGAGAATGTCATAGTTTGTCCTTTTTTGTTGTTGATGGTGGCGATTAGGCTAGAGCTGTAGCGGCCTCAACAGTGAAAATACCAATCCTGAGCACAGAATCCATCAGAGAGACTTGTCTACGGAATTCTTTGATGGAGCTGGGTTCAGCTTGGGCCATGAGGATCACTTGGATAGAATCTTTGCTGTTATCTATGGGGCTAGCTAGTCTCAGGATACCTTTGTTGTCTTTGTTGGTAATCGTTCCACCAGCTTTGGTCAAAAAAGTTTCTATGTCTTTGAGGGCTTTGTCTGCGCCGGCATCGCCGAGGCTTGGGTCAAGGTGTAAATACAGTTCATAGGTTCTCATAGAGGAATGATTATAGCAGGCTATGATACAATCCGCCTCATGCAAGCAAATATCGGTATTTTTGGTGGTAGTGGTTTATATAGTCTCCTAGAAGGCGTAGAAGAAATAACAGTAGAAACCCCTTATGGGTCGCCTTCTGACAGTCTTTTTGTGGGCTCTTATGCTGGCAAACGCATTGCTTTTTTGCCTCGACATGACCGCAAACACCGCATCCCTCCTCATAAAATTAACTACCGGGCCAATGTCTGGGCTATGAAAACTCTGGGCTGCTCTACTGTCATCTGCCCTTGTGCTGCTGGTAGCCTACAAAAACATGTAGAGCCCGGCAGTTTTGTTGTCGCGGATCAATGGGTGGATCGCACAAATAGTCGCATTGATACTTTTTTTGATGGGCCTATAGCCACTCATGTGAGCCCAGCTTACCCTTATACAGAGGAACTCAGGCAAATGGCCATCGCTGCAGCGAAGCAACACAAAATCCCTGTGCACGAGAAAGGAACTATCGTGGTTATTAATGGCCCTAGATTTAGCTCAAAAGCAGAATCTGAGTGGTTTACAAAGATGGGCTGGGAAGTCATCAATATGACTCAATATCCAGAAGCACATCTAGTGCGTGAGGCTGGAATGGCCTGTGTCAACATATCTCTAATTACTGATTATGATAGCGGGGTAGTCTCTGGCACAGAACCCGTTAGCCATGCGGCTGTGATGGATGTCTTCGCTAAAAATATCGAGAATTTACGCAAATTATTATTTACTCTTATAGAACAAATCCCTGTTAATGAATTCTATGGGGCAGATAAAGTATTAGAGAAGTCGAGATTTTAGGGTTTATGTCCGCACACAATATCTTATCGTGTCTATAACTAACACCACTCCTGCTA
>CAZASO010000070.1:0-6186 GCA_964487825.1 uncultured Gammaproteobacteria bacterium
CTATAACTAGATCTGCAATTTTAGTTTCTTGGGGTCTTAACCTTGCTATTTCTTGGAGGCAGGTTGGAGAACTAATATTAATTTCTGTGAGTTTACCACCGATTACATCTATGCCAGCCAAATAAATTCCTTCTTTCTGGCAAAAATCTTTAAGAGTGGCACAGATGGCTAAGTCTGCTGAGTTGAGCTCTGTATCTACGACAGAGCCACCTGCTGCCATGTTGGCTCTATGCTCTGAGCTGGAAGCCTGTCTTAGTAAGGCTCCTAGCGGTTCACCGTTGAGCATTATGATGCGTTTATCCCCTTCACTTTCTATGGCTGGGATATAGGCTTGAGCCATGATGACTTGCTTACCATAATTACTGAGCTGTTCAAACATACTTGCGAAATTTTTGTCTCCTCTATCTAGTACAAAAATTCCTTCGCCTCCTTTGCCGTTCAGAGGCTTAAGCACTATGCGTTTATGTTCTTCAAGGAAGCCTCTGATTTGTTCTTTGTTGGAGCTAATCAGAGTAGCTGCTATCAAATCAGGAAACTCTAAAATAATAAGTTTTTCATTGAAGTGTAATAAGGATCTAGGATTATTGATGACCCGAGTTTTTTTGACTAAAGTCAAAAGTCGTAATTGCTGAATATATAATTCGTCTATGGGAGGGTCTTTGCGCATAAACACAAAATCAAAATCATCCAAATTATGAAACTCCGTCTCTTGAGCTAGGGAGCTGATGTAGACTGAGTTCTGGCTTTTTATAAAGCTCTCATTCAGTTCTATAAATTTAGCTCCTACTAAACTAGAACTTCTAAGAGAACAAGCAAGTAAACTATCAGCTTCAGCAAAAAATACTCTATGCCCAGCAGCTTGAGCTGAGACTATCAGAGCCCAAGTACTATCATGTTCTCTTTTGAAGCTGCAAATAGGGTCGGCAAGAAAGGCAAGTTTCATTTGTAGAACCAATTAATAGCATGATTTCTTCTAAACCAAGTTAATTGTCTTTTGGCATAATTGCGACTATGTTTTTGAATAAGCGCTATTGCCTCATCTAGACTGTGTTTGGCTGCCAAATAATCTAAAATCTCCTTATAACCTATGGTAGAACTTAAAGCAGAGTCTGGACCATAAACTGCAAGTAAGTTCTCAACTTCTGAAACCAAACCATCTTTAATCATAGAAAGAACTCTAGTGTTAATGCGCTGGTATAGTAAGTCTCTGTCCGCATAATTCAATCCTATATATAGGACTTTATGGCGTTTGTGACTGAGCCGAGATCTGGTCTCAGCAAGGCTTTTAGGGCTCAGTATAGTTATTTCTAAAGCGCGTAAAACTCGGAGAGGATTTTGCAAATCCACTATCTGAGCAGCTTCTGGCTCTTGACTCAGCAATTCCGTTCTTAGATTGTCTAGTCCTTCGTTTTTTAATCTAGATTGGAGTTTGGCTCGTAGTTCGTGGTCTGAAGGGATCTCGCTGAGAGCTAAATCTTCTAAGGCGGCGCTCAGGTAGAGTCCAGTACCACCTACTATGATGGATTTTGGGGCAGAGAGATTATCAAAATCTCGACGAAAGTCTCCTGCAGAGTAGCTTTGATCTGGAGTTCTAATATCTATAAGATGATGTTTGACTCTGGATAGCTCGTCGTGATTAGGTTTGGCTGTGCCGATATCCATACCTTTGTAAATGAGACGACTATCAGCATTGATGATCTCTAACCCTAGTTTCTGGGCTAGATCTAGGGCTAATTCGGTCTTGCCGCTGGCTGTTGGACCTACTATGGCAATGAACTCATAAGACTCTCGTTCTGCTAAGTCTAGGCTTTTATCTAGGATCTCTGAGCTAGCAGAAGACATATTAGAATAATATTATGACAGCATATCTCCGCAGAATATTGATGATCTTGATTATTCTTGTGGGGATTTGTATTCTAACAGCTTTACTTAGTGTGAGATCTTGGTATAAACCAACGATTCGACTAGAGCGCATCAGTCCCATAACGGTGATTGTTGAGCATGATGTCAAGGTTGCAGATTTTATGCGTACTCGTGAAAAACGCGAAGCTGTGCGCAAATTAGTTTTGCAAGATCTGGGTGGTAGAGACACTCTTAAAGAAGACAAGAAGGCTGATAGAGCTAGCTTGCGAAATCTAGAAGAATTGATAGAAATTTGTAGGGAATATATGGGTTCCAATAGATTAGTTAGCCATCTCATTAATCCTAAGATTAGTAGAGAAACCCAAGACAAACTTTTAGCTTTTTCTGATAGCCGTTATTTAGATTTTACTTTGGCTCTGCGCAACAACAAAGGTAAAAGCTTAGATTTATTTGCTTTGAGGGAGCTTAGAGAGCTTTCTAATATTGAGTTAGAGCTTTATCTTCGTGATTTGGCTAAACTCAGGGAAGCTCGTCTCCATGCGGCTATGGAGAGAGATTATTTGGGGGCAGAGTTTTTTGAGGTTTTGAGATACAGTGATGCCGAACAAATTTTTCAAAAAGCAAGAGCTGTTCAAAAAAAACTACTGTCTCTGGGTATAGTTTTAGGGACACCTCGAAACAAAATCAATGATAATATCCGGATTTTATATCCAGAACTGTCTAGTCAAGAGTTTTTTCTAATATCTAAGCTAGTAGAGAGAAGTACTGCCCCGAATATTCGTATTAATTGGAAGAGACTTAATGATATCGAGAATCAAGCAATGTCCTCTGTTCCCAAGGTGATGGCTGAGCTAAAAACAGGTCAGCAACTGGCTCGGAAGGGGGAGAGGGTAGAGGCAAGAGAGTATTTTCTGCTCAAAGAGTTGGGTCTCTTGCATCCTCGGACAGATTGGTCACAGATCCGTTCTAATTTTTTACTTATAGCTTCTGCTGTTATATTTTTGGCTCTGTTCTTTAAGCTCACTAAGCTACGCAGATTTATGGTTCAAGAAGTGCACATGTTTTTTATTGTCACGACTTCTGTGATTGCTCTGATAGATTTGATCTCGCTGTGGGGCATAGACAAGCTGCCACTATCTCCTTTGGCGACTATAACTATCTTGCTGACTGTGTTCTACGCGCCTTATATCGCTGCCCTGTCTGTTACTATTATTGCTTTTTTCCTGGCTAATAGTTTTGATTTAAATTTTTGGCAAGTTCTACCTCTCTATGTTGGTAGTATCTATGCTATTTTCTTAGCTCGCAAAGCTCATCAGAGACAGGATTTAGGTAATGCTGGTCTTCAAATAGCTATAGTTCAAGTGATGGTTTTTGGTTTTAGTTTTCTTGTTGCAGTAGGACATTTTCATATAGTAACGGCTTTGAGTGTTGCCGCTATGTATGCTCTAAGCGGCTGGCTATCAGGCTTTCTGGCTTTGGCGGTTTTGCCATATCTGGAATCTATCTTAGGTTTGCTGACACCTTTTAAGCTAGCTGAGTTAGCCAACCCTAATCAGCCTTTATTGCGCAAACTCCGTGAAGAAGCCCCGGGGACTTACGAGCATTCACAGAGAGTTTCTCGACTTAGTGAAGAAGCGAGTAATGTTCTTGGAACTAATACTGCCCTGATTCGTACAGGTTTGCTCTATCATGATATAGGTAAAACCTATAAACCAGATTATTTTATAGAGAATCTGTTTGGCAAACCCAATCCCCATAAGACTTTGGATGATCCAGCAGAGTCTGCTCGTATCATCATAGCTCATATCCCAGAAGGTATTAAGCTTGCTCGCAGGCATCATTTGCCCCAAGCAATTATAGATTTTATACCTATGCATCAAGGTACGACTATTACTAATTATTTTTATGCTAAAGCCGTGGAAAAATATGGCAAACATTCTGTGCGTATAGAAGACTATCGCTATCCCGGTCCCAGACCCAATTCTAGAGAAACTGGCATTGCGATGATGGCTGATTCTGCTGAAGCTGCTCTTAAGAGCATGACCGATCTTAGGGAAGAGTCGGCAGCCAAAATTATGATAGACCGTATTATTCAAGCTAGATTGGATGAAGGGGAGCTTAGTGATGCTGGTCTAAGCGGGGAAGATCTGGATAGAATCTCTAGAGCCTTTCTCACGGCTTGGAGAGCGATGAATCATGAACGAATCAAGTATCCAGACAAGATTGGTGGGACTAATTAGCTATAATATAAGTTTCAATGTGTGGCATTGTTGGATATGTAGGTAATAAAGCAGCAAGCACTGTTCTCTTTGAGGGGCTGCGCTCACTAGAGTACAGGGGCTATGACTCTGCTGGCATAGCAGTTCTTAATGCTAGTGGAGAACTGAGCTTAGCCAAAACTTCAGCCAAGATCTCTCATTTAGAAGCTCTTATCTCAGAGCTTGTTGCTTGCAGGAAGACTGGTCTAAGTTTGGCTGTGCAAGAAGAAGATTTAGTCCAAGGCTCTATAGAGGACTTGCAGACTGCTTCTTGTGGGATAGGACATACTCGCTGGGCGACTCATGGCGAAGCTAATGTTAATAATGCTCATCCTCATAGTGATCCAAGTGCTAGTTTGGCTTTGGTTCATAATGGCATCATCAAAAATTATTTGGAGTTAAAAACTGAACTAGAAGAACAGGGCGTTAAGTTTAAGACTGACACTGATAGTGAGGTAATAGCAGCTTTGTTTGCAAGTTATAGGGTTGAGACAAGTGATGATAGGCAGGCTTTGCTCAAAACCATTCATAGATTGGAAGGTAGCTATGCTATCGCTGTGATCATGAAATCTCAAGCTTCTAAGAACCTATCTGATCGTAAGATCTTGGTTGCCAAGAACGAATCCCCACTTATTATTGGACTGGGTGAGTCTGAAAACTATATTGCAAGTGATAGTTCTACTGTCTTGCAATTTACAGATACTATCCTGAGACTCAAAGATGGGCAGATAGCAGAGATCAGCCCAAATGCAGTTATAGTAATGGATTCAGAGGCTCGTGTCGTGAAACCGGAAATCCAAAAACTTAACAGAACCTCTTCTATTTTAGACAAAGGTTTTTATAAACACTATTTACTTAAAGAAATTCATGAACAGCCTTCTGTGATAGGGCGCATGCTGGATGACTACTCTAAATCTAAGAGCGTTCATCAACTGCTTAACAAAACAGACCCCACTGCCCTATCCCGAGTAGTTTTATTAGCTTGTGGATCCGCTTACCATGCGGCTTTGGCAGGCAAATACCTCATAGAACTTTGGGCGCGTATCCCAGTAGAAGTATCTTTGGCTAGTGAATATGCTGCCAACCCAGTACTATTGACCGATAAAGATTTAGTGATAGGTATCAGTCAGTCAGGAGAGACGGCAGATACTCTTGCTGCCATGCGTCATGCGGCTGCATCTGGAGCGCAGATTGCAGCTATCAGCAATAAAGCAGATTCGGCTATTTGTGATTTAGCCAAACCTTCTGTCTACATCACTCCTGCAGGGATAGAAGTTTCTGTGGCTTCGACCAAAGCTTTTACTTCTCAGTTGATGTCTATGTATCTTCTGGCGCTTAGTTTAGCCTCTCTCCGTCAAAGCCTTTCTGTCACTGAGCTTGAGCTTATTCATTCTGAGCTACATCAACTTCCTCAACTTATAGAACAATGTATCGAGAGATCGGAAGCCTATAAAGAAAGGTTCATTAAATATTCACCCTACAAAGCTTTTTTATTTTTGAGTCGAGGTGTGAATTATCCTACTGCGCTTGAAGCTGCCCTCAAACTCAAAGAACTTAGTTATATTCATGCAACTGGTTATGCCTCTGGTGAGATGAAACACGGTCCTATCGCCATCTTAGATCAAGATGTCCCAGTTCTGAGTATTGCCATCTCTGGACCTAGTGCCTATGAGCAAAATATCTACCTCAAAACTTTACACAATGCCCAAGAAGCTCAAGCTCGCAAATCACCCAGTTTACTATTGGCTTGTGATGGCGACACTAATATCCCAGATATTTTTGATGATATATTTTGGATACCGCGCATCAATCAAATTTATAGTCCATTGCTTGCGATTATTCCTTTGCAATTTCTGGCTTATTTTATAGCAGAGGATCTGGGTAAGGATGTAGATCAACCTAGGAATTTGGCTAAGTCGGTTACTGTCGAGTAAGCTTACGCTCGCTGTCTTGCAACTCATCTGCTGTGTTGTGCTGCGGGCTCGGCTTACTCATTTAGGTTTGACTAAACTCCGTCGCCTCGCCCTTGCACGCCTTGCATCTGAGCTGCAATCCTAGCTCGCTT
>CAZASO010000071.1:0-5887 GCA_964487825.1 uncultured Gammaproteobacteria bacterium
GTGCGAAGCCAGCTCGAGCCTAGGCTAAGAGCAAGAGCTAAGCGTGTACTCGCTGTCTCACACCGCATCTGCGTTGTTATGCTTTGCCTTAGCAATACCTACAAAAGCTGATCATCTTCAACACCGTTAGCTTGTTTCTGCAATTCTGATGCGTATTTGAGAGTTATTTTTTCGTTGGTTTGGGTTTGCTCTAGGTAATTTTGCTCATAGTTATATTCTTCACTTTGCTTTTCTTTAAGTTTTTCGAGAGCCTCAACTTTTTGTTGAGCTTCAATGGCCTTTTCGCGAGCAGTCTTAAGATAGGACTGAGCATTCTCTTCTTCGACTTCTTTTTTTTCGACGATTTTGTCTCTTTTGCGAATAAGTTGCAAATATTCTTGAGGCATCTTGTAGTTATCTTGAAGCATCTCTTCTCTAGCTTCCTTAAGAGCTTGGCGAGCTTTCATAAGAGCTTGGCGGGCTTTTTCTAGACTTTGAAGAGCATCGGCTAGCACTTGGCGAGCGCTTTCTAGCTCATCACGCCTGAGTTTAAGGATTCTTTCTAGGCGAAATTTGAAAACCACTAATATATATTATGCCCCTAAGGCTCTTAATCTTCTCTAAATATATCGCCAGAGGCTTTTTGCTAGAATAGCCTCTGTACTAGGATCTGAGCCTCTGTGGCTCGGTGGAGTCAGTGAGGCTGGGAAAATGCTTCGGCTGGGCTCTCCAGTACAAAAGGAAAACAATGACCAATACCAGTACAGAAGACACTAATAAAGCACAACTAGAAGAACAACAAAATACCGCCAAAGAAGAGAAAGCTAGACAGCTACTCAAAGACCTTTTTGCAGCGGGAGTTCATTTGGGACATGAGACTCATCAATGGAACCCCAAGATGATCAATTTCATCCACTCCAAAAAAGACGGAATCTATGTTATAGACCTACTTAAAACACTCAATAACCTTATGAATTCAGGCGACTATATTAGACGCGCTGCCAAACAAGGTCGCAATATACTTTTCGTCGGAACCTCTAAACAAGGCTCTGAGATTATTCGTCAAGAAGCAGAAAGAGTCGGCATCTTCTATATCAACCAAAGATGGCTAGGTGGTTTATTGACCAATTTTGACACTATTCGTGCTCGTCTCAACAAACTCAGAGAACTCGAACATCAGAGAGATACTGGTGGTTTCAAAGGTCTAGGCAAAAAAGAAATTGCTTCTATCAATCGTCAAATCAACAAACTCAATAAATCTTTGGGTGGTCTCAAAAAAATGCGGGGCAAACCAGAAGTAGTGTTTATTGCAGACCAAAAGAAAGACAAGATCGCCGTGGAAGAGGCTCGCAAAGCGGGTTGTACTATTATTGCGCTAGCAGATACAGATTGTGATCCTACTAATCTCAACTATGTAATCCCAGCCAATGATAATTCTATGCGCTCTATCAAAATCATCACAAAATATCTCGCTGACTCTGTTCTTGAAGGACAACAAGCCAGCAAAAAACGCTAAATATTAAGGAGTAAATAATTATGAGTTTCACCGCTAAGGATGTAGCCAGCCTAAGAGAAATGACTGGTGCAGGAATGATGGACTGCAAAAAAGCCCTACAAGAAAGTGCCGGCAATATAGATGAGGCTGTCGCTTATTTGCGCAAAAAAGGTATAGCTAGCGCTGCCAAAAAAGCTGGCAACATTGCGGCTGAAGGAGCCCTCGCTGCCAAAATTAGCGAAGACAAAAAATCCGCAGTTATCGTAGAAGTCAATTCCCAAACGGATTTCGTGGCCAAGAACGATCAGTTCAAAGCCTTTATCGCAGAAGTCGCTAAAGTAGCTTTGGCCAAACAATGCAATACTATTGAAGCTTTATTAGCGGCAGATCTTGGTGGCAAAACTATCGCAGATGCAGCCATAGAGCAAACTGCTACCACTGGCGAAAAAATCGATGTCCGTAGAGTTTCTCTAATCAAGTCTGAGACTGGTTTTGTGGGTTGCTATGTACATCCAGTTGGTTCCAAAGTGGGAGCTTTGGTCGCTATTAGTGGTACTGATGCGACTATAGAAAAAGCCAATGATATTGCGATGCATATTGCTGCTGCTAATCCCGCGCCAGATTTCGCTAGTATGGATGAAATTCCTGCTGAAGTAGTTGCTCGCGAAAAAGAAATCGAATCTGCCAAAGATGATCTCAAAGGTAAACCTGCTGAGATAATCGAGAAGATAGTCGCAGGTAGAGTTAGTAAGCTACTAGCAGCCAGAGTTCTTACAGAGCAGGCTTTCGTCAAAGATCCTAATCTTACGATAGCCAAATATTTGGGTGCTAATGCCAAATTAGAATCTTTTGTACGCCTTAACCTTGGTGAAGGTATACAAAAAAAAGAAGACAATTTTGCTGCGGAAGTCGCAGCAATGATGAGTGCCAAAGCCTAGTCTCTGAGCACTTTTGAAGCCGCAGTGGTGGAACTGGTAGACGCGCTAGACTCAAAATCTGGTTTCCTCTACGGAAGTGTCGGTTCAAGTCCGACCTGCGGCACCACATTAGATTTGTTGCCCAATGGCTTTTGGATAAGCTGATTAGGTGAAGTATTCAGCATTAATCCGCACATAGTCGTAACTTAAATCACAACCCCAAACTCTTATGGGTTTATTAATAGCAGAGTCTAAAACTAGAGCTATGTCTATCTGACGGCGACTACGCATCTTGTTACTAAGATTAGTTCTATTATGAGGGTCTTGAATCCACAGAGAAGGACTAGCTCTCTCAAAAACCAAATCACCGCAGATACTAAGCTGTGCGGAAGCTAAATCTTCATCGCTCAAACCCAGTTCAGCAGCGGCTCTGCCCGCAGCAGCCATAATGCGACCCCAGTTTGGATCACAGCCAAAAATTGCAGATTTGACTAGAGGAGAGTTGATAATAGTTTTGGCAATAGTGCGTGCCTGTTCTTCGTGAAGAGAAGAATAGACAGAGAGTTCTATGAGTTTGCTCGCACCTTCGGCATCTATAGCTATCTGGCGAGCGAGGCTGGAGCAGACTTCATGTAACTCAGTCTGGAACTGGGTTTCACTCAGGGGCTCTCCCAGTTGATTGCTCATGAATAAGAACATATCGTTGGTGCTTGTGTCATTATCTACGCTAACAGAATTAAAAGTATCTGCGCTAATTTCTTGAATGATATTACGAAGTCTCTCGGGACTGAGTTCTAGTCGAGCATCAGAAATAACAAAAGCTAACATAGTTGCCATATTGGGAGCTATCATGCCTGAACCTTTGGCAAAGCCAATCATAGACTGGCTTTGATAGAGTTTGGTTCTGGTGTCTGTGGTGAGTATGGCTTCAGCAAAATCTGTGATATGTGAGAGGCTGCGTCCCATGGAAAGCAGGCGAAGATCTATAGAATCTACTTCTAAGTTTATGCCGATCTTGCCAGTACTAGCACTGAGTACTGTGGCGGGGTCTAGATCCAAGAAAGCCGCGCTCTTGGCTCTCAAGCGCAGATCCGAAGCACTACCTGCTAGGCCAGTGCAGGCGTTGGCATTGCCAGAATTGCAGACTATGGCTTGGGCTGTCTGTCCTAAACTATGCATATTGTGATCTACACAGGCAGCACGAATAAGATTATGAGTAAAAACACCAGACCAAAGGCAGGGGCTCTGAGAGTAGATGAGTCCCAAATCCTTGCGACCACTGGGTTTGATGCCAGTAGCAGCTCCACCTATGCTAAAGCCCTGAGGTAGTCTAGGTACAAAACCAGTAGCTTTTACTTTGAAGCCTTGAGCCGCAGCGTAGAGAGCTTCTTCGAGTAGATCATAAGAATAAGCTTGGACGCCTAGACTTCTAAGCATGGAAGTCTCTTCTGGAGAGGGTTTGGAGCCTTGTTTGAGGCAGGCAACTATAATGGCATCTGGGTTGTGCTTGTCTATATACAGCTCAGTCAATGGAAGAAATCCAATATGCTTGGGACTGGAACCACTAAGATTAATGTGATCTGCGATGGGATAGGAACCACTCAAGGAGATTCCTTCAAGGGGGTAGATGCTGGAGTGGAGGGTTATGGTGTTTGGCATTGAGTTTTTATTATATAACTAGACTCGTTGTTAAATCCTCAAGAACGGGCCATTAAATCCACTTCTTAACTCTAAAATAAGCGAGCATAATTAAACCTAGACCAAACATAACTGCCAGCACGATATAGTAGCTAAATTGATAATCTAGCTCAGGCATATGTTTGAAGTTCATGCCATAAATACTAGCTATAAAATTTAGTGGAATTAATACGGTAGAGACTACGGTTAATACTTTCATGATCTCATTTAATTTATTACTAATTGTGGAATTAGCATATTGCAATAAGCCTGCCAGTGAGTCTTTTAGAATCTCTAGAGATTCATTGATTTGCAAAACATGATCACTTAAATCTTTGAAATATATTTCATTGGCTTCTTGGATTAACTCTGCTTCGGTTTTCATTAGATCCCATAGTAGTTCCTTGGTTGGCAGTATGTATCTAGTTATGGTTAAAAGCTCTTGTTTAAGCTTTTGTATTTGATAAATAGTTTTATTGTCGGGATCTTCGTTTATGCGCAGACTGAGTTGGTTAATCTGTTCGTTAGCATGACTAAGAACTATAAAATAATTATCGAGAATAACATCAAGTAATGTATACAGTAAATAATCCGCAGACATTTTTCTTAGCCGGCCTCTTGCTGTCGTCAAGCGCCTTCTGATAATATCGAAAACATCATTAGGCCTTTCCTGAAAGGTAATTAAAAGTTGTTCTGCAAGAATAAAACTAATTTGCTCTTTTGCAATTTCTTTGTTGATTGGATCTATATAGGTAACATTTAAGACCAAGTATAAGTAACCATCACCATCTTCAAGTTTGGGTCTCTGGTGGACATTGGCTATATCTTCAAGTGTTAATGGATGAATTTTATATATTTCACCTATTTTTTGTAATGTCTCTGTGTCACAGACCGAATCTATATCAAGCCAAGCGACTTGATTCTCATGTGCGAGATTGATTTTTTCTGTGAGTAAATCCAAATTAGTAATTTCTTCTTGACTATAATCGTTCTGATTGTATTTGACTAAACTAACTTTCGCTTTAATAGATTCTTTGCTTTCTATTAAAGTCCCCGGTGGCACACCAAAGCTACTGGTTTTAGCTGTTAGTAATTTATTGATGATTTCTTGGATTGTGATGCCCATAAGAAAAATCATAGCTTGGATTTATTGATGATTTTATGTAATCCAAAAATTTGAACAGTAAAAGATTCATTGATTCATAGTTATGAGATCGTAATTTATTCGCAGTTTGGATATATGGTAGTGCCTTATGTGTCTCTAGCTCACCTGCACAATTTCGAATCATTTCCTCGATCGAATCAGTGGTAAATTCAAAATGACATTGAAACCCATAGATCTTAGGGGAGTATTTTACTATTTGGCGCGGGCAGCCTGCGCTTGTTGCGAGTACTTTTGATTCTTTGGTAAGTCCCGGCATATCTCCGTGCCAATGACCAACCATAAATTTGTCTGGGAATGTTCCAATAATTGGGTCCTGTCTCCCATCGTCAGTGAGAGTTAATTCAAAAACACCAATTTCTTGATTTGGACTAGGGTCAGCCCATTGTTATATCCTTGAGAGGACTAAAATAACGGGTTGTTTTGGTCTTTGAGGAGGGTGATATCTGCTCTATTTAACTTTTTGTTGTAAATCTTGTCCAAGCTATGGCTGGGAATTATGCTACTTCCTTGAGTTAAGGATGCTGAGCAACGCAGTTTCCTAATTTAATTTTGATTTTCGAAATAAATTCTTCGATTAACATAAATTTAATATTTGAAAGCGTTGGTATTTTTTCGATTTCGGGTATAATATTTCCACAAGGTTAAATCGTGTCA
>CAZASO010000072.1:0-5775 GCA_964487825.1 uncultured Gammaproteobacteria bacterium
AACTAGATTTCCTTGTTGCAGAAGCCCAGAAATTCAGGGAAAAAACCGAGTCCATCCTAGAAAAAATTTGTGCTCTTAATCTTCGAACAAACAGAAAACTCAAACTAGAGGATATGGGTGGGGAACTAGAACAACTCTTCGTGGCTTGTCAGGGGCTTAGCGATACAGCTCAGCTCTATTACCAAGAGATTTCTAGATTGTTTCATCAATCCTCAACTCTCAAGGATTTTAGAGACGCTGTCAAAAAACTTTGGGAACTAAGTGACTCCAAGAACCACAAACGCCTAATAGAATTTATCAGTTTATATAGAAATTATCAAAACGAAATTCAAGCCCGCCAGCTCTATGACTATGAAGACATGATAGCCAGAGTTGTAACTGCGCTCAAAGCCAATCCTGAATTGCTGTTGAGCTATCAAGAACAATATCAATATATTTTGGTAGATGAGTTCCAAGACACCAATGGCTCTCAAAATCAACTCATACAACTCTTGGCTTCTTTTTATCAAGACAATCCTAATCTTTTCGTTGTAGGAGATGATGATCAATCTATCTATAGGTTCCAAGGTGCATCAGTTGAAAATATTTTTAATTTTCGGACACTTTATGAGGATCATCTAACCGAGATAGTCCTGCGTTCTAATTACAGAAGTCAGCAACATATTCTTGATGCAGCTAGTTCCAGTATCTCTCGAAACTCTAGCCGCCTAGGCAAATCACTTCAGTCCTGCGCCCCGCATGCTCTAGAAGTCATAGATATCATGCCCTGTGATAACCTAGACCACGAGGCCTACCAAACAGCACAAA
This sequence comes from uncultured Gammaproteobacteria bacterium, assembly GCA_964487825.1. Classification (GTDB taxonomy): domain Bacteria; phylum Cyanobacteriota; class Vampirovibrionia; order LMEP-6097; family LMEP-6097; genus CAZASO01. Next base: position 808 of record CAZASO010000072.1, read on the forward strand.
ACATCCAAACCCTCATTCAGAATGGTGTTCAGCCGTCCGAAATCGCTATCTTATATAGGGAACATAAACAAGCTGATCCTTTCATCAAAGCACTCGCTAAACTCAAAATCCCTTATGCAATTCAGGGCAAAAAAAACATTTTCGATAGTATTGAAATTTTACAGATCATAGACCTACTTAAAGTTATCCAAGCCCCACATAAATCTGAGCTTCTATTTAATCTACTGAATTATAAATTTCTCAGAACTAGCCCACTACTTACAAACATCTCTCAGTATGATGTTTTCAGAGCTATCAGAGACTACAAATCATCTCCAAACAAAGATCTAAGTTTCTTAGACTTTCTTCAAACTCAAACTGCCTTCAAAAGCTTTATAGAAGCCATTTGGCAGGCACAATTAGATGCTCAGAACCTTAGCTTCGAGGCTTTCTTTGAAAAAGTCATTCGGGATTTTGGTTATTTCAAATATATACTAGAGAGCCCCAAGAAGATAGAGCATATCAACAACCTCTCGGCTCTCTTCTCTGAGATCAAAACCTTAGAACGCAATGGTTCACCGCTCAAAGCTAGCAAAATCAAACATGCTCAACTACAAGACACAGGCAAACGCTTTGATTTAGAGGATTTTATATATTTTATAGACACTGCTCTAGAACATGATCTACGCCTAGAATCCAAGTCTCTCTGCCCAACTCAAGAAGCTGTAAAGCTTATGAGCGCTCACGGGGCCAAAGGTTTAGAGTTTGATTATGTCTTCATTGTTGCTTGCATTAATAATTCTTGGGGACACAAAAAATCTAGCAGCAAGATCAAACTCCCTCTAGGAGTGCTTTCTATCGCCATGAGCCAGTTAGATCCTGAAGAAGACGAGAGAAGGTTGTTCTATGTAGCTCTTACAAGAGCGCGCAAAAAAATCAGCATAAGCTATCATCTCAGCTCCTCTGAACAGAAGAACCTCAGTCCTTCTATGTTCATAAGCGAGCTAGCTCCTCATCTAACTCAAGAAATCCTAAGTAGCAATAGTCTAGATCAAAGCCTAGAGATGCTCTGCTCTGAATTCAGTGCCGAGGAAACTCTGGATATCTCAGATGATTACTACAAAGAAATTATCAAACATCATAAACTTTCTGCAACACACCTCAATACTTACCTCAAATGTCCCAAATTATTTTTTTATCAGCATGTTCTCAGAGTCCCTTCTGCCCAAAACAAACATGCTTGTTTTGGAACAGCCGTGCATGAAGCTCTTGCAAGCCTAGGAAGGCAGTTGCAGAAGCAGAGCCTAGTCAGTTCCACTCATGAAACTCTGTCGCTGACAAATTATCAAGAACAAATCTTAACCCAAAACAATGACCCAGAACTAACTACTAGTGAGCAAACCCAAGAAAACATAGCTGCAACAAGTCTCAAATTCTTGCTAACTAGTTTTGAAACATCTCTAAAACAACAAAACTTAAGTCAAGCAGATTTCAAAGAATGTCTAGAATACGGTACAGATACTTTGACTAAATATTTCAAACACTATCAAGCAGATATTTTTTCTGACAATATCCTAGTAGAATACAATCTCAATAATCTAAATTATAACGGCATAGAACTCACTGGGGCTATAGACAAGATCATTATTCATCCGGACGCTAGTGCTACAGTTGTGGACTATAAAACTGGTAGCAACTCCAAACCTAATCGCTCAAAGCCTGATGGAGACTACCATAGACAAATAGTCTTCTACAAACTACTTACAGATCTAGATCCCAAATTCAAATATAAAGTCCACGAAGGTCAAATAGATTTCATCCAAATGGACAAGCAATCAGATCGTTTTATAAAAACCAATATCCATATCAGTGCTGAAGATCTTAGTAATCTCCAAAATACCATTATCGAGACTGATCACAAAATTAGAACCCTATGCTTCGACAAAACTACCGAGCTAGAACATTGTGAACAATGTCAGTTTAGACTAGTCTGCCACGGAGAATAGACAAATCTGTCTTAAATTCATATTGTATTTGATGGCTAAGATGTCGAATTAATAAACTCAGAGTCCCATCCAAATCTGGACAGTCTATCTCCTCAGATCCAGTCTGAGACTGGCTTTGCTCATCAAGATCCCAAAGCTTAAATTCTGAATTAGCCTCAAGTAATCTAAGTAACCTATAAGTCTCTGAACCCAACTCTACAATATGGTTTTGATAAGGGTTCTCTAATATATATTCTGCATAAGCTTGACTGCTAACTATAGCTCCATTATGCAAATCAAAATATTTGGGTATCTGATTAGTCTGGCGTTCTCTTTGGCTTAGAGCACAGACATGCAAATCTGGTCTATATCCGAGATAATCTATCATAGACCAAAGAAAACTCACAGCCATCAAAGCTAGATACTGACTAGGTTTGGGCTCAGCACTGCGAGCCTGTCTCTCTAAAGCCTCAAGATGTCCCAAGACTATCTGAAAAGGACTTTGATAACTATGATTAGGCACTGCTATCTGAGCAAGAAGCTCCAACATAAAATAAGCAAGATAGATAGAATCTAGATCTTTTTGCAAATATAAAAACCCTTCTATAAGTTGCGCTTGAAGTATCACATCTAAATTACGACCTTTCGTTAACTGGAAATCACAATAATTTAGGATCTGAGTTTTGGCCGCAAAAGGACTGCTCGCCTTAGCTGCACCCTTAGCTATGGCCTTAAGTGGCCCTTGTTCTGGACTATAAAGAAGCAACAATCTATCATCTTCAGCAAACTTACTAGTTTTGAGCACCAAAGCTCTACTGTTATAGTCAAACAAGCTACCAAACCCCCAGAAGCATGCCACCAGTGGCATTATAATAATGTTCTAATATCTGCTTGTAAGTCCAACCTTTCTCTGCAAGCTTGCGAGCCCCATGCTGAGACATTCCTATACCGTGCCCAAAACCTTGACCTTTGAAAATATATTTGCTCTTACTAGTCTGCACCTGAGAATCCGAGCTTAGCTCAAAATATGTACTAGGCAAAGCTAGTTTATGTCTCAATTCTTCAGCAGTTAAATACTTGCAATGATTGTCTGGTCTATCTGCCTTGTGAGCCTGATCAACAACAGTCCTCCGCTCTGTCACACTATGCTTGCTATCTTCCCTAAGCTCCGAAGCACATACTTGAATCTTAGTAGCACGCCCCTCAGCCGAACGCTGAAACACTGTTATAGAGTGGATTTGACCCAGACGAAGATCCTGAAGCTTAACATTCAGCTCTTCTTGGCTAAACTCTCTAGTCCAAGATTTATAATTAGAAGTCTCTGGATAATCTTCTACGGCGAGTAGATAAGGTCTATGAGAGAGACCCCAAACATCTACAGGACTAGAACTATATAAACCAGCACTACTACTATAATAAGCGTCTATATAATTAGAATGCCGGTCTCTCATAACTTGAGACCTAGTCTCTTCTACCGCTCTGCGACTGGCTTCTGTCTCAGCAGCATAACCCAAATACATTTGATCTGCAACACTAGATTTTAGAGTTTTTTTTTAGTCAGCGCAGAGGCTGTATAAGTACGAGCACAAACCGCTTGAGTCTTCAAAGCCTCTAGGGGCCAGCTACTCGGCATTTCACTAGCAACGACAGATTTGAGATAGTCTTCAACATCCAAGCGATTGATGATAGTTATAGCTCCATCTCCTGCACTAAACTCCAGCTCCCCTCTATATATAGCCGCCCTCTTCAAAGCCGCTCCACTAATAGTAAACAAAGCCTCTGGGTTTTTGTGCCTAATAGAAATCTGCTCTAAGTTAAGTTCCGTTCCTAAGACGGTTAATAAGAGCTTAGGTTTCTTTGAAACAAGCTGTCTAATAGTAATAATGGTATTTGCAGGTAGTTCATAAATGCGCTGAGAAGCATCTAATATCTCATAAGGCTCTGAAGAACTTAAGCTAAGCTCTGACAAACCCTCTAAGACATAAACCCCAAGCCTAGGCAGGGTCTGGCTTTGAGCACTTAGGCTAAAACTTAAGTATAAGAGAATTAAAAGTCCTGTTAGACGATTTAGCAATAAGTCTTTTAACATTTTTCTACAAACATACTCTATTTCAAGATTAACATCAAATCCTCTTCACTTAAGATAGGGACCCCTAATTGAATTGCTTTATCGTATTTGGAGCCGGGATTATCCCCGCATAGGACAAAACTTGTTTTAGCCGAAACACTAGCACTAAGCTTAGCTCCATTGGCTTTGAGTAAATCTTCATAATAAGTCCTACTCTGACTTAAGGTCCCAGTAATCACAAAAGTCTTATCAGAGAGTTTATCTCCTAAGACCCTAGTCTCTGTCTTCTGTATGTTCAGAATATGAGGCTGAGCTTTAAGGACAGTATATATCTCTTCAGCCACTTCGCTACGAAAATAATTTATAAGTGATTCTATGATTTTGGGCCCCAAGCCATCTATACGCAAAAGTGCTTGACCAGAGCCTTCTAGACATTCTGTCCTCAGCTCATCAAGACTAGAATAATAAGCCGCAATAAGTTCAGCGACCGTAGCTCCTATATGCCGAATCCCCAGAGCAAAAAGAAACTTAGCAAAAGGTCTGGAACGACTAAGCTCTATAGATTCTAATAAATTCTGAACAGATTTGGTTCCCATCCGTTCAAGGCTCAAAAGCTGATCTGCATTGAGTTTGTAGATATCCATCGGGCTAGTGATCAGCTGCTTAGCTAATAGCTGCTCCACAAGAGCAGGACCCAAACCTTCGATATTCATAGCAGCCTTAGAGCACCAATGTTCTATGCGTCTCTGTATTTGAGCAGGACAAGAAGCTATATTGGTACATCTCAGCACAGCGTCTTCTTTCTCAGTCTCTGAGCCGCATACAGGACAGTGTTCTGGGCTGATGATCTCTCTAGTATCTTCTTTGCGTTTAGCGAGATGCACTTCTATAAGTTCTGGTATGATCTCACCTGCTTTGCGCACCGAGACGAAATCT
>CAZASO010000073.1:0-5456 GCA_964487825.1 uncultured Gammaproteobacteria bacterium
ATTTGGTCTAACTATGTTGAGACTGTAAGAGGTATTATCAGCGATAAATGGAGACCAAGAGGCTTTTTGGAATCTTACTATGCTGAGATTAGTTTTGAACTCAATCCAGATGGTAGTCTCAGGGATATAGATTTAGACAAAAAAAGTACTAATAGAGAGTTTGATACTTATGCTATGGACACTATAAAACTCTCTGCTCCTTTCCCTCATTTTCCAGACGGAGCACATAAACCTATTAGGATCAAATACTATTTTGATTTCCATTATAAAATCGAAGATTAGACCCTTATCAAATCTTCAAGAATAGGGTTAATCTATGTCAACTTAATGCGACAATATTAATATGCCTTACTTGGGAATTAATGATGTCGACAAAACTACTATGCTCAAAAGCTTGGGGATACATAGTACAGATGAGCTGTTTATGGATATCCCAGAGCCCCTTTTGTTAGCTCGCAAGCTCAATCTAGAAGCGGGCTACAGTGAATGGGATCTAGAAAGATATTTTGAGGATTTGGGGAAACTCAATCACTACAATAAATACGATTTCAAAGGCGCTGGTGTTTATAGGCATCATGTCCCTGCTCTTGTAAGAGCCATTACTAATCGAGGAGAATTTCTTACAGCTTATACTCCCTACCAAGCGGAAGTTAGTCAAGGTACTCTAGAGGCTATATATAAATTCCAAACCTATATCACTGAACTTACAGGAATGTCTGTTTGCAATGCTTCTATGTATGACGGGGCGACGGCTTTTGCAGAGGCTTTGATGATGGCTTATCGCATAGACAAGAGGAGACCTATATATCTCTCTGCCACTATACATCCAGAATATATTGAGGTAGCCAAACAATATTTAGGGGCTCTTGATTTATCAGTATTTGTTTTTGAGAGTCTTGACGAAGTGCCTGATTCTGCTATCGTTGCTTTGCAAAACCCAGATTTTTATGGAGAAAGGCTTAGTGATGCGGCTTTGATCGCTAGTAAAATCTCTCAAAAAAATCTTTTTCTAGTCTATGTTGTTGTAGAAGCTCTCTCTCTTACACTGGGAGCTAGTCCTAGTGATTATGGTGCTCGCATAGTAGCAGGCTCTGCTCAATCTTTCGGTAATCCTTTGCATTATGGAGGAGCCCAGATAGGTTTTCTGGCTTGCACGGATGCTTATATCAGACAGTTACCGGGGCGCTTAGTTGGCAAAACCACTGACAAACAAGGTCGTGAGGGTTTTGTGCTAACTTTTCAAGCTAGAGAACAACACATCAAAAGAGAAAGAGCAAGTTCCAATATTTGTACCAATCAATCTATTCATGCTTTGGCTGCTGCGATTTATATCAGCCAAATGGGAGCCAGTGGTCTTCAAAAGCTAGGCATCCAAATCTATTCCAAAGCTAATGCTTTGAAGAATGCTCTTGCGGTATTTCCAGAGATTAAGGTTCTTTCCAAAAATATTTTCAATGAATTTGCTATCGAAACCGAGCAAGTAGAATTGGCTGCTTATTTTAGTGAGATCGCTGTTAAGGTTCAAAACATGAGAGAGGGACAGCCCCAACAATATCTTATCGCGGTCTCTGAGCTGCATCAGTTGCGGGACTTAAATCAAGTTATAGAGCGGGTTTCAGAGATCCTGAGTGCGGTAGGAGTTTCTCTACCTAGACCTCACATCAATGACCAAACTCTTAGTACTTTTTCAGATGATATACATAGTTACTATTTAAGAGACATTCAGATTGATACACAAAGTGAACTTAGTATTTGTCGTTTATATACAAGATTATCTCAAAAGAATTTTTCTATTGATACTAATTTTTATCCCTTGGGTTCTTGCACCATGAAATACAATCCCAAGATTAATGATTGTATTGCTAGCTCTCCTGCTTGGACAGACTTGCATCCATACAGTGATGCCAAAGATATCCAAGGAGCTTTGCTGGTTTACGAAGAACTCAATAAATCTCTCTGTGAAATTACAGGTATGCATCAGTTTAGCTTAATGCCTTCTGCTGGAGCCCATGGTGAATTAGCTGCTCTACTCATGGCCAAAAAATATTTTGCAGACACTAGTGCTACTCAGCGAAACCTAGTGCTAGTGCCAGATTCAGCCCATGGCACCAATCCAGCTAGTGCTAGTATGGCTGGTTTTGAGACCATCACTATTCGTTCTCTTTCAGACGGGGATGTAGATCTAGAACATCTTAGAGAGATTATTCAGCAACATTCAGAGAAGATTGCTGTCTTCATGCTCACCAATCCTAGTACTTTAGGGCTTTTTGTTCGTAATATTACAGAAGTAGTTCGGCTCATTCATGAAGCAGGGGCTTTACTTTATTATGATGGAGCCAACCTTAACGCTATTGCTGGCATTGTTAGACCCGGTGATATGGGTTTTGATCTTATACATCTCAATTTGCACAAGACTTTTTCTACTCCTCATGGAGGTGGAGGTCCCGGTGCGGGACCTGTTGGAGCTAGCAAAGCTCTGGCTCCTTATCTGCCGGGTTCTAGCCTCCAAAAAGACTCAGAGGGACGGCTATCTTGGGCTCCCTTAGCGGCTTCTAGCATTGGGCGCATCAGGTCTTTTCATGGTAACTTTAATGTCCTTATTAGAGCCTTAGCCTACATCAAACGCAATGGTGCAGAGGGTATCAGGCGCATAGCTGAGACTGCGACTCTTAATGCTAACTACATTCAACAACGAATCTTCACTAGCCCAATACTTTCTCAAAATCAAATATTGAGACCTTATTTTTTCTCTGAAGAGACTGGACTGAGGATTTGTAAGCACGAGTTTATACTTAGTGCTAGTCGTCTCAAAGAAATTTATGGTATCACCGCTCTAGACATCGCTAAAAGACTTTTGGATTTTGGGATTCATGCTCCGACCATATATTTTCCTTTGACTGTGCCAGAAGCTTTGATGATAGAACCTACAGAGACAGAGAGTCTTGCGGCCTTAGATTCCCTTGTGCAAGCCCTAGAGACTATCATCCTAGAGGCCGCATCAGTAGAGGGACGCAAGCGTTTAGAGCAAGCTCCTCTTACTACAGAATTGGCGCGTTTTGATGAAGTTAAGGCTGTCCGTCATCCTCTCTTGAATGCTGCTATGGAGAGGCGTTCCAAATTAGAGTCTGTCCAGTAGTTCTTCGTAGTCGTCTTTATCGAAAGTCGCTAATTCAGCAAGATCAATTTTATTTTTGCTGGATTTGATTTCAAGAATCCAAGTATCACCATTGATATCTTCTGGTCTTTCGATGGCATCAGGATTGATAGAAACGATAGTCGCATCAAAAGGAGAATAAAGGTCTCCAACGGCTTTGACAGATTCTAAGATGGCTAAAGAATCTCCTTCTGCTACTTCTTCGCCTTCTGCTTTGGCTTCAACGAAGACGATATCTCCTAGTTGATCACAAGCATACTGGCTGATACCCATGCGGAAAGATTCTTCCTCAGTGGCTTGTATCCATTCATGTGTTTTGAAATATTGTTTCATGCTATGTCCTGTATGAGTTTGTTTTTGATGTTGCGGTAGAACCAAGGTTCAGCTAGTGTAGCGATATGCTCTTTGTCACGAATTTTGACCTTAAGCTTAGAGCCGCACCTATGCTCCTTATAATATGCTTCGCTAAGATATGCAAGAGCAATACCTCTTTCTAAAATAGGTGAATAATTAGCACTAGTAATGCGTCCAATAGGCTGATCATCAAGATCATAAACTTCTAAATCATGACGAGCCAGAATTTTTTGTCCTCTACTAAAAGCTAAGCCTACTAATCGTTTATTTCTGCTAAAAGCTTTGCTTTTACCTATATAATCCCCAGTGTTTTTCAAAGTCCATTCTAGAGCGGCTTCCGAGGGGGTGCTATGAATGTCTATATCATTGCCATGCAGGCAGTAACCAGCTTCTAACCTTAGTATGTCTCTAGCACCTAGGCCACAGGCTTGGGCAGCATGTTCATCTATGAGTCTCTGCCAGATATCCATTAAGACTCCAGCTGAAGCATATAGCTCCCAGCCTTTTTCGCCAGTGTAACCAGTAGCAGAGACCATCAGAGCTTGCCCCTGATAAATAATTTTCTGATGACTAAAATAATCTAAGTGCCCGTCAAAGCCAGTGATTAAGCGGAGTGTAGCTTCGGCCTTAGGGCCTTGGACAGCAATTTGTCCTAGATTGGTGGTCACATCTTCTATGGAGACTTGAAATCCATGAGACTGTTCTCTATACCAATCACAGACAATATTATGATTGCCAGCATTATTAACCACTAGATAATCAGACTCAGATTCCTTGTAGATTATTAAATCGTCTATTATTCCTCCATTTATATTTAGCATCGGACTATAGAGGGCTTTAGATGTTTTTAGGTTTATCACATTATTGCATATTATCTTGCTTAGAAAGATTTTAGATTCGGGACCAGAAATCCTCTGTCTACCCATGTGACTGACATCAAAAAGCCCCAGAGTAGTTCTTGTAGCCCGATACTCTTCTAGTATGCTCTTGAAAAAAGTAGGCATAAGCCAACCGTTGAAGTTCACTAATTTAGCTTCATGTTTGCGATTAAAATCAATACTAATCGGCAATTTATCTTCTATTAAAGGCATTGTTTTATTGTATCTCGATAGGGCTAAAGTCCTCAAAGGCATTTTTATGACCTTGATTTAACTATACATATAATGCTATGCTTCATGACTGCAAAAAGGTATCGCATGTTAGAAAAAAGAATATTATTATCTAGTCTCATTTTTTCTGGATTAGCTCTTGTTATCTCATTGACCCCTGCAAAGGCCAATTTGGAATATAGCGGTACAGACAATATCATGCGCGGAGATCTGCGCCTAGAAAAAAACCTTCAAGTTTTTAATGGTTCACTAATGTTGAATCGAGGTAATTTAAGTGTTAACGGTTCTTTAACTATCACTGATGGCAGTCAAGCAAATAATAGAATATTGCGCTCTAACGCCTTGGGTCTGGCTTCTTGGGTTAGTCCTAGTAGTTTAGGTTTACTCTCTAATCTTAATGAAGACCTGAGTCCAGATCTTAGTGGAAATCTCAATGTAAATGGTTTTACCATAAGTTCAAGAGCTGGTGGCGATGTTAATATCAGCCCCGATACTACAGGTGATTTTAGAGTGAATACTACTCAACTTGTCGTTGATACTTCTGCCGCTCGTGTAGGTATCGGTACTGCTACTCCTAATGCTACTTTGGATGTAAGGGGTGATATCCTTGCTCAGAACCTCAACCTCAGTGGGGGATTGACTTTGGGTGGGTCTAGCTTAGACCTCAATCAGTTTTTTAGGAACGGAGGAGAGGCTAGAGGAACTAATCGTAGTCTGGGAACTAATGATAATTTTGATCTAGGTCTTGAGACCAATAACGGCACGAGACTAACCCTCAAAGCCAATGGTGATGTGGGTATCGGCACAATTAACCCATCTCATGAATTACAAGTCATAGG
>CAZASO010000074.1:0-5413 GCA_964487825.1 uncultured Gammaproteobacteria bacterium
TCTCTGGGGAATTCATCTTCCCCGATGATAGTCATCGCAAATTGGGTGAAGGCTTGAAGCACAGCTCTATCTGTTCCATTAGGAAGACTGTCACTAATTGCGACAACTGGGGGATTACCTGCCGGGATAAGAGCAACAGCTCCTAATAATCCAGCAGCTGCTAGTCCCCCAACAAGGACTGTACGGCGGCTAACGGTTTGAGAATCTCCTATCTGCATAAGAGATAACTCTAGCCCACCCCCATCGCAGATGTCAATATCACTAGAATTTTGTTTTGAAGCGGGTCCTTAAGAAGCCACTAAAGCACAGCATCCATCTCAGGACAGGGACTAGGCCGTCCTCCCCGACTCTTGTCTAGGCAGGTCCCCCAGACACTGGCATTGAGTATAAGTTGCTCTCCTTTGTAGATATCCTGCTTGCAGAGCCAGCGTAGTTTGGATTCTTTAGTGAAACTAGCCGTCACTATAATGTCATCATTGGGCACTAAAGAAGCTCTGAAATCCATCTCCAAACGCGTCACAACTAAATCTAAACCTACTTGATGTAAGACTTTGAAATCTATATTATTAGCTCTCAACCACTCATGCCTAGCATGTTCTAGATAGTTAGCATAGACAGCATTATTAACGATACCCTGCAAATCACACTCATAATCTCGAACTCTAATCAGGCTCTGAACTGGGTTAGGCATATTATAACAATATTATAACATGCTACAATTTTCCTCTGAATAATAAGGAAAGAAAAATGGCAAGCACCAAAGAACAAAAATCCGAATTAGTAAATAAATTCGGCGCTAACACTAAAGATACTGGTACCACAGAAGTTCAAGTCGCAATCCTATCCAAAGACATAGCTTTGCTTACTGGACATCTACAATCCAATCCCAAAGATCATCACAGCAAAAGAGGTCTTTTCCGTAAAGTAGGTCAACGCAAAAAACTACTTAAATATCTACAAAACATCAATGTTGACAGATATCGTCAATTAATTGAAGCTCTAGGTTTACGCAAATAAATTTTTCTAGTTATTAGGATTTGGCTCAGACTTCCAAAGTCTCAAACCCTTTTAGCTTGCGCTATTCAAAACTAACAAAGGAATCCCAAAATGTTCAATATCAAAACAAAAACAATTCAAGTCGGTGGCAAAAACATTCAAATCAGCACTGGCAAATACGCCAAACAAGCCACAGCTGCTGTTGAGCTTCGCTGCCTAGATACAGTCCTCTTGGTCTCTATCACCAAATCCAAATCAGTCAAAGCTGGTATAGATTATTTTCCGCTCTTAGTGGACTTCGAGGAGAAGATGTACTCCGTCGGCAAAATCCCCGGTGGCTGGCTCAAACGCGAAGGCAGAGCCTCTGACAAAGCGATCTTAGTCTCTCGCCTTATAGATCGTCCTATCCGTCCTCTATTCCCCGATGCTTATCGTAATGATGTGCAGGTGAATGTGATGACCCTAAGTACAGACCATGCTGCACCACCAGATGTACTTGCCATGATAGGTGCTGGTTTCGCCCTAGAACTCTCTGGCTTAGCAGCCTCTGATGCTGTAGGTGCTGTGCGAGTAGCTAGAGATACTGATGGTAATTACATCATCAACCCTAGTGATGCAGAGATGCAAGTATCAGACCTAGATATTATCGTTGCTGGAACCAAAGACTCCATCATGATGGTAGAAGCTGGAGCCAAATTCGTCCCAGATGAAGTCGTGATAGATGCTATAGAATTTGCTCACACTGAAATCAAAAAACAAGTCTTAGAAATGATAGCTTTCGCTAAAGAGTGCAAAGTCGTCAAAGAAACTTTTATCAGCCCAGAACCCAATGCTGAACTGGTTCAGCTAGTAGCCAAGACTACGCACGAAACTCTAAGTAAAGCACTCAATAATCTCGACAAAAAAACTCGCAATGAACTTTTTGACAAAGCTCACGAAGATGTCGAGAATGCTCTTGCTGACTTGATTGCAAACCGCTCTGAAGAAGATGCTCTAGTTCAATATCTAGCTGCTACCCCTTCTGCTGTAGCTAACGAAATCAAACAATACGAGAAAAAACTTTTGCGCAAACAGATCTCAGAGACTGGCATTCGTGCTGATGGACGCAAAGCAGATCAAGTGCGCCCTATTTTCGTTGAAGTAGGTCAATTACCTCGGGTCCATGGTGATGGTTTGTTTACTCGCGGTGATACTCAAGTCCTGTCTGTGCTTAGTCTTGGGCCTGAGTCTGAGTGTAAAAATTTCGATAGTATAGATTCCGAAACCGAAAAATACTACATGCACAATTACAATTTCCCCGGCTGGTCTGTCGGCGAAGTCAAACCCAATCGTGGACCGGGTCGTAGAGAAGTCGGACACGGGGCACTAGCAGAAAGAGCAGTACAACCTTCTCTACCTTCTAGAGATATTTTTCCTTATGCTATTCGCGTAGTCTCTGAAGTCCTAGAGTCTGCTGGTTCTACTTCTATGGCTTCTACTTGTGCTAGCTCCTTAGCTCTCATGAATGGTGGGGTCCCTGTCAATAGTGCTGTTGCTGGAGTTGCGATGGGTCTTATCCAAGAACCCAACAAATCCACGGTGCTAACTGATATCCAAGACATTGAGGATTTTCTTGGTGATATGGACTTCAAAGTAGCTGGTAACTCAGAAGGTATTTCCGCTCTTCAGATGGACATCAAAATCCAAGGTATACCCATGTCTGTAATCCGCAATGCCATCAAACAAGCTAGAGATGGTAGATTACACATACTTGGTGAAATGGCTAAAGCCATCTCCAAACCCGCTCCAGAGCTGCGTCCTACAGCTCCTCGCATTATTTCCACTCAAATAGAACAAGATCGTATCGGTGCTGTGATAGGCAGTCAAGGCAAAAACATCAAATGGATCCTTGCTGAAACTGGCGCAGAGATTAACATTGATGACTCTGGCAAAGTCTCTATCTACTCCATGGATCCTGTCGCTGGCAATCGTGCTCTAGAACTTGTCGAACTTATGGCTAATGGAGTCAGAGAAGGTGAGATCTGGAAAGTCAAAATCGTCAAAATTTTGGAAGGAGTTGGCGCTATCGGTGAGATAGTTCCTAGCGTTAGTGGTTTGATACATATCTCTCAAATCTCCACTCAAAGAGTTAATCGCATCGAGGAATTCTTGAATATAGACGATGAGGTTGAAGTCAAAGTTATAGGTGTAGATAATTTCAAAGGCCGTATATCCCTCAGTATCCGTGCCCTCCAAGAAAGCAAACAAGAAGCCAATAGCGTTGCCTAAAATCTGGGCATAATATACTTATGACTATTTTTTCTGAGCTTAGTTGGTCTGCTCTGACTGCGCACATGAATCTCATGTTCTGGTTAAAGATCTTAACTGTGATTTTTTGTGCTGGAATTATCGGACTTGAAAGACAACTCAGTAATAAACCATCTGGAATACGCACCTCTATACTAATAGCTCTAGGTTCTATGCTTTTCGTTCAATATTCTGTCTTTGCTATAGAACAGACTGGTAGTATGGCAGGTGGTGACCCTACTAGAGTCCTCGGTCAAGTGGTCACTGGGATTGGGTTTCTGGGTGCTGGCAGTATCATGAACAAAGAAGGTTTAGTCAAAGGACTCACCACCGCTGCTACCATCTGGGTAGAGGCTGCTATTGGTGCGATTATTGCTTTTGGCTATCTTGTAGATGCTGTTCTCTTCTCACTAATTACTTTATTGATGCTGAACTATGTGGCTAAACTGGAACATAAACTTAGAATACGCAGAAAAGCTAAAGTTATGCTGAAAGACTAGGCTTAGGCTAACAAGAACAGGCAAAGTTATGCCAAATGGCTTAGGTTAGTAAAAAATAAGCAAAAAAAACCCCACCGAAGTGGGGTTATTAAAGAATGACCTAGCATTGGACTATCTTCCCAGGCGGTCTCCCACCAAGTATTGTCGTTGCTAACTGCCTTAACTGTCGTGTTCGGGATGGGAACGAGTGTGTTTCAGTCGCAATAACACTAAGACATAAACTATTATAGCAAAAATAAAAAGCCAAGTGCTCTTTTTAAGAATTTTAAAATTATCTCTTGGAGAACTGGAAGCTTTTACGAGCTTTTTTGTGTCCGTATTTTTTGGATTCTTTGACGCGAGCATCACGGGAAAGCAGACCAACTGCCTTCAGACTAGCTCTATTAGTGGGATTGAGGTTCGCAAGGACTTTGGCAATACCATACATCAAAGCATCGGCTTGTCCGATACGACCACCACCTGTAATTTTGGCGACTACATCATATTTGGCAAGATTGCCTGTAATCTCAAAAGGTTTTTGGAGTTTGTCTTTGATGGCGACTTGAGGACCAAAATAAGCGGAGACATCTTTGCCATTAATAGTAACCTTGCCGTTACCACCATCTACAAGCTTGACTCTCGCGATAGCGCATTTGCGCTTACCAGTTTTAATTAGAGGGGATTTTTTTTTGCTCATGTATATAAATTCCTAGTTGACTTGGGCTTCATGTGGATGTTCACTACCACTATAGATTTTAAGTTTGGTGATAAGGCGCTCACTGAGACGGTTGTGGGGTAGCATGCCTTTGACGGCTCTACGAATGACCTCGTTGGGTCTTCTGTTACGAAGGTCTCCTAAGGTCTCAGATCTAAAACCACCGGGGATACCACTATGACGATAATATTTTTTTTGTTCGTCTTTGCGGCCACTTACTTTGAATTTGCCAGCATTAACAACGACAACGAAATCACCACAGTCTTGATTGGGGGTGAAAATGGCTTTGTCTTTGCCTCTGAGAGCATTTGCGATTTCTGTAGCTAGACGGCCAAGGACTTTGCCTTCGGCATCAAAGACTCTCCATTTAGGGGAGCTTTCTTGACTGGTGTAGAATTTACTGCGCTGTTTAGACATGCGAATAGTGATTTTAACAGATAGGGAGCGGCTTTTGCCCTGAGTAGCTAGACTAACTTTATAGTTAATTAAGGTTAATTCAGCAAAAGTCGCTATAATGCTCTCTATAGTGGCACAATACCATGTCATTGTTGATTTTTACGGAGCTAATCCACGAACACTCGCTAAAACTGAAGAGCTGAAAACCGCTCTAGTGCGTGCCTGCAAGAGTGTTCATATAGTCCTTGAAACAGAGTCTTTTTATCAATTTGAACCAGAAGGGGTTACAGCGACTCTAACCTCTACAGATATGCACTTCAATATCCATACTTGGCCAGAATATGCTTCTTGTGCTATAGACCTCTATTCACGGCTGGAGCACGATGTTATGGTACAGATCTCAGAAGCCTTCAAAAGAGAGCTTCAAGCCTCTGAGTATGATATGAAAATCTTGTCTAGACTCTGACGCTCGCTTACGCTCACTGCCTTGCAACTCATCTGCGGTGTTACTCTTCGGGCTCGGCTTACTCATTGACGACTC
>CAZASO010000075.1:0-5349 GCA_964487825.1 uncultured Gammaproteobacteria bacterium
TGCTGCCTGAATCAGTCTCAGCGGCTACCTTGACTAGAACTTTATTGTTTAGTTTATCTATGATGACAGAACCTTCGCGCGAGTCATAATAGTGGATACCACCTATGGGTTTACTAGAGTTGTAAACAACACCTCGTATCAGTTCTGAGTTGGGAGCCACATAGTCCATACTTATTTATGAGACCCAAAAATTAGGGTTTTTGTCTCGGCTATTTATCCTATCAAATAAGACTCGAGCATCTTATTATTTGCAAGCAAAAGCAAGGCAAAACTGCCTCAAAAGCTAAGACGGAATAAGAGCCCTACTGTTCCAAGAGGGGTAACGAAAATAGGTGCATAATGGTTTTATGCAAGTAAAAATTATCAGTCTTATTCTAATTTTAAGTTTAGGCCTTAGTGCTAGTGCTTATACTCTCAGTCATAGTAAAAATCAAATCGTTAGTGTTGGCTCCCATCAAATAGGCTCAGAGATTGCCTTTGAGGTTTTGGGTTCCGAGGATAATCCAGAGGCCTATCCCAAAGGTACTGTGATTAGGGCCGTTCTTATAGAACACAGAGATGCTCGTAGACTCAGTCGTAGTGAGGTTTTCAAGGCAGAACTCAAATCCGCAACCCTCCCCAATGGTAGTACAGAAGAGCTTAACGGTATCATCAAAATAGTCCCTCGCTCTGAGCATCGTAATTTGCGTTGGGCAGGTAACAGTGTTTTTGCTGCTACTGGTTTAGTTTTGGGATTAACAGTAGACCTCCTGACTTTAGGGCTACCAGTGGGTCGTGGTGGCATGGCGGCTTGGAATGCGGCGATAGAAGCCGATGAAGCTCAGGAGTCCAAGCTCAAAGCGGGAGCCAAAGGTTTTGTCAAAGGAGCTTTGATGCCTTTACCTTGGATTGTTCTCAAAGGGCCAGAACTCAATATGCAAGCAGGCTGCACTCTTAATATAGCTTCTGTTGATCCAGATGATGACTATACTGTTGCACATTATTACTATCAAACAAGACACTAGGCTCTTAAGCCAGAGCTAGTTCACTTTGTTTAACTAGTTTGCTAGCGATCTCGCGAAAAGCAATAGATATGCTGTGTTCAGGCTGGCTAACTGTGATAGGTAGACCAGAATCTCCACCTAGACGAAGTTCTAGTTCTATGGGTATGCGTCCCAAAAATTCCAAGCCTAGTTCTTTGGCAGCAGCTTCGGCGCCACCATGAGAGAAAATATCACTGCGTCCATGACAGTGAGGACATTCAAAGAAACTCATGTTCTCGATGAGACCAAAGATAGGCACAGACATTTTTTGGAACATCTGTAGTCCTTTGCGAGCATCTAAGAGAGCCACATCTTGGGGTGTAGAAATAATCACAGTACCGCTCAAAGGTACATTCTGACAGAGAGTGAGCTGAGCATCACTAGTGCCCGGAGGTAGATCTACTATGAGATAATCTAGCTCTCCCCAAGCAACCTCTCTAAGAAATTGTTTGATGACACCATCAAGCATCGGACCTCGCCAGATAGTGGCTTTGTTTTCGTCGACTAGGGTTCCCATGGAGATCATTTTGATGCCATGTGCTTCTAGGGCAGAGACTTTTTGGTCTTCGGTGAGATGAGGTTTACTGTCTACGCCGAGCATCAGATGGATATTGGGTCCTGTGATATCAGCATCTAGAAGTCCGACTTTGTGTCCGAGTTGAGAAAGAGCGATAGCTAGATTAACTGAACAGGTGCTTTTGCCAACACCACCTTTACCACTATTAATAGCGATAATATGTTTGATGCCAGTAATGGGTGATTTGGGGCTGATATTGCCACGACTAGCAGTACCACCTATAGGCTTGTGTCCTTCTGCTGGAGCGGTTTTGCTAGTGTAAACATCTAGCTCCTCGAAGCCGGCGGCCTTGAGTTGAGTTTCGATTTTTTTGATTAGCTCCGCTTTTTGAGGATCATTAGGGTTGTCTAAAAGCAAATTAAAGACGACTTTTTTGTCGCCAACGATAGATACATCTTTGAAGGCTGTTGCTGGAAGCACAGTCCCTATGATGGTTTTAGCTTTATTTATTAGGTTTTCAGGATCTGAATTCATATGCGTCTATTGTAACGCATTGGCTTAAGAGCCTTCTAATAGGCTTTTAGTCTAAGCAGAAAACTCTATCTTCCATGCTCAAGGTTTTAATATAGAGGTCTGTGATTTCTTCTTGTAAATCCTCATCACTAAAATTATCAGCCAGAGACAGTAGATGTTCTCTGATTCTTGGCATTAGACTACGAGGGCTTTTTTCTTTATCATTGAGAGCTTTGGCAATATATTTACTAAGTCTTAGAATATCGGCTAGTTTTTTTTCTTCCTCTTCTTGGAGTAAAGCAGGGTGTTCAAAACAACGAATAACCTTGGAGATGATATCTGGTAAAGCCCAAGACTCGACTAGTTTTGCGCTGATTTCATTATGCTCAAAACCCATCAGAATTAGCTCCGCGGATTTCTCATCCAAGCCCCGCTGTGACATATTGGATATCTCCTGAAAGATGCGAGGATCTTGAAGCCCAATGATAATTTTGCCCATATTGTGCATGAGCCCAGCAAAAAAAGCATAATTATACTGAGTAAACCCTGATAAGCGAGAAAGCCTTTTGGCGATGAAAGCTGCTCTGAGACTGTGTCTTAGCTCGTTAATCAAATCTTGATTAGCAGAGGGTCTTAGACATTTTAGAAATCGTTTGAAACAATTAACCTCAATGGCTGTTTGTACAAAGTCATAACCAAGCCTTTGTATGGATTGTTGTAGTTGTTTGTTTGTAATTTGATTAACCCGAGAGTCTAGTTTGAGCCTAGCTTGACGAATGATATTGGCGCTGAGTTCAGGGTCTTGGGCTAGAGTGCTTACAACATCTAGACTTAGGGTATCTACAGAGGCCGTCATTTCTAGGAGCCTCAGCATAAGGTCTGGCCTCTTAGGGAGGGCTCCTGATAGGATACTATTCTCTACCCAAGCATCAATGCGTTTGAGCCCGCTTCTTTGCTTTTCTTGACCAAAAATTATGTCCATATGGGTTGCCCTTGCCTCTTTTGAGGCTCCTTAAGCTTTAATTTCGGGCTTTTTGGGGCTTTCTTAATACTTTTATTAGGCTATTTTTTGTACAATCTTCTTTCTGGGACTAGACTAAGTGAACTAGAAATGGCAAAGAAGAAGGATTATGTAGTAGTTACCCTCGAATGTACTGAGGCCCGCGAGGCTGGTGTGCCACCGTCGCGTTATAGCACCTTCAAAAACAAAAAAAAACATCCCGACAAAATGGAGCGCCGCAAATACAACAAAAATTTGCGCAAACATACTTTGCATCGTGAGATCAAATAGTTAGTTTTTTTGCTAAAACCTTTTTTATTAGAAGAAGCTTATAACCTGCATGAGCATGCAAATCTCATCAATATTAGTTCCGCAACTTTTCCTGCGTTAAGCTTAGATGATCTCCTCGCTCCTTATACAGTAGAGCAGCGTAAAGCTTTGCTAGAGAGGCTTACAGGTCTAGCCTTGGACTATGGAGAGGCAAGAGCTTCTTGGATTCTTAGAGAGAAGATAGCCACCAAGCTCTATCAGGATTGCGGCATTGGTGCTCAGCATTTGCTTTGTAGCTCTGGGGCTTCTGAGGCGATATTTATACTTTTTAGTTTACTTGCTAAACCGGGTGCAGTTTTTGTGGTTCAAAAGCCTATCTACCAGTCTCTTTATTCTATAGCCAAAGACAGAGGCGCTACTGTCATAGATTGGGTTTGCAAGCCTGAGCAGACTAGTGAGCAGAATATTTCTAGCTTAGCTCGGATCCTAGAAACTCAGGAGAAGATCACGGCTCTAGTGCTTTGTAACCCCTCAAACCCACTAGGGATACAGTTTCGAGATGAGGAGCTTGCTAGTATTGCAGCTCTACTGAGTAGTCATTCTGATTCAGCTTTACTCATAGTAGATGAGGTTTTTAGACCTAGCTCTATGATACCTAGCAGTTCTGCTTTGAAGTTTTATGAGCATACTGTTGTTATAGCTGATATGAGCAAAGCCTTTGGCCTAGCGGGTTTGCGCTTGGGTTGGCTAGCTACTCGTTCTGAGCTTCTTCTGGATTCTGCTTTGGCTCTCAAAAATTATTTATCACTAAGGCTTAATCCTTTTGATGAAGCCATCGCTAGTCTAGCTTTAGATCAGACCGAGCTTATTACCCAGCGTCATCGTGAATTAGCACAACAGAATTTGCGCTATCTTCAGAGATTTATTGCTGTTCATAATATCGGTGCACCAATGGTTTATCTGGAGTTTCTTGCAGAGCCGCCAGTAGATTTGTTCGTGGTGAGAGGAGATTTGTTCGAGGACGATCCCTCTAGGTTCCGCTTGGGGCTTGGTTTAGAGCATGAGGACTTTAAGCAGATACTGAATAAAATTTTGCCCAGTGTTAAAATGAATTGATTGTGATGACAATGCAGACAGATAGTGCCTACCATCAAGCCCTAAGACCCAGTTATGAATTGGAACATAGTTATGGCTCTAATTATCATATTCTTAGTGATCCCCTGACTCTTAGTCTTTTGGCGCAACTCTCAGAACCTAGTACCTTGCAACCAGAGATAAGCTATCTAGTGAGAGACCTTTATCATCGTCTTATTCAAGAGGTTATAGCCAGAGAGTTTCCTTGTGTTTTGCGTAGCGTTGCTACTCGCATGGCAGCCTCTGAGCCTGAACGCGGCATCTGGACTGGTTCTTGCATAGATCCCAAGACTAGGGCTATTACTGTGAATATCGCAAGAGCAGGCTCTGTACCTAGTCAAGTTTGTTTTGAGTTTCTAAATAGAGTTTTGGATCCAGCCGGAGTGCGTCAAGACCATGTGGTGATGGCACGCAACACAGACGCTGAGCAGCATGTAACGGGGGCGCGTTTTGGTGATAGCAAAATAGGCGGAGATATAGAAGCAGCGATAGTTCTTTTCCCTGACCCTATGGGCGCTACAGGTTCTTCTATCTTAGAAGCCTTGCGTCATTATCAGCACTTAGGTGGCAAAGCCATGAAATTTATAGCTCTTAATCTTATTGTTACTCCAGAATATTTGCGAGCCCTCAAAAGCAGTCAACCAGAGCTTTTGGTTTATGCTTTGCGTTTGGACAGAGGGGCTTCTAGTTCTGAGGCTCTTAGCTCTCAGCCCGGAACCCAGTCAGAGAGTGGACTTAGTCCTGTTCAGTATATTCTACCCGGAGCAGGGGGCTTGGGTGAGATTATGAATAATGCTTATTGCTAGTGAGTTACAGATAAATTTGGTTCATTAAATTAAGGTCAGATCAAGATTAGCCCGTATGGAAAAGAACTCTCGCATTAAGGGTGTGAG
>CAZASO010000076.1:0-5324 GCA_964487825.1 uncultured Gammaproteobacteria bacterium
CGCAATACAGCCTGTCGTAGTGGAAATTGATCAGGATATTTTCTATGAGCAGTTTCCAAGGTTTCTACTAGGTAGTCTCTAGATTGTAGTGTCTTTATGATTTCGTTAAAGAATTTGTCAGACGACTTTAACCCCTCTACAGCTCTATTTATGATCTCCTCCCTAAAAGCATCATCGTTCTCGAAGCGAGGGGAGCATAGCATTGCTTTCAATACATCAGGTAGTGAAACTTTATTAGGATGCGCTTTGTGAGCAGCTTCCAAGGCTTCTACTATGCGGTCTTGTTCTCTGAGTGTGGTTAGAATTGGATGTTGTTCTGGGAGATCAAGTAATACGCCAGACTTTATAGCTATATTTATGGTCTCCTGCCTAAAAGCCTCATTGTTCCAGCGAGGGGACTCTACCCTTGCTTCCAATACATTAAATAATGAGACTTCCTCAGGATGCGCTTCATGAGCAGTTTCTGAGGCTTCTACTAGGCGATCTTGCTCTCTGAGTGTGGTTATAATTGAATGTAGTCCTTTCCTATAACGTAAAAGGCCATGCTCTATAACCAAATCTATGGTCTTCTGCCTAAAAGTCTCATCGCTCTCAAAACGAGGGGAGTCTAGCCTTCCTCCCAATACATCAAGTACTGAAACTTTATCAGGATGTGCTTTGTGAACAGCTTCTAAGGCTTCTACTAGGCGGTCTTGCTCTCTGAGTATGCGTGGAATTGGAAATAGCATGAAATTATATAATTCGCCATTCTCTATAACCAAATCTATGGTCTTCTGCCTAAAAGTCTCATCGTTCTCAAAACTAGGGGAGCCTACTCTTGCTCGCAGTACATGATATTGTGATTTTCTATCAGGATACACTTCGTGAGCAGCTTCCAAGGCTTCTACTAGGCGATTTTCAACTTGTAATGCAGCTCTGATTGCAGATGGAAGTAAGTTATTAGGGATTTTACCAGACTTTAATCCCTCTACAGCTATATCTAGGGTCTCCTCCCTAAAATCGATATCGTTCTTAAAACGAGGAGAATTTGCTCTTAAAACTAATACAATAGATAGTGAAACTTTATCAGGATGCGCTTTATGAACAGCTTCCAAGACTTCTTCTAATAGGAGGTTTTCAGCTTGTAGTGCAGTTCTGATTTCATCTGGTGGAAGGCCATACTTGGCTTTGCTATAAGACTGAAATTGCTCTACAGCTCTAGCTAGGGTCTCCTGCCTAAAATTCTCATCGCTCTTGAAGTTAGGGGACTGTACTTGCTTCGCTAGGAATACATTACGATGCGCTTCGTGACCAGACTTTAATCCCAATACAGCTCTAACTAGAGTCTCCTGCCTAAAACCATCATCGCTCTTGAGGCGAGGGGATTCTGCTCTTGCAGCTAATACAAGAGATAGTGGAATACTATCAGGATGCGCTTCGTGAGTAGTTTCTAAGGCTTCTACTAGGCGGTCTTCAGCTTTTAGTGTGTTTATGATATCTTGGAGAGAAGAGTCGACTCTTTGACCTTGTAAGATTGCTGCAACAGTATGGACTTCATCTGCTCTTGGCTTTGGTGGTTTCCAATTACTGTTATCTGAAAACGGGGTGATTCCACTAGTTACCATAATATCCCCAATGATAACACGCTCGCCCCTGCTTGTCAATACCTTCTATCCGCATGGGATCACGATCTCCATACATACCAAATCTCCGCTTCAAAACAGCATTTTGCTGATTTTCCTTAATGAGCCTCAAGCTACAGTAGAATAATAACTAATGCCAAAGCGCCAAGATCTTCACAAAATCATGATTATCGGAGCTGGTCCTATAGTCATAGGACAAGCCTGTGAATTTGATTATTCTGGGACTCAAGCCTGCAAAGCCCTTAAGGAAGAAGGTTTTGAGGTCATACTCATTAACAGCAACCCAGCCACTATCATGACAGATCCTGATTTTGCAGACAGGACTTATATCGAACCTATCACCCCAGAAGCCGTTCTTAAAGTTATCGAGATAGAGAGACCTGATGCTATCTTGCCTACTATGGGCGGACAGACAGCTCTCAACACGGCTGTAAGCCTCGCTAAGGACGGAACCCTAGAGAGATTTGCCGTAGAGCTTATTGGAGCCAAACTCCCAGCTATAGAGCTTGCAGAAGACAGAGATCAGTTCAAAAAACTCATGGCTCAGATAGGTCTCAAAACCCCTCGCTCAGAGGTTGTTACTAATCTCCAAGAAGGTAGAGCTATTGCCGAACTATTAGGTTTTCCTTTGATCTTGAGACCTGCTTTTACTTTGGGTGGCTATGGAGGTGGTATAGCCTATAACTACGAAGAACTAGACGAGCTACTGGTCAAAGGACTTAATGCTAGTCCGACTCGCCAAATACTTTTGGAGCAGTCTGTCCTTGGCTGGAAAGAAATCGAACTTGAAGTGATGAGAGACATCAAAGACAATGTCGTTATCGTTTGTGGCATAGAAAACCTAGATCCCATGGGTATACATACAGGAGACAGTATAACTGTCGCACCCATCCAAACCCTCTCAGACAGAGAGTTACAGAGCCTTCGAGACGCTGCCATCCAAATCATTCGAGCAGTGGGAGTAGAAACTGGTGGCAGCAATATTCAGTTCGCTGTTAATCCCAGCAATGGAGATTTTGTAGTTATCGAGATGAACCCACGGGTATCTCGCTCTAGTGCTCTAGCCAGCAAAGCCACTGGTTTTCCCATCGCCAAACTCGCTGCCAAACTAGCTGTAGGCTATAGCCTAGATGAGCTTCCCAACGATATCACTCGTAAAACCATGGCCAGTTTTGAACCCAGCATCGACTATGTGGTCACCAAAATCCCTCGTTTTGCCTTCGAAAAATTCCCCGGCTCAGATGATGCTCTAGGTACCCAGATGAAATCTGTCGGTGAAACCATGGCTATAGGTAGAAGCTTCAAAGAAAGTCTACAAAAGGCTTTGAGGGGTCTTGAGAAAAACCATACTGGTTTTATTAATCCAGAACTTATAAACCACAAAATCCAACTCAACGAAATCAAAAGCTATTTGGACAAAGCCCGCAAAGAAGTCTCTATCGCTAGCTCCAAACGCTTACTTGCTATTTTTGATGCTTTTTATTTAGGACTAACTTTAACCGAGATACACAACCTCAGTAAGATAGACCCTTGGTTTTTAGCTCATCTCAAAGAGATAGTAGAAGAAACCCAAACCCTAGAAAAACTTGCTACTAAGCAGCCATCCAGCACAACTCTAGATGCTCTTAGTCCTGATTATCTACGCAAGCTCAAATCCATGGGCTTTAGTGATGCTCAGCTAGCTATCATCCTTAATGTTACGGAGACTGAAATCAGAGAGTTACGGCTCAAACTCTCTATCCATCCTGTTTATAAGATGATAGATACTTGTGCAGCAGAGTTCGAATCTCATACTCCATATTATTACTCTAGCTATGATCTAGAAGACGAAGTCTCCCCCAGCACTAAGAACAAAGTCATCATCATAGGTGGAGGACCTAATCGTATTGGACAGGGCATAGAGTTTGATTATTGTTGTGTTCACGCCTCTCAAGCTCTCAGAGCAGCAGGCTATGAGACTATCATGCTCAACAACAATCCAGAAACGGTTTCTACGGATTTTGACATTAGCGATAGATTGTATTTTGAACCTATCACCGTTGAAGATGTATTCGCTGTCTGGCATAGTGAGCTAGCTTCTTTAGATGACCCATCCAAACTCAAAGGCGTGATAGTTCAGCTTGGTGGTCAGACCCCTCTCAATATCTGCCAGCAGCTAGAAGAACTAGGTCTGCGTATCTTAGGTACTAGTCCTGCTCAAATACACTTAGCTGAAGATAGAGAAGAGTTCGGACAAATACTATCCAAGCTTGGACTCAAACAAAGCCTCAATGCCATTGCTTATAGCGTAGACGAAGCTTTAGACAAAGCTGATGCCCTAGATTACCCTCTGGTATTGAGACCTAGCTATGTCCTTGGTGGTAGAGGTATGGAGATAGCTTATTCTTCAGAAGAAGTCTCCAACTGGCTTCGCCGCACTATTATTCGCAAATCTCAGCTCCCTATACTCATAGATAAATTCTTAGACTCAGCTATAGAGATAGATGTAGACGCTGTTTCAGATGGTACTCATACTG
The DNA here is from genome assembly GCA_964487825.1 of uncultured Gammaproteobacteria bacterium. Classification (GTDB taxonomy): domain Bacteria; phylum Cyanobacteriota; class Vampirovibrionia; order LMEP-6097; family LMEP-6097; genus CAZASO01. The sequence continues at coordinate 4,139 of CAZASO010000076.1, forward strand.
TAATTGCGGGCATCATGGAACACATAGAATACGCTGGTATTCATAGCGGAGACTCAGCCTCAGTCTACCCTCCTCAAAATCTTTCTAGCAGCATTATTGCTGAGATCCAAAGAGCCACTAGTCTATTAGCCAAAGCCTTAGATGTTAGAGGTCTTATGAACATTCAGTTCGCTGTCAAAGACGAAGAACTCTACATACTAGAAGTCAATCCCCGAGCCAGTCGTAGCGTTCCTTTTATCAGCAAAGCCACAGCTATCGCTTGGGCCAAGGTAGCTAGCTTAGTTATGCTAGGGCACAAACTAGAACCCAGCCAACTTATAGCGAGTAGTAGAAATCAAGTCTCAGTCAAAGAAGCTGTATTTAGTTTCAACAAATTCGAAGGCACTACTATTTTTTTAGGTCCCGAAATGAAAAGCACTGGAGAAGTTATGGGTATCGCTGATAATTTTCCGATGGCTTTCGCCAAAGCTCAGCTAGCCTCTTCCCTCAAACTCCCTCGCTCAGGCAAAGTCTTCTGTAGCTTCGGAGACAAAGACAAATCTCTAGCTGTAGACATCTGCAAACAACTAGATCGTTTGGGCTTCCAAATCCTCTCTACTAGTGGCACTGCCAATTTCTTAGAACAAGTAGACATCCCCGTAGAAAGAGTCTCCAAAGTCTCAGAAGGTCGCCCCAATATCAGTGACCTTCTCAAAAATTCTGAGATAGCCTTGATCTTCAATGTACCCGCTGGCAAAGAAGCCTATGAAGACAGTGCTATCATCACCAAAATCGCACTCTCTACCAATGTCCCAGTAATTACTACTATCACTGGTGCTGCAGCTACCGTACAAGCCCTAGAATCCCTACAAAAAGAGAGCTTGAGTGTTCGGGCTTTGCAGAGTTAAGGATGACTGAAAACGCAGTTTTGAAGCGGAGATTTGGTATGTATGGAGATCGTGGACCAATACGGACAGAAGGTATTGACAAGTAGCGGCAAGCATGTTATCATTAAGAATATTATGGTAATTAACAACGCTCTTGGGAGCTCACAGAGACAAATTAGAACCCGTCCTGACCAGCTAGATCCGCTAAGAAAGCGAAAGAGAGGGGCTGCTCAAGGACCCGATGGACGCTCACTAGCTCTTCCTGTTAAAGTTTTAGAACTTACTCCTTCTCAAATAAACAATGCCTACAAAATTGCAAG
>CAZASO010000077.1:0-3485 GCA_964487825.1 uncultured Gammaproteobacteria bacterium
AGGATAATCATAACCACAAAGAGGCACTTGTAAGAATGCAGTGAGAGTGAGCATACTAAAACAAAATGCAACTTTGGTTATAACTTCAGCCACTGATGATATTCTTCACTCTTTTGATGATATCTGCAACCCCTAAACCATAATGTTCTAGTAGTTCTTCAGCTCGGCCAGACTGACCAAAGCAGTCTTGTATGCCCATCTTGCTGAAGCGCACTGGTTCTGAGATCTGCTCAGCGATTACACTTGCGACTAGATCTCCTAGACCTCCTATGACATTATGTTCTTCTAGTGAGATAGCTCGGCGAGTTTTGCGCAAGGATTTTGCAATGGTCTCTGAGTCAAAAGGTTTAAGGCAAGCTGAATTAATGAGTTCAACCGAGATACCTTCGGAAGCCAGTTGCTCAGTGGCTTTGAGGGCAGCACTTAGCATCACACCACAGGTGATGAGGCTGATGTCGGAACCACTGCGAACTATATTAGCTTTGCCAATTTGAAAATCATAACTAGCATCAAACACAACAGGGACTTTGGATCTACCTAGTCTCACATAGGTGGGTCTGGGGTCTTCAGCGATAGCCCTCATCACAAGAGCAGTCTCCACGGCATCAGCAGGTACTATAACCACCATGCCGGGTATTACTCTCATGATGGCTAGATCTTCTATGGTCTGATGGCTAGCACCGTCTTCGCCTACTGTGAGACCTGCGTGACTAGCGCAAATCTTCACGCCCAGATGATTATGGGCGACAGAATTACGAACGAACTCCCAAGCACGGCCACTAGCAAACATCGCAAAGCTACTAGCAAAGACAGTCTTACCGCAACGAGCAAGCCCAGCGGCTGTGCCTATCATGTTGGCTTCAGCGATACCCATATTGAAAAACCTATCTGGAAATTCTTTGGCGAAAAATTTGGTCATAGTGCTACCACTAAGGTCTGCATCCAAAACAACTATATTGCTGTTGTTTTTGCCAAGTTCCACCAAACTGGCTCCGTAAGCCTCTCTTGTGGCGATCATATCGCCGAGTTGATATTGTGTTGCTAGTGTTTTAGTTTCTGCGCCCATGTTCTAATTCTTCTAATGCTGCTTCTAGTTCTTCGGTTTTAGGTGCTACACCATGCCATTTGACTTGGTTCTCCATAAAACTTACACCTTTGCCTTTGATGGTGTTAGCAATAATGACCCTAGGTCTAAGATCCCCATCTGGATTACGGAGAGCCGTATCTATAGCTGCAATATCATGACCGTCTATCTCTGTAACAGCCCAGCCGAAAGCTTTGAATTTGTCAGCAATGGGATCCAAGCCCATAGTAGTTTCTGTCCAGCCATCTAGTTGTATGCGGTTGCGATCTATGAAAGCCACTAGCTGACTGGTTTTGTAGTGAGCTGCTGCCATAATGGCTTCCCAGTTGGAACCTTCTTGGAGTTCACCATCACTTAGTATCGCAAAAACTTTACGCTGACTTTGATCTAGTCTTAAAGCTAAAGCACAACCCAGAGCATTAGAGAGACCATGTCCTAGAGAACCAGTAGACATCTCAACGCCGGGGACTCGACATCTATCTATGTGTCCTTGGAAGGGAGAGCCTAGTTTGCGAAAACCAAGAGTGTCTGCGATATCAAAAAAACCAGCCAAAGCTAAAGCAGAGTAGACAGCAGGGGAGCTGTGGCCTTTACTGATTATCAAAATGTCTCGCTCAGACCATTCTGGCTCTGAGGCTTTGTAGCGGAGATGTCCGCCGAAATACAAGACAGCCAAAATATCTGCGATAGAAAGAGAACCGCCGGGGTGTCCAGAATTAGCAGCATGTACCATACGCAGGGCGTTAATGCGTATTTGTTTGGCTTTTTCTTGGATAAGTTCTGTGTTTAATTGGATTTGCATAAATTGCGTAACTCAGTGTAGGAGTGGATTTCAGCGGCTTTGGCTCGACCTATGGAGCGCAGTTGCCTGAAGAGGCCGCTGAAGCCAGCATAATGGCGTTTTTCATATTTGAGCATGCGCTTAGCGAAGATAGGTTTGGATTCGTCACTAATATCTACGAACCCTTGCTCTTGACCTATCAGAGAAGTGAAACCCCGCTTAGAGGGAGGATAAAAGAAAAACACATAAGGCTTAGCGATCTCAATCTCAGTAGTGAAGGGGCTTTGAGCCTGTGCCCATTCGCTCAGCTCTAGTTGTGTGGTTTGGGTTTCTAGACCTTTGATGGCTTCTAGAACATGAAATCGCAAAACCCTAACTTTACTGGAACCTCTGTCTTGGATTTTGGAGCCCAAGAATTGTCCTTTGAAAATAAGTCCGGATTTGTTGATAGCATCATCTAAACTAATAGCTTTGGTCAGAGCATGCCCTGTAGCACTGCGTCTTACGATAGCGGTCTGTTCTGCTATTACTGGATTTATCGCTAATAGACAGAGCAGAATATAAACAAAAAGCCGCATGCGATTTATTTTAGCAGCTATAGGTAATCTTCTAAGCGCCCGCTCTCGACTATCTTGCCTTTGAGCTTGCGGAGAGCCTTTGCTTCGATTTTGCGGACAGATTGTTTAGGGATATTTAGGATATCTGAGACTTCTTCTAAGGTATAGATTCGTTCACCCTCTTCTTCGACTAGACCATATCTAAGTATGAGAATATTCTGTTCTTCTTCAGATAGGAACTCTATGCTTTTTTTAATTTGTGCTTTGAGCATTTTACTAATGAGAGCTGCGTCTGGTGATGCAAAAGCAGAATCAGATTCTATAAATTCACTAAGATCAGCTTCTTGTTCTTTGCCTATGGGTGTAGACATAGAAATAGTTTGCATTTGAAGATTATCAACCTCTCTAAGTTTTTCTATATTTATCTCTAGAACTGCAGCTAGCTCAAATTCAGTGGGAATGCGCCCTAGCACCTGAGTGAGTTCGAGTTTAGCTTTGCGAAGTTTACTAGCCTGTTCTATCATGTGGGCAGGAATTCTAATAGAACGAGATTTATCAGCAAAAGACCTGCTGATGGCTTGTCGTATCCACCAAATCGCACAAGTACTAAATTTATATCCTTTGACTCGGTCAAATTTATCAGCAGCTCGCATCAAACCAAGATTACCTTCTTGTATCAAATCCAAAAGAGTCCAAGCATCTTTGGCATAGCGTTTGGCAACGCTGATAACCAGTCGTAGATTGGCTTGTACGAGTTTGCGTTTAGCTTTTTCTCCAACAGCCCCACCCTGTTCTATAAGGCTAGCCAGAGTTAATTCTTCACCGGGAGCTAGAGCTGGGATTTTACCTATTTCTTTGAGGTAGAGATAGACACCATCATTAATAAGTTTCCGGTCTTCACCATTGTCGGAGCTGAGATCTTCATCTACGATTTCCCGCTCAAGCTCCTCTACAACGCTTATCTCACTAGCATCTGCTAAATCTAAATCCTTAAGATCTTCAAGCTCTAAATTAAGCTCGTTTAGTTCTTTGTCTGCCACTAATTACAATATTCCACATTTTT
>CAZASO010000077.1:3585-5184 GCA_964487825.1 uncultured Gammaproteobacteria bacterium
AGAACATAAGAGCTTTGGATTTCTGGAGATCTGCGATTAGAAGAACAGGCTGAACCAGAGCTAATACAAAACCCTCTTAGATCCATTTGGAGAACGAACTGTTCGCTAAGATAGGGTAAGCCCATGATTGCCATATTGATAATGCCAGCCAGAGCTTGCTTGCGATCTTTGGGACCGTTGATGATGAGTCCGGGGATAGTTTGAAGTTCTGAGATAAGCAAAGACTCTAAGTCTCTAAGAGGACTGGGATCGTAGATCCTAGTTAGTTCAGCCATAGCTGCTATAGCTGAGAGGTTCTCAGTACCTGCCCTCAAAGCCAGTTCCTGACCGCCACCTAGCAGAAGTCCTTCATTACGCATTTGTTTTTGAGCCTTGTGGCTGAGATATAGGAAACCTATGCCTTTGGGCCCATGTGCTTTATGAGCAGAAGCAGATAGAGCAGAGATCTGCATAGAACGCATATCCAGAGGGAGTTTGAGCCAAGTCTGAGCGGCATCACTATGTAATAGAGCCCCATAGCGAGCACAGAGAGCCCCTATCTCAGAGACTTGATGTAACGACCCCAGTTCATTATTTGCATGCATTAAACTAACTAAGATCTTTTGAGACTGAAAGTTTCTCAAAAGCTGCTCTAACTCTGATAAATCTATAAAACCTTCTGAATTAAGATTGAGCCAAACAAGCTTGGAAGCCCTTTGTTTAGCGGCTTCTAGGTTGCTAGCATGTTCGCTTGGACTAGTTATCAAGACATCATAGTCCAAGCAAGCACTCACAAAATTATTAGATTCTGTAGCACCACTAGTAAAAATTATTTCTCTACTATCAGCATTAATACTTTGGGCTATATCTTCTCTAGCCCTCTCTAGTATTGCTTTAGCGGCTCTGCCAGCAGAATGCAAACTACTAGGATTGTGCAGCTGATGAGTCTTGGAGATTAGCTCCAGCAGCCGTTCATCCAAAGGGCTGCTAGCAGCATTGTCGAGATAGATCATAAAATGGTGTCCTAGAAGAGATTTGAACTCTTACAGCCGAAGCCACTACCCCCTCAAGATAGCGTGTCTACCAGTTCCACCACTAGGACAGGGGATTATAGATTGTAGCAACTTAATTTGTTTATTTATATCTGGCTTTGGGTATAATGCGCCTAGGAGTTTATTTAGTGCGGGTCAAACATCTCCCAGTGTTTTTATTTATTACTTTTGTATGTGCTTCTTGCGCAAATGTTTTCGAGTACAAAGAAAATAAATGGAAATATATAAGCAAAACAGAGTCAGGGAATCCAAAGACTGTATATATAGACGAAAACCGTATCAAACATAAAGGTGACATCGTCGAGGCTTGGACTAAGATGGTTTTCCTTGAAGAAGAAGCTATACCTTTTGAGAGTAAAGAGGGCACTGCTGTCCTTATGACCAAACGCATGGACTCAAGCATGGTCTACGACTGCGCTCGCAAAACCTCTAAGCTGGTCTCTTATCAGCTCTACGATAAAAAAGACAAATTTATTTATAATCAGTGGCTAAACCAACCACGCATCAACTACATAGAGCCCGGTAGCATAGATGAAGAGATGTATCTCTATCTCTGTGTCGCTAAACG
>CAZASO010000078.1:0-5034 GCA_964487825.1 uncultured Gammaproteobacteria bacterium
CTCAAATAGACACTGATATCAACACTTTGAGACGAGCTCTAGTCAAATATAAAAATCAAAAAGAAGAACGCAGTGGTATGGAACTCTTAGCCAATGGTATTAAGATGACCGTCCCTCCTGCTCTGATAAACTATCACTTAAAATTAGTGAGAGCCACAAGAGCAGCAGCAGACATTCTATTAACGCAAGGCACCGAAGAAGCAGCAAAAGAAGCAGCAGAGAAAATTCTAAATCCAAAAGTGGCACAGAAAACGGCGACGGAGACTCTAGCACAGGCACAGGCACAGAGCATAGTAAAAGAAGTATTAAAACAGAGTGCTTCATCAAGTCAAGGTACAACTAAGATAAGTGGTGTTGCAGCTAAGATAAGTGGTGTTACAGCTAAGATAGGTGGTGTTGCAGCTAAGGCAATACCATGGATAGGTGGTGTTACAGCTAAGATAGGTGGAAGGGCAATACCAATCGTCGGCACTTTATTCCTTGTTGCTGATGTCGCCCTAACAATAGACGATTTTTCCGGTCGCCGTTGGAGCAACAATAAATGGTTGAAAAATCGAGATGAAACATGGATAACTAGTACTATTAAGTTTACTCTGCCACATATACAAAATTTCGTTAAACCTTTAACTGGTGGATAATAAAATGTCATTCAATAATCAAACATTAAGTATAGAAATAAGTGACTGGTCCAAAAGAGGACAAGGATTGGTAGAAAGCGCTTGGGGAAGGGTTTTTGGGAGTAGCGGAACAGGGCTCAGCGCACTTGATTCCTTTAAACAGAATTTTAAACTTTGCGCAACTGGTTTAAAAGAAATACTCGGACCTTATACTGGTACTGTCAAAAGTAATTCTTTTGGACAGTTGTGGAATCTAGCTAAAGGTGCTCCTCTGCCACCAGTTATAAAACTCGCGGCTTTTGGTTTAGCTACTTATTTTGGTGTTAGTTCGCTTTGTGCTTCAGCCAATCATCTAAACACAAGCTGGCTCGTTGCCAAAAACAAACATTCAGACGCTCCTCTTTATGGGATAGCTTATGAACTTACAGCTGGAGCACTGTCTGCTACTGGGGGAGCTCTTCTTAGTATGGCTGCCTTAGGTCCAGCATTTTTAGGAGTTGCTCCCGGCATAGGCCCAGCAATAGCAACTGCCCAAGCAATAGTACCATTAGCGCTTGGCTGTGTTGCTACTAGTTGGTCAATGGATCAATTTAGAGAAATTTCTCACAACAAGCATCCCTTCATATCCAGAATGGATTGGGGCATAAGCAATAACCTGATCAATAAAGCAACTGGCGCCTCGGTCTTTCATCCTATATATGCAGCCTTAAGTCATGGTGTAGATAAAGTTGCTTTCCCCTGGATTATTCGAAGCCCTGTTGATTTTGATGAGTCACAAAAACTTTATCAAAGAGGTTTGCGTGAAGGTGCTCAGGCTGACAGGCAAGCAGAACAATTTATGGATAGCCTTGGCTTCAAAAGGCTAGGTTTAATTGCATGAGAACTGATAGAGTAGGGGGAGCAGCAGTAGCCACTTATCAACAACCAAGTTGTAAACAACCAACCGCTAGGAATGATAGAGAGGCTATACGAGACTTATCATCCCCTATCTACAAAGGACTATATTCTATACAGACGGCTTGCGGTTACGCCGTAGATTCTTTAATTCAACTCTGCAATAACTTGATGCAGAATACTGTCCAAGGCTTCCAAAAACTCAAAGATCCCAAAGAACAAAACTCTAAAATCCAAAATACTAGATTAATGAGCCTTCTTGCTATATTAGGCACAACTGGGCTCTTGACAATGCAAGGAGCAACGCAATTCGTACAAGGTTTATCAAATAATAAGGGTGAAGGTCCTCCCTCTTTAGCTAAATTTATTGAATTATTTTTAAGTTGCTCTGTTTTTCATACTAGTATTAAAACCCTCTCCAGCAATTCACCAGAGGGCTTTAAAGACAATGGTGCTGCCTTGCAAGCTTTTGGTCTTTTCATGTTAACGCATTTGTATAATTCTATTTACTCTGACTCTACATTTGGTCGCATACTAGATAAATTAGGTGTTGGTGAGAGCATGAGAGGATTCGGTAGATTACTAGCCGTAGACAAACATAACGATACTCCTGTACTACTTCCACCAATCCCAGCTATCGAAACATAGAAATTTGGAACCTTTCGGGCTAGAATAATCCCCCATGCCCCCCCTCGCCCCCGCCTATCTTTTAACTGGTCCAGATTTAGCAAGCAAACAAGAGGCTGTGCTAGAACTGGCTCTGCAATTAAATTGCACGGCTAATGATCACAGACCTTGTGGTCTTTGTCTTAACTGCAAATGGATCAGCAGTCATAGTCATCCGAGTATACCCATCTATCTCAGAGCCCCTGAGACCAGTGCTAGAGGAGAGATCTCTGTAGAAGCTGTATCTCAGTTCCAAGAAGCCATCTATAAAACTAGTGATGACTACAAAATTGCAGTAATCGAAGACGCGAGTCTTCGATGTCTGGTAGCCAAAGCCGCAAACAAACTCCTGAAGACCATTGAAGAGCCTCCTCCTAGGACTGTGTTTTTTCTTTTTGCGGCAGATAGAGATTTGGTTTTGGATACCATAGTCAGTCGCTGTCAAGAACGATATATCCCCGGTCCCATAGCCAAAACCCAAACCCTAAGTGCAGAAGCTCAGGAGATTTGGGACTTACATTCAGCAGACCTGCTCAAAAGCAGCTCCAGAGCGGATTTGATCTGTGTTGCAACTAGACTATCCAAATTCCCAAGAGAAGCTTTGCTAGAATTTTGGGAAGCGATGTCTAACCATTACAGTGATTTGCTTTCTAGTTCTGATGATAAGCTCTTTCTGGCTCAGAAGATCTTAGCTATTGAAGAGATTAAGACAGACATCCAGAACTTCGTCAAAGCTGATATGGCTATTTATCATTCACTCAAATGAAACCTATAAATATCGGCAAACTTCAACTCCAAGGCTATGTCTATATACCTCCAATGGCTGGCTACACAGACCTAGTCTATAGACAACTCTGCAGAGAATATGATCCTTATGTCCTACTATCTACTGAGATGCTCAGCTCCAAAGCTATGAGCTACGAAAAAGAAAAAAGCTGCAAACTGGATATCCCTCATGATGACCCTTACACTGGTGCTCAGATTTTTGGACACGAAGCAGACATTATGGCCAAAGCTGCTCAGATAGCGGAAGATAGCGGCGCCAAATTTATAGACATCAACATGGGTTGCCCCGTCCCGAAGATCGTCAATGGCAGAGATGGTGCGGCTTTGATGAAAGAACCAGATCTTGCTGTAGATATAGTTCGGGCTGTTATTCGTGCGACATCTCTACCTGTTAGTGTCAAAACTAGACTCGGTTGGTGTGATCAATCCCTCAATGCTAGAGAACTAGCGCTGCGTTTTGAAGATGCTGGACTCTCTGCTCTAACCATACACGGGCGTACTCGCTCTCAGAGATACGAAGGACAAGCTCGCTGGGATCATATTCGAGACATAGTTTCAGCAGTTAGCATTCCAGTTTTTGCAAATGGTGATATTCGTAGTCTTGAAGATGTCTCTGAGATACTTAGAGTTACTGGGGCTGCTGGCGTAGCCATAGCTAGAGGCACTATGGGTAGACCTTGGTTCTCTAGCCTAGCCAACCACTATATACGCACAGGAGAGATCGCCCCAGAACCCAGTGTTCATGAGCGTTTGAGCCTAGCTCTCAGGCATTGCCGCATGCTTATAGATTATCGTGGTGAAGCCATAGGCACTAGAGAAAGTCGCAAACATATCATGAACTATACTAGCGGACTTGCTGGTGCAGCCAAACTCAGAGCTAGACTTAGCCAGCTTAGTTCTTATGCTGAAGCTGAAGACATGATTAATGAGCTTGTTCTAGATCATAAGTCAATAACACCCGATCACTCAGAGGGTCTAGAAGTTTGAGCTTATAATCATCTTGCTTGCGATAATCTCCTAGCACGAAAGCCAGTCTACATCTGCGTTTCTCACCGGGGGCTATAGCCTTGAACTCCTGTGCTGTTATCAAAGGATTACTATAAAGTGGTTTGAGGTGTTGATTAGAGCTTAAGACTAGATCTTGCAAATAAATTTGCTCAAGGCTTATATTAGTTATATCTAAATCAAGAACAATAAATTCTCCATAACTTGCACTTTGATATTTATGTATTTTTTGTAAATCTAGAACTAAGGACTGCTCTGCTTGTAAGCGAGCAGAGATCTGGTCTAGCTTAGTTCGATAATTTTGACTCAGCTCTTCTAATTGAGTATTGCTCACTTCTGGCAAAGCAGCTAATAACTCAAAATCAGAATCCAAACGCATTTTGATGAGTTGGCTATCATCATAACTCAGACTTGAGCCCTTGCTTGTCGCAATAGAAGCCAAGCCCAAACCCAATCCCAGAGCGGCTCCCACACCAACACTAATCCCATGACTCAATATAGCCGTAGAGATACCTCCATACTGCAAAGCATCCATCGCTCCCACCAAGGTACTAGCACCTAGTTCAGTACTTTTAGTTAGGATTTTTTTGCTGTTATGAACCAGACCTTGGTCTTGTGCCTCTAGCATTAAAGTCGCCTTAGCTGGGATCTCTTGCTGATCTGGCAACTGGATCGCATTAATCTCTATTCGAGCTTTGGCATCTCTAGACCAAGAAGCCTCTCCTCTGATTTCTTGGATTTTACCAATTAGCTTAGTCCCTTGTGGTAGAGCTAGTCTCCTAGCACTGATGGGACTTAACTCTGCTACGAAAGTATCTCCAGCTAAACTTAATTCTGAATCTATAATCAACTCAGTCTGCAACAATAAATCCAAATCGTCTCTTGCTTCTGCAAGCTTAGATATAGAAAGCTGATAGACGGGGTTTGCTGTGGCTAAAACTGCTTGAAAACTAAGTAAAAAGATTAACAAATAATTCCTAAACAGGAGAAGCATGCTAATATTTTAACGCTAATGGAGGCGTAGCTCAGTTGGTTAGAGCACCTGTCTGTCACGCAGGGGGTCGAG
>CAZASO010000079.1:0-4845 GCA_964487825.1 uncultured Gammaproteobacteria bacterium
AATAGGCGATTTTGCGCCTTTTGAGGTAATAAAATGACAGAAGGAACCACAACAATTATGAATAGAGAAGATGCTCTTTCAAGAATCAAAAAAGTAGTAGCCGCTCAGCTAAGCCTAAGTGAAGATGAGATCAACGAGAACTCTAGTTTCACCACTGATCTAGGCGCTGATTCACTAGATACTGTAGAGTTAGTAATGGCCTTCGAAGACGAGTTTGGTGTAGAGATACCAGACGAAGATGCCGAAAAAATCGCAACTATCAAAAACGCTGTTGACTATGTTTACGCAAAAAGCGCCGCATAGTAGATCCAAAGATTTATATCAAGAAGCCCTACAATTAATGCCCGGCGGAGTCAATTCTCCTGTCAGAGCTTTTAAGTCTTTGGCTAGGGAACCTATTTTTATCCAAAAAGCCAAAGGTGCTTATATCTGGGATGAAGACGGGAACACATACTTAGACTATGTTGGCTCGTGGGGTCCCATGATTTTGGGTCACGCAGATCCAGATATAGAAGCTGCTATACGAGAGGCTCTCAGTAAAGGAACAAGCTTCGGGGCTCCCACTGTTCTTGAGTCCCTTATGGCTAAGGAACTTATCAAAATTCTTCCTAGTGTCTCCATGATACGCATGGTTAATTCTGGAACTGAGGCTGTAATGTCAGCCCTAAGACTAGCTAGAGCCTATGTTAATTCTCCAGAAGGGAGGGAAGATCTGGGCATAGAGCCTAGCGCTCCAAGCAAAGAAATTATCATTAAATTCTCTGGTTCTTATCACGGGCATGTGGATTCTATGTTGGTAGAAGCTGGTTCTGGGGCTAGTACTTTGGGTATTGCTACTAGCTCTGGGGTGAGTCTCAAAAACTCCCAAGACACCCTTGTCTTAACATTCAATGACAAAGCCGCTCTGGAAGAGGCTTTCAGCCTACATGGAGATCGAATAGCTGCCGTAATTACAGAACCAGTCATCGGCAATGCTGGCTGTATCCCGCCCAAAGAGGGCTTCTTAGAGTTCTTACGAGAAATAACTATTAGATACAAAACTCTTTTGATTTTTGATGAAGTGATGACTGGTTTTCGAGTAGCTCTCGGTGGAGCTCAAGAATTATATGGCGTTCATGCCGATATCACAACCTTCGGCAAAATCATTGGCGGCGGGTTACCTGTAGGAGCCTATGGGGCTAGCTCCAAAATCATGTCATTGGTTGCGCCTGCTGGTCCCATGTACCAAGCTGGCACTCTCTCTGGTAATCCTCTCGCCATGAGTGCTGGGTTAGCCTGTCTTCGCAAACTACAGAAACCCGGCTTCTATGAAGAACTCAGAGCAAAAACCCTTTATCTTCAAGAAGCTCTCATCCAAGTCAATCAAGAATTAGATGCCCCCATACAAGTAGTCTCAGTAGGAGCTATGTTTGGTATAGCTTTTAGCAAAGATCCCATACACAACTATGAAGACGCAAAAAAACAAAACTTAGATCTCTTCAGAAAATATTATTTATCCATGCTATCCAAATCTATCTACCTTGCGCCTTCCGCTTTTGAAGCGGGTTTTATGAGTATGGCTCACAGCTATGAAGATCTGGACATGACAGTCCAAGCACACAAGGAATCCCTCCAAGACTTGCTAAAATTGGTCTGATGCTCAGTCTTCTGGATAAACAAGATTCTAAATCCAAAAACAAAAATCATATTTGCATAGCCATTTTAGGCTGTGGAACCGTAGGCAGCGGGCTAGTCAAACTTCTCAAATATTACCCAGAGATAGAGGTCTCCAAAATCTTAGTGAGAGACCTGAGCAAAGAAAGAGATTTTGATATAGATGCTTCTTGTTTTACAGACAATGTAGAAGATATTCTTAGAGACACTAAAGTACAGATCATAGTCGAAGTCATGGGCGGTATCAGCAAAACCAAAGACATCCTGCTCAAAGCTCTCAAGCAAGGCAAACACATAGTTACAGCCAACAAAGATCTTCTTGCCTTAGAAGGTAAAGAACTTTTTGAAACAGCCAAAGCTAACAATAAAGTTATCCAATATGAAGCTGCCGTTGCTGGTGGCATACCCATCATCACAACCCTCAAACAAAGTCTCCAAGGGAATCGTATCGAACACCTCTATGGAATTATTAATGGAACCACTAACTATATGTTAGATGCCATGGAGCGCGAGGGTCTAGATTTTGCTAGTGTTCTAGCTAAAGCTCAAACCCTAGGTTTTGCTGAAGCAGATCCTTCTAACGATGTGGGCGGCAAAGATGCTGCCTACAAAATAGCAATTTTGGCTTCAATTATTTCTGGCAAAAGAATAGATTGTTCTCAAATCTTTACTGAAGGCATAGAGAAGATCTCTCTTACTGATATTCGTTCAGCAAGCAAGAGAGGTTACAGAATCAAACTACTCGGTATAGTAGACAACACCGGTCCCCTACTGGATTTGAGGGTACACCCGACTTTAGTCAAACTCGATAATCCTCTCGCTAATGTTCACAGAGAATATAACGCCATTATGATCCGTGGTGATGCTGTTCAAGATCTAACCCTCATTGGCAAAGGAGCTGGCTCCCTACCTACCGCAAGTTCAGTCTTAGGAGACATCTTGATGTTAGCTTCTCAAATCAATAGTTCTTCAGAACCTCATCCTCAGTATGTTTGCCAGCATAGTGAATACGCTCAAATCAAAAACATAGATAGCGTCCTTAATAGTTTTTATGTGAGAATATCCATGCACGACAAAGTCGGAGTACTCAAAGACCTAGGAGCCATCACCGCAAACAATAACGCAAACATAAAATTCATAGACCAATATGAGGCTCATGACGGTGTTGCTCTCGGAGATTTTATGATAGACCCCATCTCTGAAAAATCCATGCAAATTATAATCCGTGAAATCCAAGCTCTAGACTCTATTAGAGCTGTAGAAAGCGTAATTAGAGTTTTGGTGTAAAATATAGTCCGTGGTTAACGCACTCAATCTCAAAAGAACACATTTAGCAAGCTCTATAAGTCAAGCCTGTGAGGGACAGCAAGTAACTATCGCTGGCTGGGTAGATGCTCGCAGAGATCTTGGGGGACTGATTTTCATAGAACTCAGAGATCATAGCGGTCGCATACAACTAGTTTCAGATCCAGCAAAGAACCCTGAGGTCCATCAAATCTTCGAAAAATTGCGCTCCGAATTTGTTATCGTGGCTAGAGGTCCTGTCAGCACTCGCCCCGAGGGAGCTGAGAATACTTCTCTTAAGACTGGAGCCATGGAAATCTATCCAAGTGAAGTCCTCATCCTGAATAGCTCTAAGGCATTGCCTTTCCAAATAGATAGCGTAGAAACTGTTAACGAAGACTTGAGGCTCAAATATCGCTATCTAGAACTTCGCAATCCAAATAAATCCAAACATCTTATGAATCGTCACAAGATAGTACATGCTATTCGCAGCTATTTAGATTCAGAAGATTTTACTGAAGTCGAGACACCGATACTCTGCAAATCCACTCCAGAAGGGGCTCGTGACTATCTAGTACCTAGTCGAGTACATCCTAATCAGTTTTACGCACTACCCCAATCACCTCAGCTCTACAAACAAATACTTATGATGGGTGGTCTTAGTCGCTACTATCAAGTCGCAAGATGCTTTAGGGATGAAGACCTCAGGGCAGACAGACAACCAGAGTTCACTCAAATAGACTTAGAGATGAGTTTCGTTGATCAAGAAGATATTATGAAAGTCACCGAAGGCCTCATCAAAACTGCTTTTGAAGCAGTTGAGATAGAAGTCCCGACCCCCTTTCCTCGCATGACCTATGATGATGCCATTAATTTTTATGGTTCCGATAGACCTGACATCAGATTCGATATGAAACTAGTAGATGTCTCCAATATCATGTCTAATTCTGCCTTCCAAGCTTTTGCTAGTGTAGTTAAATCTGGTGGCATAGTCAAAGCCCTCAGACTCCCTTCTGGAGCCAAACTCAGCCGCAAAGAAATAGACGATATCAAAGACATGGCTATGAGTTATGGAGCCAAAGGTCTTGCTTGGATCAGCTATAAAACCAATGATACAGAGAACAGTAGTCTGGAACATGCTTCTGTAAGTTCCCCTATTGCAAAATTTTTTAGTGAAGCCGAACTCAAACAAATCCGTGAAAGCCTCTCTGCTAACGAAGGAGACCTTGTACTTTTTGTTGCAGATCAAGCCTCAGTAGTACACGCAGTCTTAGGCAAACTCAGGCTAGATTTAGCTGAACGCCATGAACTCTACGACAAACAAGACATCAAACTCTTATGGGTAGTGGATTTCCCAATGTTCGAATATGACCCTAAATCCAAACGCTACAAAGCTAATCACCATCCTTTTACTTCCCCCAAAGCAGAAGATTTAGACAAACTCGAAACAGATCCTGCTTCTGTCAAAACTCATGCCTACGATATAGTCTTCAATGGTATAGAGCTAGGTGGTGGCTCCATCAGGATACACAGGAGCGATATCCAAAAACGCATCTTCAATGCTCTACAAATAGATGATGCTACAGCCAACTTACAGTTCGGCTTTCTCCTAGAAGCTTTGGAGCTAGGAGCCCCTCCCCATGGCGGTATAGCCCTAGGTCTAGATCGTTTTATCATGCTACTTTCTGGTACAGATAGTATCAGAGATGTTATAGCCTTCCCCAAAAACCAAGCCGCTCTTTGCCCTCTCACCGAAGCCCCTTCTCCTGTTACAGCAGAGCAGCTAGAAGAGTTGTATATTAACTTAGTCCCCAGCAAATAACCTTGCTAAGACCCGATCTTCTGTAGGGATAGCCTCTAAGATCTTTCTCTTAAAACTCTTCAATAAAAAAATAATGTCTCCTTCAT
>CAZASO010000080.1:0-4477 GCA_964487825.1 uncultured Gammaproteobacteria bacterium
GATGCGGGGTGGATGATAATTTTGTCTATAGCACCAGTGAGCTCTATACCCTCGTAGTTGCTATTGATGTTGTATTCTGCAAGGATAGTGTTGGATAAAATATCTGTTTGGTAGTGTTTGAAATATTTTGTGAGAGCATCTAGACCGTATTCTAGACATTCTTGAAAATCAGCTTGACTAAGGTTCTGCTTACGCAGAGACTCTTCAAAACTAGTTAGCAAGAATTTGAGACTTGTCGTGGCTATGTTGTCTGGGGTTTGCTCACTAGCGGTTAATTCTACAGCCCCATTTGCCTGTTTTGATAATCGCCTTCCTAGGCTTGTAAGAGCCTCATGGACAGCCGTTCCAAAGCAGGCATGTTTGTTCTGGGCGGAAGGAACTCGTAGTATATGCTGATAAAAAAACAATTTGGGACATTTGAGGTAAGTGTTTAGGTGTGTTGCAGAAAGCTTATGGTGCTTGATGATTTCTTGGTAGTAGTCTGATGATAGATCTAGAGCACTGTCTTCCAAGGCGGTGAACTGAGAGCAGATTGTTTCTAGGCTTTGATCCAAGCTATTAGTGTTTTTGATTTCTCTCGTTAGATGAGGAGCTAGCTCACTTATGAACATAGAGGGACTGAGATTTTTGTTGTCGGAGGATCTCAAGTGATAACTTAGTGTGATTTTTTTGCGTCCTCTGGTGAGAGCCACGTAAAAAAGTCTTCTTTCATCTTCTTCTGGATCCAGAGGGTTTGCTGCCGTAGAAAGCACTCCCAGAGGGAGTTTGATTTTATTGTTGGAGTGTTTGCTCTGTCCCCAAGAGTTATCAAGGCAAGCAACAATAAAGACATAATCGAATTCTAAACCTTTGGCTCCATGAGCACTCATCAGTCTCACTGCTTGCTGGGTTGGGCAGAGAGACTTAGATTCCAGTCGCAGATTGTGTTCTAGAGCAGTGTCTATGAAATATATAAAATCCTCTAAATCAAAGCGTTTGCCAGTGTCTTGTAGCTGAGCATGTCTGATTTTACTAGCTTTGAGTGGAGAACCATTGCGTTCTAGAGTTTTGATCTCAGAAAAAAGAGCAGAGAGATTATTGATATGTTCTATCTTTTTGGGGCTTTTTAATATATATTCAAAATAGCCAAAATCTCTAATGACTTTTTCAAAGAACATCTCAAAACTAAGGTTCTCTGCGTCTAGCTGAGCCTGCCAAATGGCTTCTACAAAGCTTTTGAAGGCTGTTTGAGTTTGAAGAAAGTCTATAAAACTCAGACTTTTGTCTAGAGATAAGCGATAGTCCCGAATAGCTCTGAAAACATCATGTTGAGAGATGCCGGCAAGTAGTTTGCTAGTCCTCAGAAAATTATAATTTAGTAGATTAAACAAAAGCTCGGATTTATGCGGGGCCCGAATAACTTTGACTAGATTTATGATCTGTAAAATTTCAATACTATCGAAAATATTTTTTTTGCCTTGAATGGCATAAGGGATCTTGAGTTTGGCGAGTGCTTTGATGAAGGGATCAGATTGTTTGTGCTCTCTGTATAAGATCGCTATTTCTGATGGTTCAACACCATTCTGGATGAGGCTTTGGATACTTTCTGCTATTTGATAAGCCTCGTGATCCAAGTTGTCACAGACCATGATGTCTATGACTTCCAAGGCATGTGGAGCACAAGACTGGAGTGCTTTATCTAGGCGGCTAGAGTTGCGAGAGATACTGGAGCGGGCTGCGTCAAGAATATGCTGCTGGCTCCTGTAATTAGAGCGGAGGACTATTTCTGTTAGATGAGTTTGATAAAATGTCCGAAAATTAAAAATATTTTCAACTGATGCACCTTGGAACCTATAGATAGATTGATCATCATCTCCTACAACGAAAAGATTAGGATTGTCTTGATAAAAAGAAGCCAAGAGTTGTATGAGTTGATTTTGAGAGCCATTGGTGTCTTGGAACTCATCTACCAAAATATATTGATATTGTTCTTGATAGCTCAACAGCAATTCAGGATTGGCTTTGAGCGCAGTTACAACTCTGGCTATCATGTCTTCATAGTCATAGAGCTGGCGGGCTTGAATTTCGTTTTGATAATTTCTATATAAACTGATAAATTCTATTAGGCGTTTGTGGTTCTTGGAGTCACTTAGTTCCCAAAGTTTTTTGACAGCGTCTCTAAAATCCTTGAGAGTGGAGGATTGATGAAACAGTCTAGAAATCTCTTGGTAATAGAGCTGAGCTGTATTGCTAAGCCCCTGACAAATTACAAAAAGTTGTTCTAGGGCTGGGTTCATATCTTCTAGTTTGAGTTTCCTGTTTTTGCGTAGATTAAGGCTGCAGATATTTTCTAGGATAGACTCGGTTTTTTCCCTGAATTCTTTGGCTTCCGTGACTAAAGTTTCTAGTTTGTCTGGGCTGATAAATTCTTGTTTGAGGGTCTTGATTTTATTTGTGATCTCGGAGCGATAACTATCAGCATTTCCGAAAGGCTTGAGGGCAGAACCCGCATTAGGTAAGGCTTTGATAAGCTGAAAAAAAAGCTCGACTTGCTCTATGTCTGAGATGGGATTGCGTACGGGGAAGATATCAGGATTTTGTTTGATGACATCATTACAAAAAGAATGAAAACTATGTATGTTGATTTGATAGGCAGTACTACCTAAGATTTTGGAGAGCCTTTCTCGCATGGCACTAACACCACTATCAGTAAAAGTTAGACAGAGTATATTAGCTGGACTCATCTGCAAGTCTGGACAGCGCAAAATCTCTGCTATGCGCATAGCTAATATTTGGGTTTTACCAGTACCCGGCCCAGCTATAACCAGTACGGGACCTTCTGTAGTTAGAACAGCTTGCTTTTGTTCAGGGTTGAGGGCAGCCAAAAACTGATGGAAAGTGCTTTCCAGAGTTTGTGGATGATTTCTCAGTTCTGTCATTTTTTGGCTGCGTCACTAGCTTTGGCAGCTTCAGCAGCTTTGGCGGCTTCAGCGGCTTTGGCAGCTTCGGCGACTTCGGCAGCTTTAGCGGCTTCGGCAGCTAGAACTAGCTCGTGGTCTATCTTACGAGTTTCTGCTTTGCAAATAATCTCAGCCAAAGGATCCAAAATCTCTACACCTTCAGCGAGTTTGAGGTCTGCATAACTAATATGATCTGCTTCGGTTTTAAGAGTGCTGATGTCTATCTGTATAGAATCAGGAATGTCTTTGGGGAGACATCTAATGTGGGCTTCTTTGTGATTGATGATAAGATCCGCACCTGCTCTGACTGCTTCAGAGACACCAACAAAGTCGAAAGCCACACGGGTACTGAGTTTGTGGCCAGTTTTGATCCTGTAAAATTCTATGTTTTGGACTTCACCAGTCAGGAAGTTTCTTTGGATTTTTTTGATGAGGGCATCTATGCCTTCTGAACCGTCCTCTAGGCGCATCAAATGTGCGTATTCTTTGACGGGGATACGGCGAAACCCAGAAGCCGAGAGCTGTATATTGCGGCTGGCAAAATCAGGACCATAAATAGTCGCAGGGATATAGCCTTGACGCCTCAAAGCAGAAGCTTTGCTTTTGCTGTCTCTAGATTCTATTTCAATACTAACTGCCATGGGAATTCCTTGATTTCAGCACTAAATCTTAGCATCAAGCTAAAATAAGCCTTCTAAAACATATCTTTTCTAAATTTTTTATAGGTTAGATAGCCCAAAAGCCCGTCCCAGAGGCTTAGTTTGACTTAGTCTCACCTTGGGTAGATATTATTATGCCTTTGAGTCCTATTCAAAATAGCAGCCCTTCTATGGCTTTGCTAGCAGCTAATCAGAATTCAGAGGCTAATACTAGCCCAGAAATAGCAGTAGCTACCAAAGCGGAAACCAAACTTAATTTTTTTGAACAATTTAAGCTTGGAAGCCGCATCCATAGTGAGACTAAGCCTAGTTTGGAAGAGCTAGAATCTAGGGCGACCGATATCAGGCGCATGGGTAGTTTTTTGCAAAAACATCCTATGCCAGAAATGCTTAGGAACTATATCTCTCAAGTCAGAGATCTTCTGGGGGACCTCAGTGACCATGCCTATGCGGCTCATAAAGACTCAGATTTATTTCAAAAAATCAATGTCATAGATGAGAAATTAGATCTTCTTGCAGATAAAGTTCTTAAAGCAGAACAAGAATCATTTGCTCTAGCCGAGTCCCTTGGTGAGCTTCAGGGTTTATTGATAGATGTTTTTGCTTGATTTAAAGACCCGCTCTGTGAGCGGGGCTGAGCCACAGCGCAGTTTCCGCTTTTCTTATTTGTATGTTTCAGCGGGTCCTCTCATGTTAGAATTCTTGATATGACTCAAGAACTTAGTGATTCTACATTTGCAACAGAGGTACTGAATTCAGATATTCCTGTTTTGGTAGATTTTTGGGCTCCTTGGTGTGGTCCCTGCAGAGCTTTAGCTCCTGTGATAGATCAGCTAGCTACTGAGTATGCTGGCAAAGCCAAAATCTTCAAACTCAATA
>CAZASO010000081.1:0-4321 GCA_964487825.1 uncultured Gammaproteobacteria bacterium
TTATACAAAATATTCCTCGTCTTCTAGGAGAAAAATTTAAATATTCCAAAATTGACAGAGACATACGTTCAGAATATCTAAAAGAAGCGATATGGCTTTTGGAAAAATCTCAACTAATTCACAAAATAAATAGAAGCAGTGGGCAAGCTATACCACTGGGAAGTCTGGCTTCCGAAAAAGATTTTAAGCTTATTATGCTTGATGCTGGATTGAGTTACAAAATGCTTAATTTGAATGAAGAAATTATCGAGATGGACAACATTCATAATGTTGCGGCAGGTGCCCTTGCTGAGCAGATTGTAGGACAAGAACTTATGGCTTATCAAACTTTGACAAGTCAAGCTCAATTATACTATTGGGAAAAAGACGGACAAGAGAATTCAGCTGAAGTAGATTACATGCATGTACGTAAGGGGCGCGTGTATGGGATCGAGGTCAAAGCTGGTGCCATTGGTAAATTAAAGAGCCTCTATCAATTCATGAAAAAATATAAATCCCCATTAGGCATTAGAATCTCACAACTGCCATTAGGCTTAAATAAGGGAGTAATAAGTGTGCCCTTCTATGCAATACGACTACTAGATAGATTTGTGGATGAAGGATTAGAGTTGTCACGAAATCGTCCATAGCTGCGTTACGCTCGTCCTCAGAATCATCATTGACGGGTAGTCAACTCAAATTTTTCGTCCTCGCAAGCCTTGCTCTGAACGATTTCGCAACAACTCTATTATAGAGCTTAGAATAGAATCACTAGACCAAGAGCAACGACGAGCGTTGTTATCATAATCAAAGCATAATTCTGTACTTTGCCCGATTGTTGAGTCTTGAGTATTTCACCAGCGACTTCAGTGCCGCGCCAGGCTAAACCATTAATGAAGATAGTTTCAACAATAAATCTTTCGCCAATTTTATAAGTCCATCTAAAAAAGCTCATAAAGCAAGCTACAAGAGCATTGTAGATCTCATCTATGTACCATTTATTGAGTGAGAGTTGATAAATAAATTTCAGCTTCTCTCTAAAACAACCGTTAATCGTGAAATTTTTCAATTGGATATTCTTGACATAAACCAAATACGCTCCTAGAGTGCCAATGACAAATGCCAAGAATGGTAAGTAACCCATCGGCTGGCTCATTTCGTGTATGAAGAATTGCATAGCGCTCTGACCATGTTCCATATGTGAATGGAAATGATGATCTAGGTAGTGTTGTAGTTTGTAATCCATAAATGGTGAACCCCAGAAGCCAAGCACTATTGAGGGTACTGCCAGCACCATCAATGGAGTCGTTACTGACCAAGGTTGTTCGTGTGGGTGAGCGTGTCCGCGATACTTACCCTCGAAGGTTTTGAAATAAATCCTGAACATATAGAACGCTGTCATAGCCGCTGTTACAGTAGCTACCCAGAATAAACCTTTATTCACTTCCCAAGCTTGAGCAATAATCATGTCTTTAGACCAGAAGCCAGCCATCATCGGGAAGCCTGATATAGACAGCGTTCCAATAAGAAATGTTATCGCTGTAATAGGCATATGTTTACGCAAGCCGCCCATTTCATTCATGTCTTGTTCGTGGTGACAGCCCATAATCACAGAGCCAGAACCTAAGAACAGCATAGCTTTAAACATCGCATGAGTAACCAAATGGAAGATTGCAATCACTGGCGCGCCAAGACCTGCTGCCATAATCATATAACCTAATTGCGAGCAAGTAGAATAAGCAAGTGCTTTCTTGATGTCATTCTGTGAGAAGGCTATAGTTGCAGCGAAGATTGCGGTGAAGCCACCGACCCAAGCTATGACAGGTAAAGCAAGCGAACCGTCAATATCAAGAATGCTAAAAACTCTAGCGACTAGATATACTCCAGCAGCGACCATAGTGGCAGCGTGAATGAGTGCA
Organism: uncultured Gammaproteobacteria bacterium; assembly: GCA_964487825.1. Lineage (GTDB taxonomy): Bacteria > Cyanobacteriota > Vampirovibrionia > LMEP-6097 > LMEP-6097 > CAZASO01. The sequence goes on from CAZASO010000081.1 coordinate 1,899, forward strand.
GAGATTGGTGTCGGACCTTCCATCGCATCAGGCAGCCAAATATGTAGCGGGAATTGAGCAGATTTAGCCATCGCTCCCATGAATATCAGAAGACCAATCGAGGTCACGGAGACTATTCCAAATAATGGTAATCCATGAGCAAAGATAGCAGCTTGTATTGCTGCTTGTAATTTTGAGAACGAAAGGGTTGCAAAAGAATTACTAGTCCAATAATCTTTGGTTACGTTATAAAGCAAGATTAGTCCAAGCAGGAAACCCGCGTCCCCAACGCGATTGACGACGAAGGCTTTTTTGCAGGCGTGTGCTGCTGCTGGTTTGTACCACCAGAAACCAATTAATAAGAATGAGCATAAACCAACTAGCTCCCAGAAAAAATACATCTGGAATAAATTAGTGGCAATCACTAAACCAAGCATAGAGAAAGTAAAGAGAGACAGGTAAGAATAAAATCTTGTGTAACCCTCATCTTCATTCATATAGCCGTGAGTGTATATCTGTACCAAGAGGCTAACTAGATTGACAGTGAGCAACATCACAATAGTCAGTGGATCAATCAGGCAACCCATCTCAAGATGGAAGTTACCAGCTTGAATCCAGTTGAAATTGATTTCAAAATTACTGTGTCCGTGAAAAGCTAGGAACACGATTACTGAATGTATTAAGCCTAAAGCGACAGCGCCAATAGACAAAGCTGCAGAAACTATTCTGTTGCGATGAGTAAAAAACATTATCAAAACAGCCGATACCAAAGGATAAACAGCAATTAACCAAGCGTTACTAAGATTTTCCATATTCAAGGTTATTGTAAACTATTTCTGCAAAATTATTTTAAGCAGTCTGTAGTTTGTAGGAATCATTTAAAGTGTTCATTACGCTTCTACCACTTAAAGGATATCCTTCTTTTAGGTCCCTAGCAAAGAGCTCTGGATCCTTTCGAGCCAAGGCAATTGCCAAGTCGCGTGCAAAACCTTTTGTTGTGTTGTCGCCAGTAATAAGTTCAGCTGTTTGTTGTGCCAGTGCGTCAGCATATTCGTGTCGAGCATATTGGGGCACTCGATTTAGCAAATTGTGTTTTATTAGATCACCTATTGCAGAGGCTCTGTTGTAGATTTGTTGATAATTTTGAATACAATAAGTATTAGGAAATTTTGCAGTAGTCATAGCTCTAATTATAACAAACTGATAATTATTATTTAACTATACGAATCAAAATCTCATTCTTACCAATGGCTTTGATTTCTTCTTTAATACTTCTCACTAAGCCAGCCTCTGACTGCGCTTCAGTGATTTTGGATTCTAGTTCATTGGTGTCTTGTAGTAATTTATGTTCTTGCAAAGTTAATCTAACGCTGCTTGTCATGTTACGCGTCAAAACCAATCCGTTGAAGACAGCACTTTTGATCATTGGTAAAGCCGCAACCATCAAGATAAACACCCAGAATAGTTTTAATTCAGGTGTTTTAGAGTTGCTTGTTTCCTTAATTTCGTCCGAGTTTGGTATGACAGTAACAGTCCTGTGACCGGCAAAGGAATTATTTGGATTGTAGATAAGAGTGTTTTGCATTGGGTTTAACCCCTTGCAGAGACGGATAATATTAATTTTGGTTCCTGTATTATTACGGTAAATTAACACTTGGGAGCTGAACCTTAGCTTCGTTAGTTTGCTCTTTGTTAACTGGATTAGCTAAGTTATTAATCTGCTGTATAGCAATTTCGATAACAGCAGATTGTTCTGGTGTTAGAGTCAGATTGCTTTGAATATCTTCTAACTCTTCCAAAACTGGAATATTATCAGCTTTAACTATAGTGAAATTCAGGCATAAGCCTGCTAGCAGCATTAATTTTGTAAGTTTTACCATTATCCCCCCTTTGGTCTAATATTTTTGATCTACCCAACAACGGTTAAGCTTCGGTTAAGAAATTGGCAGATTTTTCAAATAATTTTCAGTTATACTTCTTTAATATGTTTGATTACCTTTCTGATAAACTACAAGCCACCATCCAGAAGCTTCGTGGATTAGATAAGATTAGTGAGGATAATATTGAGTCTAGTTTAGCTCTGATCAAAAAAGAATTACTTACAGCTGATGTTTCCTTAAAAGCGGTCAAGCTTTTTACTACTAGAGTTACAGAGAACGCACTCGGCGAAAAAGTTATCAAGGGTGTGAGACCTGGTGAACAGTTGGTCAAAATAATTCATGACGCCTTAGTCGAGGTTCTAGGCGGAGAAGCCTGCGCCGATAAGCAAGAAAAAGTTCCCAGCTCTAAAGACGAGATAAATCAACAGTTTTTAAGTAAGATAAATGTAACCGGTGATTTGTCTGCCATCTTATTATTGGGCTTGCAGGGAGCTGGTAAGACAACTACGGCAGCGAAGCTTGCCTACAAACTCAAAGCTCTTGGTCGCAGACCACTCTTAGTAG
>CAZASO010000082.1:0-4238 GCA_964487825.1 uncultured Gammaproteobacteria bacterium
GCTAAAATTTCGCAAGGAGTCCTGCTAAACCCTTATAAGCAGAGGGTTCTAGGCTTAGGAGTAGAGTCTTAACCTCAGAGCGAATTTGAAGACCTTGGATAAATTTATCTAAATCTGCTTTGTTTATGGTTTTACCCCGAGTGAGTTCTTTGAGTTGCTCATAAGGAACAGGCTGTCCTTCTCGCCTGAGTACAGTTTGTATTGCTTCAGCCAGAACTTCTATATGACTATCTAGATCTGCACGAATGGCTTCCTGATTGACTCCTAGCTTACTGATGCCTTTGAGTGTAGATTTGTAGGCAAGAAGACTATAAGCAAAAGCCGAGCCTATATTACGCAAAACCGTAGAGTCTGAGAGATCTCTCTGGAGCCTAGAGATAGTGAGCTTGCTGGAGAAAAAATGATAAAGGGCGTTGGCTAAACCTAAATTACCTTCGCTATTCTCAAAGTCTATAGGATTAACTTTGTGAGGCATCGCTGAAGAACCCACCTCATCTGGGTTTGCGGCTTGTAACAACCAGCCATCGCTAATGTAACGCCAAACATCTTGATTGAAATCTATGAGTATGTTATTGATACGAGCCAAAATATCAAACAACTCTGCATAGCTATCATGAGGTTCTATCTGTGTCGTAAAAAGATTTGCTTCGAGTTTTATATGAAGATTATGATTGAGAGATTGGATGTAGTCTTCGCTAAAGCGCATCCAGTCTACATTAGGGTAGGCAATGTAATGAGCATTATAGTTACCACTAGCGCCATTGAGTTTGGCAGAGATGCGTAACTGACGCAGTTGATCAAGTTGTTTTCGTAGTCTGACAGCATAGATTTTGAATTCTTTGCCGAGTGTACTAGGGGATGCTGCTTGCCCGTGAGTGCGAGCTAGGATAGTCGTCTCGGCTTCCGCTGCGGCAAAACTCTCAAAGCTAGTCTGGAGCTGGCTTAGAACAGGCAAAAGCACAGAGCTAGCAGCCCCACTCAGCATACAAGCATAAGCAACATTGTTGCAATCCTCAGAAGTTAAACCAAAATGTACCCACTCTATACTATCTTTGAGGGTCGGGTGCATTTTCATTTCTTCTTTGATGTAATATTCCACAGCTTTTACATCATGATTGATTTTGGATTCCAGAATTTTGATTCTGCCGGGAGCCTCATGCTCAGCTGGCAATCTACGCAAATATTCTTGTTCAACTTTAGTAAGTTCTCTTAGACCGGTCTCTGGGACTAAAGAAAGGGCGATAAGATATTCGACTTCCATTTTAATGCGATGCCTAATAAGAGCAGCTTCACTAAAAAAAGGAACTAAGTCTGAGACTTTGTTTTTATATCTACCGTCCAGAGGACTAATGGCTAGTAATTCGTTCATAAGGTTTGACCAGTAAGCCTTTTGAGAAGATCAGTGTATTTGCTGGCATGGGTTTGCATCACAGAATCTGGGATTAGGGGTTTGAAGTTAATGTCATTCAGGTCTTCAATACTACAATTAGCTGAAAGCCAGTCCCTGAGACCCTCTTTGTCGAAAGCTTGGGGTGCTTCACCTGCTTCAAAACGACTCTGATAACTAGCAGCCTCCCAGAACCTCGAAGAATCTGGTGTGTGTATCTCATCTATAAGAGTGAGGCGACCCTCAACATCTAACCCGAACTCGTATTTGGTATCCACCAAAATCAGACCTTTGGAGGCAGAGATATTCTGCCCTCTCTCAAAAAGTTTGAGAGAGATTTTTTCTATCTCTAAGAGTAAATCCTCGGGGACTAGTCCTCTCTCTACTATTTGTTTGTGATTGACATTTTCATCGTCTATGTCTTTAGTAGTTGGTGTTAGCACGCTGGGACTAAGTCTCTGATTGGCTTTGAGACCATCTGGGAGCTGGAAGTCCCCAAAGTCTCTTTGCCCAGCAGCATATAAACCAGAAAGAGATGTTTTAGATGAAGATTTTGCCAAATAACCTCTTACTATCATTTCTATGGGTAGAGCTTTGCAGCGACGCACCAGCATCATATCTGGGCGAGGACATTCGATCATATGGTTCGCTACTATATCTCTAGTATTCTCAAACCAAAATTTACTAACTTGATTTAGTACCGCACCTTTATGAGGGACTTCTTGAGCTAAGCTGCGATTATGAGCGGACTGTCTACCAGTAGTATGTATCAATAAACGATCAGAGCCAGCATCATAGATATCTCTGACTTTGCCTCTGGAGATGAGCGGCAAATCAGCCAGATCCAGCATAGTGCCGTCTAAAAGTCTAAAAGCTATTTTTGTTGCATTATTCATAATCATTAAAACGCACTTGGCGATTGCCTTTGATGACTGAGCCTATCTCGTAGAGCTTGTGTCCAGAACTAGCTTGGACTAGACGACTAATCTCCTCTCTCTGACTAGGATCCGCGATAATCATCATACCTATACCCATATTAAAAACTTTGTAGGCTTCTTGTTCTTCTATGAAATTCTGCATGAACTGAAAAATGGGTAGTATATCCCAAGAACCAAGATTAATACTGACATCTAAGTCTTGAGGCAAGACCCTAGGTATATTGTCTATAAACCCTCCGCCAGTGATATGCACTAGCCCAGAAATATCCACGCCAGAACTTATGAGTTGAAGTATAAGGGGGCTATAGTTCAAGTGTACCGCTAGAAGCAGCTCCCCTAGTGGTTTTGAGGGGTGGATCTCAGGAATTATGGAATTTACATTGAGCTTGGCTAAATCGAAAAATATATGTCGTGCCAAAGAATAACCATTAGTATGCAGTCCACTAGAAGCCAGTCCCCATACCACATCACCAGCTTTGATCTTAGAGCCAGTGATGATTTGTTCTCGTTCTACGATGCCAGTAATACAGCCCGCAATATCGTGTTTGCCACTGATATAAGTGCCGGGCATCTCAGCTGTCTCACCACCCACCAAGCTCAAACCCACTTGCTGACAGGCATAGGCCATGCCACTCACCATCTCTGCTACTTGCTCAGGGTCTAACTTGGCATTAGCTATATAATCCAAAAAAGTCAAAGGTTTCGCACCAAGAACCACTATGTCATTGCATGAATGATTAACTATGTCTTGCCCTACCCCATGGAACTTCTCTAGCATCTCTGCGATTATTAGTTTGGTGCCGACTCCATCTATACTTTGGACTAGGATCGGGTGTTCATAAGCATCTCCTACACTTTTGATGTCATAAAGAGAAGCGAAAGCTCCTATTTTATTTAGAACCGCAGGAGAATGTGTAGCATTAACTTGGTCTTTGATGAGGTCTATAGTCCTAGTGCCTGCATCTATATCAACACCAGAATCACTATAGCTAGTCTTAGCTTTAGACAGAGGCTACTCCTTTGAGATATGCTTGATAACCGAGTTCTTCTAACTTACTGGCTTTGAGCTCCACTGTGTTCTTGAGTTCTTCTTTATGTTTCAGTATCTTCTGATAAAGCTGAACATCACTAGTAGCCAGTATTTGAGCCGCTAATATAGCAGCATTAGCAGCTCCATCTATAGCGACTGTCGCAACAGGAATCCCTGAGGGCATTTGGACAGTAGAATAGAGAGCATCCATACCACGCAGTGCTCCTGAACCGATGGGAACACCTATCACTGGTAGCCCAGAAGTCGCCGCACAAACCCCCGCCAAATGAGCAGCACTTCCAGCTGCAGCTATGATAACCCTGACGCCTTGATCATAAGCTTCTGAGCAGAGCCTCTGTACCCTCTCGGGGGCTCTATGAGCCGAGGCTATGGTGATTTGATAAGAAATACCAAATTTATCTAAGTGTTTGGCTGCTGCTGACATGACTTCTAGGTCAGAATCGGAGCCCATCAAGATTAGTACTGAATGAGACATAGCAGCGGCTAATTGTAGCATCTACGCTCGCTATCTTACACCGCATCTGCGTTGTTGCTCTTCGGGCTCGGCTTACTCATTTAGGTTTGACTAAATTCCGTCGCCTCGCCCTCGAGCGCCTAGCATCTGCGGCGCAATCCTAGCTCGCTTACGCTCGCTGTCTTGCGACTCATCTGCGGTGTTATGCTTCACCCTCGCAATGCTCTCGTATGTCTCATATACGCTCCGCTTGCTCGGGCTCGCATGCCTTGCATCTGAGCCGCAATCCTAGCTCGCTTACGCTCGCTGTCTTGCGACTCATCTGCTGTGTTATGCTTCACCCTCGCAATGCTACTTGGCTCGGCGCTTTCGGCATCGCCCAGATCCTCTGCTTGCGCTTCGCACCCG
>CAZASO010000083.1:0-4143 GCA_964487825.1 uncultured Gammaproteobacteria bacterium
CTAGAAACCTACCTTTGTACAAGGTCTTTGTGTTGAGTTTTTTTTCGATCATTAGTTAATTATAGTATTTTAAGTAGTTAAATAACTAAATCAACTACTCAGATCATCGAAAAACTAATTAGCTAATAAGACAATTAAGAGAGGGGCGGAGCTGCCGGACGCCTTTTCGATGATCTGAGAATATTATTGCTAACCAGTTCTCAACCACAGCGGTTTAGCCGAAGAGACTGTTCTTACTGTGCTTTCAAAACTTCTAACAAAACTTTCATCATTACTAACAACAAAACAAGAATAATTTTTACTGCGCAATTTTGCTTGATTCTCTATTATAAACATACGTTCACTAGTGCCATCTAGAGCAATGCCACGAATAAATTGATCTGGAATTAATTTGGGTCTAGTTTCTTCTAATAATCGTAATTCTCCCATGAAGCCCTCTAAATTAGTTCTCAAACCATATTCGGGATGCAAACTAGTAGATCGTTTGAAGGCATTGAGCAAAGCTTGATGATTTAACTCTGTAATTCTTATTCCATCTAAAGCTAAAGTAAATTTTAATTCAATTTTGCTTGAACTTCTCACGTTGCGATGATCACAACCAGCTAACTTCTCGTCGATTTCTTTGAGTAAAGATTGCATGGCTTGAGGGTCTTCTAGCAATCTTAGATCAATAACATAATGGTGTAAATTAGTTATGTCGATCAATGAAGGTGAACCTGATTTGACCATAGGCTTACCAATACGAGCTGAGATTCTATGAGCAATGCGATTAATAGGATCACCTGGGACATAGTCTCTGACCTCAACTGAGTAACCATCTGGAGTGATGCCAGATTTGGATTCGTGACTATCATTAGTAACGCTACCTGCTAGTTTTAAATAAGGAGCTTGAGATAAATTAGCAATTAACTCACGAATCACTGGGAAGCGGTCAGCAGCTGGACCTAAGTCTAAAGCTTTATAAGTAAGACTGTAATTTAAATCTAAATGTTTAGCTTCTTCTGTCATTCTCAAAAAACAACTTGAATCCTCTTCTGACCATACATTTAGGTAGGCAGCCATATTGATGAAATGCTTACTAGAATGATATTCTGTCAACAAGAGCACTAAATCTTCATGAAGCTTAGTCACAGCATCTGTAAAAAATTTAACACCTGTTGTTGATGTATTTGGTGGTAGACGCTTGAGTAATTCAGCTTTACGATCGTCACTAATATAAGGCTCTGAGGACTCTCCAAGATACCAAGCGGCTCTAGCCCAACAAGCAGCTTGAGTCTCACCATAAATTTGTGCGATCGCGTTAATAATTAATTTTGCTCCTGTTGTAGAATTTTTTTGAAATGCTTGATAGTAACGTTCGTGAATATCTGAGTGCTCTGCAAAAATAGCTTTGGCTCCTTGGTAATAAGGATCATTTTGCACCGCTGGCAATCCGCCTAATATCCTAAAAGCTTCTGCTAGAGCATGTCGCGATTCAGTTAAATCTAAGGCTGCAAACACTATAGGTCTATAAACATGATCAACAAGTATTAGATCAGTATTTCTTAGATCTCTCGCTAAAACTTTAGCTTTAATTTGAGCTAAATCCTCTGGACTTAATATATTTGCTAAAGGAGCCGCTTTTAGAGCTACTTCGCAAGGATCGAAAAATACATTTGGTGCACTTAATGGATCAAGCTTGCCATCAGCACTAAACAAGATTAGGTTTTCAGTTTGATGGCTCTCAAACCACTTCCTTGCTGGCACTTCAAGACCAGTGACACCTAAGGAGTGAGCATTGATCATTAATACAGGCTGTGTAATACGTTCTAGAGCTGGAAGATGGTAAAGGTCTACCCTAAAATTACAGCCAGTTTCCTGATTCATGATATCTATTGTATTCTTGACTTGTATGAGTAAGCTATCAAGTTCCTTCTGAGTATATATTTTTTTATTCAAATCACGTTCATACATAAGAAGCAAATAATCATTAGACTCATCTTCGGTCATTTGCTTAAAGGCAGGAGCAATAATCCTAGCTTTGGCTGGAGTTAAATCCCAGAAACTAATCAGACCATTTGCCTGTAGCTTCGAGTCAAATATCATTGCTACTTTATCTGTAGCTCTCAACAAACGCTCTAAAGGACTATGCTCTCTAAGCAAGTCAGTGACTGCATGAGCAAGGCATGGTGAAGATCGTTTGAGAGACTCTGGTAAAAATACTAAACGACTATTAGACCAACTAATACTGGGATCATCTATTTGCTTAATAAATTCAATCAGATTCTTCCAGCGCTCAGGCAATTGATCAAAGGTCATCTCATGAATTCCTTCTCTATTGATATATGGTTTAATCCAAGCCTGCATATTATCGATATAAGCAGTTTCTCTACAGATCTGCTTAAAGGTCGCTTCATTACCATCTGCAATACTCGCTGCTGCTTTAATATCAGCAGCATAATTCTTAAGTGAGTCTTTTGGTAACTTTGCTAAGGAAGTTGTTTTAGTTATATCAATCACAGAAATGTGATCATCAACCTTGACCAAGTTTACAGCGTGAGTTGCATTCGCTTCAAAGCCTTTGATCAAACCTCTTTCAACGAGTACTAAACCACTTACTTGTATCGCTGGTATCTTAGCTTCACGAAACATTAACTCAGCACAATAAGCAAAATCTGCACAAGTTCCATAGAAACCTAGTTCAGCTTGCATTTGTAACATATTAGGTGCAGCACAAAGAGCGGATGTTAGGTCTGGATCATCTATATAGGCGCTAGTCTGAGCAATAAAAGCTCGTATCAAATTCATTCTCACTACATCCTGCGGCGCTAGATCTAGTAATCGCTTCAGAGTTGGATATTGATCCAAAAATTTAGAACCCTGAGGTAACTCTTCCTGAAATAATTTTGTATCTGTCTTATAAGAAACCAAAGTATAACTAATATAAGGCTTGCCCTCATCATCTCTAGGTAAAGAATTGACATCAAGCCCAAAGATATAAGTCAATCCCAGACTGTCTTTCATGGCTCTGGCATATTCTGCGTTAATTTCATTTACAGTCTTACCCAAAGGAGTTGGCAAGACTAAGGGCGCATCTTTCTCTAATTTATCTAGGTCAATTGGAATTTTGACGTAGATACAACTATTGTTCCATTGAGTTATCGATCTTAATAAATTATCATGTTGATGACGAATTTCTACTTCTTCCAGCCCATCAGTGAAGCTAGTGCTACCACCACGCAAGTCTGTTGCTCTCCTTGTGCCCGTGATAAACAATGTTCCTTCATAAGCATGCTCACCAATCACTTCTCCAATCATTCTTATGCCACTAGGAGATACTATATTTGGCCTGATGCGCGAGCTTGAGACTAGGCTACCCAAACCTTGCATGCCAGCAGTAGCATCTATGATAATCTCTGGATTAGTCTCAGAGATTGGTTTAGGGCTGGCGATAAATCTTTGTATCTCTTGCTGCTTTAATTCATAGCGATTAACAGAGGCATTAATATCAATGGCATTTAATAAATCACAAGTCTCCTCTATTTGTAAATTTTGTGAAACCAAAGCACCGAGCCCCATATAGGCATGTTGATGCATATGTCCATCTGGATCAATATATTGAGCAAAAGTCTCAAGAGTTTCTATTCTTAATTCTCGCAGTAATTTAATTAGATCAGCAGAGATACCATAATGCTCTGGATTCGGGATTGCAAGAGCTTTATCAATTTGGGTGATTGCAGATTCTACTGCGACTGCAGGATCAGTGAAAGTTTGTCCACAAAGTTTATTAGCAAGCTGCAAAATATGCTGTTCAAAATCTTGAATTGCACGCACTAAAACAGGGGCTGTTGTATCTACTGCAGATGACAAAGATTCTAATCGTTCGATCTCAGTAATTACTTCAGCAGATTCGGGCCATGGCAAGACTGGGCCAATATTAATAATTGGTTGAAATTGTCGAATCTGCCCGTCAAATCTCACAAAGATACAAGGAAATTATCTTGCAGAAATTGATTGGAATACAAACCTTGTAGTAGTGCTATAGGGTTTAATTACTATATCTATAAACTCTAAAAACATTGTCTGAGGCTATGTAATTCATATCCATGCGCAGCATACTGACATTAAAAGTACTGCAACCAAGGTGCGAACCGTAGTTATTTT
>CAZASO010000084.1:0-4124 GCA_964487825.1 uncultured Gammaproteobacteria bacterium
AGATGGCTTGCCCACTTTGTTTATCTACTATTAATCAAAAGATTGGTACTAAGGATTTTTATAATATCGTCCAATGCAAGAATTGTGATTTGCGTTTCTTGGATCCTTTTCCGACAGAGCAAACTCTCAATGAGTTTTACGCAAGTGAGAAAAATTTCAAACATTATTCTAATGTTGCAGAGCGCAAGTTAAAAAGTGGTGCAAAAAAAATACGCAAACTAAAGAACTATTGTGAGGGCTCTAGTTTTATTGATATAGGTTGCGGGACAGGAGCCAATGTGGAAGCTGCTCGCAGATTGGGTTTCAGAGCTAGTGGTATAGATCTTTGTGAGGATTCTATTGAATTTGCTAAAAAGAATTTTCCTGATAATGATTTTAGGCTTGCAAAAATCCAAGAGGTAGATAAATCTTATGATTTGATTTTCTGTACTGAGGTTATAGAGCATGTTACAGACCCTCATGATTTTGTTGAGTCTATTAGAAATATTATGTCTCTAGGTGCTGTGCTCTATATGACAAGTCCAGATGCTGGGCATTTTAGGGTGCCGAGGGATTTTGCTCGCTGGAAGCATGTTCACGCTCCTGACCATATCCTCTACTTTAACCAAAAAGCGATTAAGCGTTTACTAGAAGAGCATGGTATACAAGTGCTGAAGTTTGCTTGGACTACTAAAACAACAATTCAATTGATCGCAAAGAGATTGAATTAGACCTAGTGGAGGATCTTCGCCATTACTTCAAATATTTTAGACCAATGTATGGCTATGGTGCTCTTGGTGAGAGGGGTATCTTTGCCCGTATTGCATGCGACTAAGCTTTTAGATTTCTTAAAAAGACTAGCGACTTTTTCTAATCCCGAAGCATGATCCTTCTTAGGACTCATTGTGCTTTTAATTTCAATTAGCAAGTGTTTGTTTTCATGCTCAATAACTAAATCAACCTCCACTCCCTGACTGTCACGGAAATGGTACAGAGGGGGCTTGATACCACGATTGCAAAAATATTTATAAATTTCAGCTACGACAAAATTTTCAAATAATGAGCCAGCCATGGGTCCATTTTGAATTATTTCATTATTTGTATTTCCGGAAAGATAGCTGACAAGACCGGTATCAAGAAAATATAGTTTGGGGCTTTTGACAATTCGCTTACCAAGATTTTTGTAATAAGGTTGCAAGAGAAAAATAATCTGACTGCGCTCTAATAAGGCTAACCAAGATTGAATTGTTAGATTGCTTACACCTAACTCTTTAGCGAAGTCTTGAAATTTCACTTCCTGACTGCATCGTGTTGCAAGTAATTTGATGAAACGATCATAAGTCCCCAAATGCTCTTTTTTAAGATTGTCGCGAATGTCTTTGTTTAAGAGGGATTCGATGTAAGCTGAGTACCAAAGTTTTGGCTCTAGTTTTGGATTTGCAATTAATTCTGGATAAAGTCCATTGAGAGCATAATCAGTCCAAGTCCCAGTTTTCGTTTTGCTTAATTCCTCGATAGCAATAGGAGTTAAAGTTGCCATACCAAGTCTTCCAGCGAGGCTTTCTTGAATATCAGCAACTAAAGTAAATTGCTGGGAACCAGTAAGAATATACTGCCCCCTTTTATTTCGGTTTTGATCGATATGAATTTTTATATAGGACAGTAGCTCTGGAACATTTTGAATTTCATCAATGATTACAGGAGTTTTATAAAAATCCAGAAATAATTGAGGATCATTATTTGCAAGGTCTCTAGCTTGCAGGTCATCTAAGGTTACATAGGTATAATTAGAAAAAATTTTCTGCAATAAAGTTGATTTACCGCTCTGCCTGCAGCCAGATAGTAATATGACTGGAAATTGTTTAAGCAACTTCTCTAAAAAAGGAGTTAATAGCCTTTTTATATACATATAGCTATTATACCATATTTAAGTTGTAGTTTAATATCGTATAAGCGGTGGAGGACTAGTGGAGGAAGTTCGCCACTATAGTGACCAAGGCTTCTCTTTGCTAATACTGCCATCAGGTAATTCATAATAAATCTGACCATTTTGCATAAATGCTGATGGGATACCGAGTTTGTGGTTTTTCTCGCGTTCTTCTTTCATTGCTTGAATACCTATCTTGTTGATAAAAGCATCTTTTTTATAGATTTCTATATCTTCAAATGAATCTACTATTTCTGGATCTTTAGCTTCCATTACTCACCTCTTTTACAATTCTCAAAAAATCTCTATAAAGATCTTGATCAATAATTTCAAGTTGTTCGCTAGTGCCATGGGCGACGCGTTTGAAATCATAGTTTTCATAGTTAAAAACAATGCTCATATAGTCTACTAAAAATCTATACTCATGCCAAAATCTTTTCAAGCCACGTTTATAGCGTCTATTGATGTCTGTGATTGGGACATCATGCCCCCCTCGCATTACTCTTGATTTAATTCTTTCAGCACATAATTCTTCCGAGCCTAAAAATATAAATGTTAGATTGATTTCGTAGCCATGAGATTTAAGCTCTTTGATATGTTTTTGTAAAAAAGATCCAGAGAGGGTTGATTCAATTACAAAGCTTTTTTGTTCTTTGATTAATTCACCAATTCTGCTAATGAATTGTTTGCCAGCAGTGATTCTGGCTTTAGTTGGGTCTTCAGGATTGAGTTCTAGAGCTATTTCATCAGCGTTGAGAAATTCATATTTAGTTATATCTAAAAACTTGCGAGCAAATGTAGTTTTACCAGAGCCATTAGCTCCAGCAACAATAACAACTTGTTTGTGGTTGTTTTGGTTCACCTAAGATATTATAAACCAATATGTAAATATAAATGGTGGAGGCGGAGAGGAGTCGCACCCCTCGTCCAAAAATAAATTACTAAGAACATACTACAAGCTTGTTTAATCGTTCTGAGATGTTACCGTTCTCATGCGGATTAACACGCAACGGGTTCTAAGCTTATGTCTTAGTCACAAAGCCAAACTCATCAAAGCTCTGTGAAGCACAGCCCAAGTCGGCAAGCATCTAAACTAGCTCGGGAAGCCACAGGTTTAGATGTCCTGAGTGTCCAGTATGTCGGACTAAGCAGCAAGTGCGTAAGACGCACTAGTAGCTGCAACTTCTTCAGTGTTGAATTCTGCACTTATTTTTGCCTTGATTTTACAGACTCTAGGCTAGTCTGGCTTGCAGTTCAAAGCGCAATATCTCTGTCAAAGCTACGCGCCCCCAAATTGTCAGAATTCTATAAGCTCTATTCCCGTGAATAAGAAACTCTTCACTCCATTCTAGCAAAACGAGACTAAGACTAGGTTAAGAAGCCTTAAGTTTAGTTGCTGCTTTAAGCTTTCGAATAAAAGCCGCCCAGTGATTGAGTTCTGCTGAAGAATCCGCTTCTAGTTCCGTAATGGCTTTGGAGCCGATGATAGCGATATCAGCACCAGCCTCATAAGCGGAACGGACCTTGGCTGGACTATCTATCCCGAAGCCTAAACCGATTTGTTGATTGTGTTTGCGGAGTTTTTGGATGGTCCTAGAAATTCTAATTTCATCATCAGAATCTTGAACCTCATTATTCTTGAGGTTTTCTAGGTCTTGTGTAGAACCCGTCGTTCCTATGCGGCTTACTAGATATACGAAAGGATGAGACAGAGCGGAGATTTGCTCAAGCCTAGTCTCAGAGCTGGTTATAGAGGCTAGTAGCACCAGACCTAATCCAGCTTTTTTGAGTTTGGGATATAATTCTTGAGCTTCATTGACAGGTAGATCTGGGATGAGAAGTCCTTTTATGTGGTGCTTCTGACATTTACTGATGAGTTTGTCAAAACCATAAACAAACAAAGGATTGTAATAAGAAAAAAGCATAATATTATCAAGTCCTTTATTGGGTTTTGCGAAACCCTCACTACGAGCCTGATCCACAAGTTCAAAAACCAGATCCAGATTAGCACCTTGCTCTAAGGCACCATGGCTAGCTCTCTGAATAACAGGACCATCAGCCAGTGGATCTGAAAAAGCTAGACCCAGCTCTATAATATCTACGGCTTCCGCATCTAGAATTTTAAGAGCTTGAAGAGAGCTCTCAATAGACGGATATCCAGCGGTAATGTAGATAGCAAGCATTTCGTCAATTGTATCTTAAGGACCCGTCGCAGAAC
>CAZASO010000085.1:0-4047 GCA_964487825.1 uncultured Gammaproteobacteria bacterium
TTATACAAAATATTCCTCGTCTTCTAGGAGAAAAATTTAAATATTCCAAAATTGATAGAGACATACGTTCAGAATATTTAAAAGAAGCTATGTGGCTTTTGGAAAAATCTCAAGTAATTCACAAAATCAACAGAAGCAGTGGACAAGCAATACCGCTTGGAAGCTTAGCTTCCGAAAAAGATTTTAAGCTTATTATGCTTGATGCTGGGTTGAGTTACAAAATGCTTAATTTGAATGAAGAGATTATTGAGATGGACAACATTCATAATATTGCGGCAGGTGCTCTTGCTGAGCAGATCGTAGGACAAGAACTTATGGCTTATCAAACTTTGACAAGTCAAGCTCAATTATATTATTGGGAAAAAGACGGACAAGAGAACTCAGCTGAAGTAGATTACATGCATGTTCGTAAGGGTCGTGTGTATGGGATCGAGGTCAAAGCTGGTGCCACTGGTAAATTAAAGAGCCTCTATCAATTCATGAAAAAATATAAATCTTCATTAGGCATTAGAATTTCACAACTGCCATTAGGCTTAGATAAAGGGGTGATAAGCGTGCCCTTCTATGCGATACGACTGTTAGATAGATTTGTGGATGAAGGATTAGAGTTGCTCTGAACGATTTCGCAACAACTCTATTAGCCTTACTCTGAGCCATTTTGTGACAAGTCTATTACAGAGCTTAGAGTAGAATCACTAAACCCAGAGCAACGACGAGGGTTGCTACCATAATCAAAGCATAATTCTGTACCTTGCCTGATTGTTGAGTTTTGAGTATTTCGCCAGCGACCTCCGTGCCGCGCCAAGCTAAGCCATTAACGAAGATAGTTTCAACAATAAATCTTTCGCCAATTTTATAAGTCCATCTAAAGAAGCTCATAAGGCAAGCTACAAGAGCATTGTAGATCTCATCTATGTACCATTTATTGAGTGAGAGTTGATAGATAAATTTGAGCTTCTCTCTAAAACAGCCGTTAATCGTGAAATTTTTCAATTGAATATTCTTGACATAAACCAAATACGCTCCTAGAGTGCCCAGTACGAAAGCTAAGAATGGTAAATAACCCATAGGCTGGCTCATTTCATGGACAAAGAACTGCATTGCGCTCTGACCATGTTCCATATGTGAATGGAAATGATGATCCAAATAGTTTTGTAATTTATAACCTAAAAACGGTGAACCCCAGAAGCCAAGCACTATTGAGGGCACTGCAAGCACCATAAGTGGTACTGTCACTGACCAAGGCTGTTCGTGAGGGTGGGCGTGTCCGCGATACTTACCCTCGAAGGTTTTGAAATAAATTCTGAACATATAGAATGCTGTCATAGCTGCTGTTATAGTCGATAGCCAGAATAGATTACGGTTCACCTCCCAAGCTTGGGCTATGATCATGTCTTTGGACCAGAAGCCTGCCATCATCGGGAAGCCTGATATAGAGAGGGTTCCAATGAGAAATGTTGTCGCCGTAATAGGCATATGTTTACGCAGTCCACCCATCTCGTTCATATCTTGTTCGTGATGACAGCCCATAATCACTGAGCCAGATCCAAGAAATAACATTGCTTTAAACATAGCGTGAGTGATCAAGTGGAATATAGCAATCACTGGCGCGCCAAGACCCGCTGCCATAATCATATAACCTAACTGCGAGCAGGTAGAATAAGCAAGTGCTTTCTTGATGTCATTCTGTGAGAATGCTATTGTCGCAGCGAATATTGCGGTGAAGCCACCAACCCAAGCTATGACTGGCAAAGCAAGCGAACCATCAATATCAAGAATGCTAAAAACTCTAGCAACTAGATATACTCCAGCAGCCACCATGGTGGCTGCGTGAATGAGAGCAGAGATTGGAGTTGGACCTTCCATGGCATCAGGTAACCAAATATGTAGCGGGAATTGAGCAGATTTAGCCATCGCCCCCATGAATATAAGTAGCCCAATTGATGTCACTGAGACTATTCCAACTAATGGTAATCCATGAGCAAAGATAGCAGCTTGTATTGCTGCTTGTAATTTAGTGAAGGAAAGAGTCGCAAAAGAATTACTAGTCCAGTAATCTTTGGTAACGTTATAGAGTAAAATTAAACCTAGTAGGAAACCCGCATCACCAACGCGATTGACGATGAAGGCTTTTTTGCAGGCATGAGCGGCGGCTGGTTTGTACCACCAGAAACCAATTAATAAGAATGAGCATAAACCAACTAGCTCCCAGAAAAAATACATCTGGAATAAATTAGTGGCAATCACTAAACCAAGCATAGAGAAAGTAAAGAGAGACAGGTAAGAATAAAATCTTGTGTAACCCTCATCTTCATTCATATAGCCGTGAGTGTATATCTGTACCAAGAGGCTAACTAGATTGACAGTGAGCAACATCACAATAGTCAGTGGATCAATCAGGCAACCCATCTCAAGATGGAAGTTACCAGCTTGAATCCAGTTGAAATTGATTTCAAAATTACTGTGTCCGTGAAAAGCTAGGAACACGATTACTGAATGTATTAAGCCTAAAGCGACAGCGCCAATAGACAAAGCTGCAGAAACTATTCTGTTGCGATGAGTAAAAAACATTATCAAAACAGCCGATACCAAGGGATAAACGGCAATTAACCAAGCGTTACTAAGATTTTCCATATTCAAAACTATTGTAAACCATTTTTCATGGTGTCTTTATTAGACCTGTTGCGAAATCGTTCTATCTGCGAATAATTGCTTTGCAATTATTCTTGATGCTCCGGGGGCTTCCGGTTACTAGCCGAGATTGTAGATAACGATCCCCTCGCAAGCCTTGTTCTCGGGCTTTCGCAATAGGTCTATTTAATGATTCTAATTAAAATTTCGTTCTTACCAATGGCTTTGATTTCTTCTTTAATACTTCTCACTAAGCCAGCCTCTGACTGCGCTTCAGTGATTTTGGATTCTAGTTCATTGGTGTCTTGTAGTAATTTATGTTCTTGCAAAGTTAATCTAACGCTGCTTGTCATGTTACGCGTCAAAACCAATCCGTTGAAGACAGCACTTTTGATCATTGGTAAAGCCGCAACCATCAAGATAAACACCCAGAATAGTTTTAATTCAGGTGTTTTAGAGTTGCTTGTTTCCTTAATTTCGTCCGAGTTTGGTATGACAGTAACAGTCCTGTGACCGGCAAAGGAATTATTTGGATTGTAGATAAGAGTGTTTTGCATTGGGTTTAACCCCTTGCAGAGACGGATAATATTAATTTTGGTTCCTGTATTATTACGGTAAATTAACACTTGGGAGCTGAACCTTAGCTTCGTTAGTTTGCTCTTTGTTAACTGGATTAGCTAAGTTATTAATCTGCTGTATAGCAATTTCGATAACAGCAGATTGTTCTGGTGTTAGAGTCAGATTGCTTTGAATATCTTCTAACTCTTCCAAAACTGGAATATTATCAGCTTTAACTATAGTGAAATTCAGGCATAAGCCTGCTAGCAGCATTAATTTTGTAAGTTTTACCATTATCCCCCCTTTGGTCTAATATTTTTGATCTACCCAACAACGGTTAAGCTTCGGTTAAGAAATTGGCAGATTTTTCAAATAATTTTCAGTTATACTTCTTTAATATGTTTGATTACCTTTCTGATAAACTACAAGCCACCATCCAGAAGCTTCGTGGATTAGATAAGATTAGTGAGGATAATATTGAGTCTAGTTTAGCTCTGATCAAAAAAGAATTACTTACAGCTGATGTTTCCTTAAAAGCGGTCAAGCTTTTTACTACTAGAGTTACAGAGAACGCACTTGGCGAAAAAGTTATCAAGGGCGTAAGACCTGGGGAACAGTTGGTCAAAATAATTCATGACGCCTTGGTCGAGGTTCTAGGTGGAGAAACTGGCGCCGATAAGCAAGAAAAAGTTCCCAGCTCTAAAGAGGAGTTAAATCAACAGTTCTTGAGTAAGATAAACGTAGGGAATGATTTATCTGCGATCTTATTATTGGGCTTGCAGGGAGCTGGTAAGACAACTACAGCAGCGAAGCTTGCCTACAAACTCAAAGCTCTTGGTCGCAGACCACTCTTAGTAG
>CAZASO010000086.1:0-4033 GCA_964487825.1 uncultured Gammaproteobacteria bacterium
AGCGTATATGAGACATACGAGAGCATTGCGAGGGCGAAGCATAACAACGCAGATGAGTTGCAAGACAGCGAGCGGCCTATCAAGTATTAATCAAAACCCTCTTAGGCCCATGAATAGGGTCTTCTAGAACTATAGTCTGATCTCGATTAGGCCCAACACTAACAATAGTAATAGGAATATTCAGAATCTTCTCAAGGTATTTAATGTAACTCAAAGCTCCTTTGGGTAAATCTTCAACAGAACGCGCATCAGCACTGGATTTGCCTTCATTCTTCCAACCCATAAGTCCAACATACTGTGGCTGAGCGTATTTGAGGAAGTTAGATTCTGGGGGAAGTTCATAGTAAGTTTTGCCGCTGCGCAAATCTTTGTAAGAATTGCAAACATAGATAGCATCCAAACCATCAAGGACATCTAACTTAGTAAGAGCAAAACAATCAAGACCATTGATGCGAATAGCATAACGCAGTAAAACCGCATCCAGCCAACCCACTCTACGAGCGCGTCCCGTGGTAGTACCTATCTCTTCCCAAGCGGTACCTTCTGCTCTAAGTATTTTGGCGTCTTTGCCAGAAATCTCTGTCGGGAAAGGACCTTCACCAACACGAGTAGTAAAAGCTTTGGTGATACCTATAACTCTATCTATAAAATTAGGGCCTATGCCTGCACCAATGCAAGCCCCGCCAGCGACTGGGTTTGAGCTAGTAACATAGGGATAGGTTCCATGATCTAAATCTAGCAGTGTTCCCTGAGCCCCTTCAAACAAAATGTTTTTGCGTCTTTGGTTGGCTTCCCAAATAATCGCAGCAGTATCATAAACATGGGGTCTCAATCTCTGACCGTATTCTAGGTATTCACGAAAAACTTCATCTACCTCAAGAGCTTCTAGCCCAAATAGTTTTTCGAGCATGACATTTTTCTCTGGGATAAGAAATTTGAGTTTCTCAAGTAATTCAGAAGGCTCTATAAGGTCTTGCATACGAATACCGTTACGAGCAGATTTGTCAGCATAAGTAGGACCGATGCCACGAGCAGTCGTACCGATTTTTTTGCTGCCTCGCATCTCCTCTTGGGCTTTGTCTATCATGATGTGATAAGGCATGGTTACATGAGCTGCTGCACTAATCTGCAAACCACTGACATCTATACCTCTCTCAGTGAGATGATCCATCTCAGAGATAATGACCTTGGGGTCAACCACAGTGCCAGAGCCGATCATACAGACTTTGCCCGGGTAGAGTATTCCAGAAGGAATAAGATGAAATTTGTATTTTTGTCCGTTAGCGTTTACGGTATGCCCTGCATTACTGCCACCTTGATAACGAACTATATAATCTGCATTCTTGGAGAGTAAGTCAACTATCTTGGCTTTACCTTCGTCTCCCCATTGCGCACCTACTACTACTACATTAGCCACAAAGGGCTAATAATATCACAGAGGAAAAATGACCCCTTTCATTCATTTAGCTAGAGCTTTATGCTTGGCTTCTAAGGGGGGCGGTCATGTATGTAAGAACCAATAGTACAGTGCTTTCTGGCTTAAAAGCCAGTCTAGTAACTGTGGAGATAGATGTTTCCAAAGGTTTACCAACTTTTGCAATAGTCGGCTTGGCTTCCAAATCTGTCAGTGAGTCTAGGGAACGGGTTTCTGTGGCCATGAATAGCTCTGGTTTTGAGATAGCACCAAAACGCATCTTAGTTAATCTCAGTCCTGCTCACATCAAAAAAGAAGGAGTTCAGCTGGATCTCGCTATAGCAGTGGCTTTGATGACAGCCTTTGCTTATATCAAAATCTCTCCTGATATCTTGGAAGAAACTTGCTTCCTTGGAGAACTCTCTCTCACTGGAGAACTACGAAGCATCATAGGTATGCTACCCATGGCTATAGAAAGCAAACAACGCAAACTTAAATATCTAATAGTCCCCAAAGAAAATGCTAGTGAAGCCGCTCTTGTACTCGCTGACAACAAAGATCTCGCTTTCCAAGTATTTGCAGTAAATAACTTAGAAGAGATAAAAATATTGTGTGAAGCATTAAATCAATATACCCAAAACAAAGCAAAACTAAACCCAGACTATGAGGCTGCTAAGAGCCTCCTAGAGGCTTACAGGGCTCAAATCCCTTCTAGAGAGATAGTAGCCGAGCCAGCTCAAACTAGCTTCTCTGAAATCATAGGACAGGCTGAAGCTAAGCGAGGACTAGAAATAGCAGCAGCAGGTAGGCATCATTTGTTGATGATAGGTCCACCCGGCTGCGGCAAATCTATGTTAGCCAAAAGATTTATCAATCTACTACCCAAACTCTCTTTTAATGAGGCTTTGGAGCTTAGCAAAATTTATAGCATTAGTGGTTTTCTCAAAAATCAACAAGGGCTATTAAGAGCAAGACCTCTAAGAACCCCTCATCACAGCATTACGGTGTCTTCTCTGATAGGAGGCGGTGTGCCTATCAGACCCGGTGAAGTAAGTTTGGCTCATCATGGGGTTTTATTCCTAGATGAATTAACAGAGTTTGATCGTTACAGCATAGAAGTATTGCGCCAAATTCTAGAAGAAAAAGAAATTAGTCTCTGTAGAGGGGTCTATGCTTGTAGCTATCCTGCTGATTTCATTTTGATAGCAGCCTGCAATCCCTGTCCCTGTGGCTATTTGGGAGATAATCTGAGAGAGTGTAGCGACAGTCCACTACAAATCTCTAGGTATATCTCCAAACTATCTGGGCCTCTCTTGGATAGAATAGACATACATCTAGAACTTAGTCGCCTGAATAGAGAAGAGATAGAGAGTCTAGGCTCAAGACTAGATCCAGAGATGGATAGAGCCATGTATCAGCGAGTCGAAACAGCCCAGAGTTTCGCCACAGAGCTAAAACAAAGTCCTGAAGAGCTTTTGAGCTTAGACCGAGAATCCAAAGATTTCATCAGTGAAGCTAGCCACAAACTAGGTCTCTCTGCTAGAGCCTATACTAAAACCCTAAGACTAGGTCGCAGTATAGCGAATCTAGAACAATCAGAACAATTACGCTTAGAACATATCGCTGAGGCTCTCCAATACAGATCTCTTAATTGGGATCAACTAAGACAAAGTCCTAGAGGGGTTTATCACTAAGCGCTGTGGCATACTATTGAAGAGAAGTGTCCAGTAAAAACCTATACTCCATCTATCAAGAATTAGTCTCCAGCCTAGAAAGCCAAGAAGCTGAAAGAGAGGCTGTAATTATCATTGAACATATTTTACACATCAACCATGCTGAATTATTAGCCAATCCTGATATCTATATCACTCGCAATCAAGCTCAAAAAATATTAGAAGTCCGGGATCTGCGTAATCACAAACATCTACCACTGAGCTATATCCTTGAAGAAGCGGTTTTTAGAGATCTCAAATTATTTGTAAACCGTGATGTCCTCATCCCAAGACCTGAGACAGAATTATTAGTAGACCTAGTCCTAGAAGAACTCAAAAAACGCAAACTCCATCACCCTAGAATTTTGGATTTGGGTACTGGTTCTGGCTGCATAGCTATAGCCCTCAAACGCGCTCTACCAGTAGCTTCTATCTATGCTAGTGATATATCCAAAGGAGCCCTAAATGTCGCAGCTATCAATGCTCGCAGATATGATACTGATATTGTTTTTGTTTTGGGTGACTACTTAGATCCTTTTGTCTATGAAGCAGAAACTCGCTCTCCCATCTCCAAAGCCATCATAGAAGGAGAAGCCCCGTATTTTGATGTCATAGTAAGCAATCCCCCATATATCAGCGAAAAAGACTATCTGGGATTAGAAGCAGAGCTAAAGCATGAACCCAAACATGCTCTTGTGGGTTTCCCTTATCAACAAATCAGGGATCAGGCTCTGGGACTGCGTCCTAGCGCTTCTATCAAAGGGGAAGCTTCTGCCCCTATACTGAAGAAGCAGGGTTTTATGGCTTTTGAGTTCGGAATAGGACAGAGTGCTACTCTATTACAACTCTTCCCTCAAGCAAAGATCTATAAGGACTATGCTGGGATAGATAGGTTTTTACTTGGGCC
>CAZASO010000087.1:0-1374 GCA_964487825.1 uncultured Gammaproteobacteria bacterium
AGAGCTATAGCCATCACTAATCAACGCGAGACTACAGTAGTCTGGGACAAAACTAGCGGCAAAGCAGCTTATAACGCTATAGTCTGGCAATGCAAACGCAGTAGCGATTATTGCCGCGAGTTGCGCTCTAGGACTGGCTTTGCAGAGCTAGTGCGCTCTAAAACAGGGCTCTACATAGACTCATATTTTTCTGGCCCCAAAATTAAATGGATACTAGATCATCTTGGCTCTCAAGCTCGTGACCAGCTCATCTTTGGGACTATAGATAGCTGGCTCATCTACAAACTTACAGAAGCTAGATCTCATCTAACAGAAGCTAGTAATGCTTCTCGCACCATGCTCTACAATATCCTAGTCGGGGACTGGGATAGAGAGCTATGCGAAGCTCTAGGTATAGCTCTAGAGATGCTCCCTAAAGTACTAGATAGCGATGCTAATTTCGGAACAACAGATCTCTTTACAGATCTAGTAGGTCATAGCTTGCCTATCACTGGCGTTCTAGGAGATCAACAAGCCGCTCTTTATGCTTATGCACAAACTGGTTCTGCTAGCAAAATTACTTACGGCACTGGGACTTTTATTTTAGTAGAAAGCCTAGAACCCTGTCTCCTAGAGGGTTTACTCAGCACGGTATTTTACTCTCGCCAAGGCAAACTACATTATGCCATCGAAGGTAGTATCTTCATCGGAGCAGCTATAGTACAGTGGCTCAGAGATGGACTGGGGATCATCTCTTCTGCTAGTGAAATAGAAACTCTAGCTAGAAGTGTAGAAGACAGTGCTGGAGTGTATTTGCTGCCGGCTCTCTCTGGATTAGGGGCACCTTTTTGGAAAGAAGATATCAGGGGTGCTATTTGGGGTCTCAGTAGATCTACTCAGAGAGGACATCTCGCTAGAGCCGCTCTAGAATCTATAGCCTTCAGAGTTAGAGATGTTTTTGAGGTACTCCCTAAACCAAATATCATCAATGTAGATGGTGGTGCTAGCCCTAATAATCTACTAATGCAATTCCAAGCAGACTTACTCTCTTGTCCCGTGCAAAGATATCAACAAAAAGAAATGACCGCACTAGGTGCGGCCATTATGGCGGGAGCAGGCAAAGGAAAGAATTTAGTGTTAGAAAAGGATGCCTGCTTCGAGCCAAAAATCAATCTAGATGAGCGATACAGAGAGTGGAGAAAATATTTAGGGACTTTGCTTGCTTAGCTTCTATCAGCGGCATTAATAGCATTGACTAATCTTCCCAAAGCACCTCCTAGAGCTATTGTGCCGGGAGTTGGTGTGGATGAAATACCAAATATAGCTAAGTAATCCCTAACCTGTTCGGAATTCCCCAAAGAAACTGGGCTCAACCCAACACCAGTAACAGCAGCT
>CAZASO010000087.1:1474-3978 GCA_964487825.1 uncultured Gammaproteobacteria bacterium
CAAGCCATACTCTATTATTTATTTCATCTGACATTTATCTCTCCTCTTATCTCACATAAAGCCGGTCCCAAAAAACTATTGCTGGGATAAGAAGCGTGGTCTTCCTATCTCTAAGATCTCGACTTAATTTGATAAATTCAATATAGCACAAATTCTAAAGAAATGCTTAAGTCTCTACATCATCATACTGATATAGTTCAATTCTGCAACAGTGGGCGATTTTGCCTCTGGTTGCTCGGGTTTGGTCGCCTAGTATCTGGAGCAAAACGCCTATTGCGTAACAAGTCTATTTAGATCAAGCGCCCCGCCCTCGCTAGCTCTACAATAAAATAATGCCCCGAACTTATAGAGACCCCATCCATAAAGAAATTAGCCTGAATGAAGAAGAGCCAGCAGGAGCCCTGCTCATCCAATTAATAGACAGCAAAGAACTTCAAAGACTCAGATGGATTCGTCAACTAGGGACGAGTTGGTTTACTTTTCATGGCGCAGAAGCTTCGCGCTTCCAGCACAGCCTAGGAGCCATGCATATCGCCAAACTCATGCTGGATCAGTGTTTGAGCAAACTCAATCTAGATGAAGAAGTGCGGACTCATTATCGAGTACTTGTCTTGGTTGCAGCTTTATTACATGACATTGGACATGGGCCTTTTAGTCATAGTTGCGAAAAAATTATTCACACTAATCATGAAGCGTGGACTCGTAAATTAATCCTGTCACCTGATACAGAAATAAATCACATTCTATCTAGCTACGATCCTCGGCTCCCTGAGCAGGTTCTAGCGATCTTAGATAAAAGTTATCCAGTGAAATTTCTATGCAATATAGTAAGTAGTCAGCTTGACTGTGATCGTTTTGATTATTTGGTTAGAGATAGTTATTACACTGGGACTTCTTATGGGCATCTAGATCTGGAGCGCATCATTAGTAGTATCTCCGTAAACACTGAGCTGGACTGCCTTGTAGTGCGCGGCGAGAAAGGCATGCTAGCTGTCGAAGACTACCTATATTCTCGCTACTCCATGTACCTGCAAGTCTATCAACACAAAAAATGCCTTGCGACAGATTTATTGCTACAAAAACTTTTTAAGCGAGTTAAAGTTCTAGTGCGCAATAAGCGCATCAGCTACCTAGAGAATGAACTTTACAACTGGGTCATGAGCCCTGAAACTCTCTCCACAAAAGACTTTCAGCAGATAGATGATACCTACATCCTCCATCACATTAAACACTGGGTCCAAGAAAAAGACTATATCCTCAAAGATCTTGCTCAAAGATTTATCAGTAGAAATATTTTCAAGGCTTACAAAATTAGCGATGAAAATAATTTAGAAGCGGATCTCGCCCTGCGTAGCGAGAAACTACGCGCGCAAGGTTTTGAACCAGAATACTACCTAGAAGTAGTGCGCATTGCGTCTAACCCTTACAGCTTCTATAACCCAGATCGCAGTAACTACTCCAAAGCTATTTTTGTTGAGAACTCAGATGGCTCTCTCTCAGAAATATCTGAGCTGTCACATATAGTAAAAGCTTTGGTTACTAATAATTTTGAGCATAGTTGGTTGATTAGTATCCCTGAATAAGACTTGACGATTCACTCATTATTGTGATATAAATAATAATCATGGTTGATAGTGTTGCCCCACCCAATACTATGGGTTTTTTTAGAGCTCTGGTAGTAGACCTCGTTACTCCTGCGCTAGATAGAGATGGTGTTGATAAACAAAAATTCTTTCAGTGGTTAGATGATCTGGCTGTCAGGGAATCTAGACTCCAAGCCACTCAGGGTTCTTCGGGGCAGATACCGATACTTCTCCCTATCGCCATTAGTAAGCCTTTTTCTGCGCTCGCACGGGGTCTTGCATCTAATCCTAAGCTCACAGCAGGTCAGATATCGGTGTTTATCCCTATCGCCATTGGGAGGCCTGATTCTGAGCTCGCAGAGGGTCTTGCATCTAATCCTAAACTCACAGTAGATCAGATATCGGAGGAGCAGCTTATCCATATCGCCATTGGGAGCCCTGATTCTGAGTTCGTAGAGAGTCTTGCATCTAATCCTAAGCTCACAGCAAATCAGATATCGGTGCTTATCCCTATCGCCATCGGGAACCCTGATTCTAGGCTCGCACGGGGTCTTGCATCTAATCCTAATCTCACAAATGTTGATACCACAGATGTTGATAAAGAGCTTGATAAAAAATTTGCGCAGTATCTTCCAAAATCCGTTCGAGGTAGCCTCCTTGTGCTGCGTGAGGATCACCACCACCAAGAGTCTTAGTGCTAGCTAAAAATCTCAAACTGATAGACAAAGTTTTTCTATATATATACTAGCAAGCCAATACTTCTATATGAAGATTCTTCCCTATTTCAAAGGCTTTTGACGATTTGAGTGTCACAACCCACGAGGTTAATATTTATATATATGCCTCTTAAGCAAGGATTCTAAATTCTATTGAGCAACAACAAACTTCATTCCTCTCGTCTCTTCAACCGTATCTATAGCT
>CAZASO010000088.1:0-3755 GCA_964487825.1 uncultured Gammaproteobacteria bacterium
TAAGATCCACTCAGAGACTACTGCTGAAGAAATTTGGCGTGATACAGATGGAGGAGTAGATATTATTATCGCTGGTGTAGGTACAGGAGGTACTATAAGTGGTATCGCTAAGACCTTGAAGTCTCGCAAACCCAGTCTTCGTATGATAGCGGTAGAACCCCAAGAATCCCCCGTGATTTCTGGCGGACAAGCGGGTCCCCACAAAATCCAAGGTATAGGAGCAGGTTTTATCCCTGACAACCTAGACAGAAGCATAATAGATGAAGTTATACAGATAGATAGTCAGACTGCAATGCTAACTGCTCGCAGAGCAGCGAGAGAAGAGGCTATACTTTGTGGTATATCTTCTGGAGCTGCCTTGGCTGCTGCTTTTCAGGTAGCTGCTAGAGCAGAATCCAAATCCAAACAAATCCTAGTGATCATTCCATCTAATGGAGAGAGATATCTCTCTTCTGCCTTGTTCGCTGATATAGAAGCTTAATTGATGCCTCCGCCCAAACCAACAACAGAAGACCATAACAATAATCCAGCAGCGAGAGCTGTTACGACTGGCGCTAGGGCTCTCCTCAAAGAATTACGCCGTCAAGGAGTCAAGAGATTTTTTGGTTATCCCGGTGGAGTTGTCCTAGGTCTTTATGATGAGCTTTATAGTGAGACAGAACTTCTGCATATTTTGGTGAGACATGAACAAGGTGGCTGTCATGCTGCTGAAGGTTACGCTAGTGTCAGTGGCAGAGTAGGAGTGGTTTTGGCGACTAGTGGTCCGGGGAGTACTAATCTAGTTACAGGGATAGCAGATGCTTATATGGATTCTGTACCCATAGTCTGTCTTACTGGTCAGGTTCCTACTTCTGGGATAGGTTCAGATTTTTTTCAAGAGGCTGATATCACAGGGATTACATATCCTATAGTCAAACATAGTTATCTCGTCAAACGCCCTCAGGATCTAGCTCTTACAGTAGCCCATGCTTTTTATATTTCTAGTACTGGTAGACCGGGACCGACTTTGGTAGATATGCCCAAAGATGTCCTCAATGGTGAATATCAAATCTCTGAGACGAATACAGTCCCAGAGAATTACAAACCTAATATCAGAGGCTACAAACCCAAACTCAGAGCCAACCCCAAACAAATCCATCTGGCTGCTGAGAAAATCCTCAAAGCCAGTCGCCCAGTGCTTTATGTAGGTGGTGGTCTTATTCATTCACAGGGCTCTAGCTCCGTGTTACTGAAGCTTGCAGAATCTTGTTCTATACCAGTAACTACTACACTCAAAGCCAAAGGCGCTATCCCTCATAAACACCCTTTGTTTTTGGGGATGCTCGGTATGCATGGTACAGCTTATGCGAACTACTCTGTTTATAACTCAGATCTACTCATAGCAGTGGGTGCTCGTTTTGATGACAGGGTGACAGGTAAGCTTTCTACTTTTGCACCTGATGCTGAAGTTATACACATAGACATAGATCCAGCAGAGATAGGCAAAAATCGCAAAATGCGTAATGAGATAGATATCCCCATAGTTGGAGACGCCAAACTCGTTCTAGAAGAGCTTTTGGAGCATATTGCTAAGCTCAAACCTAATACCAAAGAATGGCTCAAAAAAATCCAAGACTGGAAAGCAGAATATCCTCTAGATAGTGATCCTATTTCAAGGCAGCATATTAGTCCTCAGCATATTTTCAAGATTTGTCAGCGAGAGTTCGGAGATAAAGCGGTCTATGCAACAGATGTCGGTCAGCATCAGATGTTCGCTGCTCAGTATGCAGAGATTAACCAAGACCGAAAATGGCTCACTAGTGGAGGAGCAGGAACTATGGGTTATGGTCTCCCTGCTGCTATGGGCGGAGCTGCGGCTCTCAAAGACTCAGAGGGCACCGCGAATGATCGTAGCGAAGAGACTGTCATCAACATCACTGGGGATGGGAGTTTCCAGATGTGCGAGCAAGAACTAGGAACCCTCAAAGCCTATGATCTTAAAGTTATCAATATCATTTTTAACAACAAAAATCTTGGCATGGTTCGTCAATGGCAAGAATTGTTTTATGACAAAAAATACTCACATATAGATCTTAATCACGGTAGTCCAGATTTCGTGAAACTTGCAGATGCTTATGATCTACCGGGTTATCGCCCCACTACTAGAGAAGAGTTCGAAGAAGTCTTAGCCAAAGCCAAAGCCGATCCTAGAGCCTCAGTCATAGATGTTCCTATGGCTTATGATATGAATGTCTGGCCGATAGTTCCACCGGGTGGTTCCAATGTAGACATGATGGGCATAGATAGTGCAACCATCAAAACTGAGACTTATGATTATGAAGATCAACGCTAAGATTGCATCAGCAGTCTATCTTATCTATCGAAAACTATTCTCTGAGCATATGATTGATCACTGATTTTATAGACCTGATCCGAACTAAGCCCACTCAAAAAAGCATCTCTATCTAAACTAAAGCTCAAACGCCCATTAACAAAGGTTTTAAGGACAAGGGACCCGAAGCTTAGTCCTTCAAAGGGAGACCAAGCACAGCGATATAGCAACTGCTGAGGCTGCACTGTCCATCGAGGACTATTTAGCTCTAATAGTGTCAAATCCGCTTTGTAACCTGCTTTGATGTAGCCTCGTTTGGCGATATTAAAACAATCAGCAGGAGCATGGCACATTTTGGAGACTATCTTCTCTAAGCTAATACGCCCAGCATGATAATGCTCTAGCATACTAAGTAGAGAATGCTGCACCAAAGGACCTCCAGAAGGGCACTGGAAGTAGCTTCTAGATTTTTCTTCTATGCTGTGAGGAGCATGATCTGTGGCGATAAGATCTAATCTGTCATCGAGAAGAGCTTCCCAGAGAGCTTCTTGATCACGCTTGGATTTGATAGAAGGGTTCCATTTGATGCGACTGCCGCGCTCAGCATAATCAGCATCAGAAAAATACAAATGATGCACGCAAACTTCTGAACTGATTTGTTTGGGCAAGGCTCCGCCTAGAAGTAGTCCCATCTCTTCAGCACTACTCAGATGCAGCAAATGCAGTCTAGTATTGTGTTTGCGGGCTAACTCTATAGCAAAGAGAGAGGATTTATAGCAGGCTTCTCTAGACCGTATCTCTGGGTGATATTTGATATCTATATCTTCACCGAACTTTGCTTTGTAGATGGCAATATTTTGTTGTATAGTGGGCTCATCTTCGCAGTGTACTGCTATGGGTACTTGAGATTCAGCAAAGAGTCTCTCTAAAGTAGCAGGATTATCTACTAACATATTGCCAGTCGAAGCTCCCAAAAAAATCTTAATCCCGCAAACCCTGCGAGGGTCAGAGTTCAAAGCCTCACTAGCATTGTCATTGGAGCTGCCCATATAAAAAGAATAATTAGCCCAAGATTTAGTAGCAGCTAATTGATATTTGGCTTCTAATAAATCCTGACTTAGAGTATTAGGGACTGTATTAGGCATATCAAAAAACGAAGTAATGCCACCAGCTAAGGCTGCCCTAGACTCAGTGTAGAGGTCTCCTTTGTGAGTTAGCCCCGGATCTCTAAAATGTACTTGGCTATCTATAACCCCGGGTATCAGTATCAGAGAACTAGCATCTATGCAGTTTGGGGCTTCTATAGAGCCTGAGTCGCCCTCTATGACTGCTTCTATGTTCTCTCCAGAAATCACTACAGAAGCTTTGCTTAAACGCCCTTCATTAACTATAGTTGCATTCTTTATGACTAGGTCTGGCATTGAGATTAATATAGCAGGGATTA
>CAZASO010000089.1:0-3734 GCA_964487825.1 uncultured Gammaproteobacteria bacterium
TCTTGGATATCGCTTGTGGTTCTGGCTGGTTGGCTTTTTATTTGGCTTCTTTTGGTTTTGAAGTTAGTGCTGTAGATATTTCGGCTTCGGCTATTGCTTTAGCTAAGCGTTGGATAGAAGAAGACGCTGTAGATGAGTCTCCACTTGCAGAAGCCACTATTAGAGCCAGTTCTAGGGTTTCTTTCTTTCTGGCTGACATGATGAATTTAGATCCTATTGCAGGAGACTTACCCTACTCTGCTTTTGATGGCTTACTCATTAACGCTGCTTTTGAGCATTTGGATTATTCTCGCGGACGGATTTTTTTGGAACATATGAGTAAATTTATTAAACCAAATGGACTGATGTTCGGAGTTTTTGATAAAGTTGCAACCGGTGCTCAAGGGGACTATATAGAATTAGCTGATGGGACCAAACAATACACTGATAAATTTCGTGAGGGTATGTTTCTTAGGTATTATTCTGATGATGAATTGCGGCAACTACTGTCTGAGACTAATTGGCAAGTCATAGATTGGCGAGAGAATGCTTCTGCTAGTCGTATTGTTTTAGCACTCAACCAAAAACAATCAAGCTAAAAAAGCCATTTCGTAACAAGTCTAATGAAAGAAAACCCCAAGCCAATAAACCCACCAAGAAATAGACCTTGCGCAACAGGTTTATTATTTAACTTACATGTGTGGATTAGTCTTTTATGTAGTGCGTTGTTTTATTATTTTTACTCACAAACTTTTGCTAAGACTTTTCTGTTCTCTAGTACAGTTTTCAACCTGTATCTACGCATGTTGTATTTTAGTTTCAACTTAAATAAAAAACTCTATCTTATTTCAATTGTTAGAGTTATTTTAAGCGCAGCACTTCTATACTGGGGCTTCGTGTGGCTCAAGATAGGCGCATTATCTTTGCTTGCGGCAGTCTTAGTCTACCTACTTGTATTATTAGTATGGGGTTTTTATTCCCAACGCAAATCTTATTATGGAACATTTTAGTACTCAAATCTTAGGCCAAACTGTACACGCTGATACTCTCTATTTTTCTTGGGCTATTATGCTTTTTGTTCTTCTCATAGCAGCTTTCTTAGCCTCTAGTGTTAAGGCAGAACCTAGCCCCTATGGCAAACGCCAGTTTGTCGCCGAGAGTATTTATTTATTTATTCGTGAGCTTTGCGAGAAGCAGATCGGCACAAAACTAGGCCGGCATTATGTTCTACTCATAGGCTCTATTTTTGTTTTTATTCTTAGCTCTTATTACGCTGGCTTACTACCTTGGAAAATGGGCGCACTCTTCTCTTGGTGGCCGCGCATGGGTCATCATCTCTGGCACGGAGCCAGTCCAGCAGCGGATCTCAATGTCCCTGCGGCTATCGCAGTGATAGTTATTTCTGTTTATGTTTATGCTGGTATTTCTGTAGCTTCTTGGCGTTACGCTCAGATTTTTTTACCCATCAATCTCGGTCCCAGAGGGCTTTCCCTTAATCCTATGTGTCTTATAGAACTTATGGATCTTCTTGTGAGACCTCTTACTTTATCTCTGCGACTTTTTGCCAACACCGTTGCTGGAGAGACTTTGCTGGCTACTTTTATTACTTTAGTGGCCCTATTTTTGCCTGTGGCTATTCTTGGTTTTGAAATGCTAGTCGGACTTTTGCAGGCTTTTTTGTTTACTATTCTGGCTACAGTCTATATAGGGACTGCTGTTCAGCATGCTGAACATTTAGTGCATGATTCGGCGGCAGAGCATTAGACTTGTTGCGAAATAGGCGTTTCCCCGATAGGCTCTTAAAAATTTATTACTTACTTGTAAGACAGACGATACCTGTGTTACAATAGTAAATATGATTTTTAAGCATGCACTTAAGAACCTCCTTGCGAAGTTCTTAGAGGCTGGCTTTGGTTTGGGAGAGAAGAGAGGAGAAGTAAATTATGAGTTCAGGTGTTAATTCAATCGGGGGGAGGCAAATAGAAACAGCAGTAGGCAGGCCTGTTACAGGACCATCAGATGGAGCAGATGGAGCAGATGATGGGCTTGTTGTAGAACCGGGGTCCTATGAAGGAGTTGGGGATGGGGCTGATGATGAGGCTGCTCCAGCAGTGGCTGATGCTGCTCCAGCAGAAGCAGCAAAAAGAGAAGCAGGAATAAGGGCTGAGCGGGATGCGGCGGCTGTACTATCTAAAGCAGTGCAGGGTGAGGCGGCCGTACTATCTGAAGCAGTGCGACCAAGTCCTGATGAAGAAGTAGCTACTGGACAAGGACCAAACAGAGAAGCCCAAGTAACGCCTTATACAATGGTCTCTAGTTTTATCGAAGTGCTTAAAGAGCCAATTACAGCAAAGGGTTTACAGAATGGGATTGCTGGGGCGCTTAAGATTATCCGAGGTTCCGATGATAATGGGGATCATAAAGATGCTGATCCGAAAGATGCTGATCCGATCAGAGCTTTTGTGAGGACTCTGCGCAATACTATGGCGAATATGGCTAAAGCTGCATATGAGACCTTAGATCCGAACATAGTCAATTCATTACGAGAAGCTGCTTTAGCTGCATTGAAGAGCGTTCAGGGTCCTTTGAGGGCTATTGATGATCTTTCTCAGTTCTTGAGAAAGCATGGGATCCTAGGCTTTGGGAGTGTGATGGAAAAACCTGATATGGGTGCTAGAGGCAGATCAGTTCGGCACCTTAGCAGTTCAGACATAGTTTTTAATCCTAACTAGTGCCCCAATCCAGCGAATCCTTAGCATCTAGATATCTAGAACTTAAGACTAAACTTAAGAACTGGAATCATTTGTATTATAACGAGGATACTAGTGAGGTTACAGATCAGGTCTATGATGCTCATATGCAGGAACTGTTGGCTTTGGAGTCTCAGTATCCTGAGCTTCTGAGTCCAGATAGTCCTTCACAGCAGGTTG
Source organism: uncultured Gammaproteobacteria bacterium (assembly GCA_964487825.1). GTDB lineage: Bacteria > Cyanobacteriota > Vampirovibrionia > LMEP-6097 > LMEP-6097 > CAZASO01. Next base: position 2,910 of record CAZASO010000089.1, read on the forward strand.
GAGCAGGTCCTAGTAGAGCTTTGCCCAAAATCACTCACCAAGTGCCTTTGGCAAGTTTGGCTAATGCTTTTACAGAAGCGGAGATACGGGATTGGGAGGAGAGGCTGAATCGTATCATAGGAGTAGATACGCCTCGTACTTATGTTTTTGAACTTAAGATAGATGGTCTTAGCGTGGCTTTGGATTACGAAGCAGGGCGCTTGAAGAGAGCTGCTACTCGCGGAGACGGGAGGCAGGGCGAGGATGTAACGGCGAATATTCGCAACATCAAATCCCTCGCCCTAGAAGTCCCTCTAGAAGAGCCTTTCGCACTTAGGGCAGAAGTCTATATGTCTAAAGAAGCTTTTAGACAAGTAAATGCAGAGCAGGCCAGATTGGGTGAGGAGCTGTATGCTAATCCCCGCAATACCGCTTCTGGTTCACTAAGGCAGTTAGATCCTAGTGTTAGTGCTAAGCGTAATTTGGATCTCTTCGTTTATGCTTTGATAGCAGATAGTTCTATGGCTTTGACTAGTCATTGTGCTGGGCTGGAACTGGCTGCCAGACTGGGTTTCCCCGTGAACACGGAGCATAATAAACTTTGCCGTAACATAGATGAGGTGATAGAGCGTTATTATTATTGGCAAGAACATAAGTCTGATTTGGATTATGAGATAGATGGAGCTGTCGTTAAAATCAATGAACTAGATTTGCAGCGCAGTCTGGGTTCTACAGCCAAAGCTCCCAGATGGGCTCTTGCTTTGAAGTTTGCAGCAGAGATAGCTGAGACCCAAGTTCTTGCTGTGGAATACGAAGTAGGTCGCACTGGTGCTATTACCCCTGTCG
>CAZASO010000090.1:0-3469 GCA_964487825.1 uncultured Gammaproteobacteria bacterium
GCTGTAGCTCTGCAAGCGCAAGCAGAGGATCTGGGCGATGCCGAAAGCGCCGAGCTATACGACATTGCGAGCCTGAAGAGCAAGACATCACCCATCAAGGCAATTCATCTATAACCCATATATAAGAACCCGTCTCATCTACCCTCAGTTCAGACAAAGCTATTTCAAAATTTTTAAGCACAAGAGCACAAGACCCTGTCTCCAAGCAGCTTTGGGCTTCTGGGGCTTTGGTACTAGGAGCAAAAGCTCTAAGACGGATACGAGTCTCTGGACTTAGGAGCAAAGCTTGAGAGTCTTTACTGATGATCTCTGGGATATAGGCATCTACTGATAAAAACCTAGAGTCTATAATCTCAGACTTAGGAGTAAGTAACTCCATATACAAAAAATAATTCGTTATATTAGATAATTTGAGACGACGAGCAACAGGAAGAACTGGGGGGCTCTCAGAGACTGGTTTTGGAGCATCTGGGGTTTTAGGCTGACTAGCTAACATTTTCTGAAGATCTATGCGTTTGGCTAGTTCTTCTATGTCTGGATAGGATAACCTAGTCGAGACCTCAGGTTTAAGATTAAATCTGCTGATAGATATTAAGCCAGTACCATTATCATAGGCATTGAGTGCTTTAGTCTCTTCTATATAACCCATGAAATTATCAGCAGTATCGTAAATCTCTAAAGTATAGAGTCCTTCTGGTGACTGACTTAGATCCGAAGCATAATAAGGAGCCATATAAAGATCTCTATAATGCATGCCATTATGAAAGAGTTTGACTTGAAGAGCTGAAGAGCTATGATTCGCTATCTTAAAACTAACTGTAGCTGCTTTGAACTCTTCACTCTGCAAAGCCGCATGACTAGTGAGACATAGCCCACTAAGCAGAAGAATAACTATGAGTTTCAGCTCTTTAGTCCAAGACCCAACTAGTCCAAAACCTCTCATCAATAAGCCTTAGCAATCAAAATCTCAACATTAGACTCATTAATTTGCCCAGAAAAAACACAGGGTTCAAGCTTGGGATCCAAGACTTTATTAAAAGGCAGACAACGAATACTAGCTTTATATTTATCTTTGAGAAGTCTCTCAAACTCTGGATCTGAATTCCACATAGCTCTAGCAAAACCCGGTGCTGATTCGGACCGGAACAAAGCATCTAACTCTGACATATTACGAACTATTTTAGTATGTTCAGATCTAAATTTCAAAGCTCTTTGATATAGGTCTTCCTGTATCTGTTCTAGAAGCCCTAGAATCCGCTCCCCAAGCCCATCTCGCGGAACTCCCTGTTCCTTAGTACGAGTATCTCTGCGATGCAGCTCTACTAGACCTTGCTCACAATCTCTGGGGCCTATAGCTATGCGTAACGGAACCCCTTTTTGTTCATATTCGTTAAATTTGACACCTTGGGTAATAGTATCTCTGCTATCTAACTTGACCCTGATGCCCAGAGCTTTAAGCTCAATAGCGACTTGCTCTGTAGCTTCAAGGACAACTGCATTTTGATCCGCATCATTACCGCGTTTGAGGACGGGGATAATAACTACCTGATATGCAGCAATACGAGGTGGGATTATAAGTCCGACTTCATCATAGTGCCCCATAATCAAAGCACCTATCAACCTAGTACTTACTCCCCAGCTAGTTTGATGAACATATTGTAATTGGTTATTAGCATCAGTAAACTTGGTCTCAAAAGCCTTAGCAAAATTTTGTCCTAAATTATGAGAAGTACCAGCTTGAAGGGCTTTGCCGTCTCGCATCAAAGCCTCCATACTATAGGTCATATCTGCACCAGCAAAACGCTCAGACTCGGTCTTGGAGCCTAATTCCACAGGTATAGCCAGATAGTCCTCCATAAGTACTCTATAAACTTCTAACATTTTGAGGACTTCTTCCTCGGCTTCTTCGTGACTAGCATGACAGGTATGTCCTTCTTGCCAAAGAAACTCAGAAGTCCTAAGAAATAATCTAGTACGCATTTCCCAACGCATAACATTCGCCCACTGATTGAGTTTTAGAGGTAGGTCCCGATAAGAGTTCACCCATTTGGAGAACATGTGATTAATGATAGTTTCAGATGTAGGTCTTATGACATATTTTTCTGAAAGCTCTTTGCCTCCAGCATGAGTTACCAAGGCACACTCAGGCGCAAAACCCTCTACATGCTCAGCTTCTTTTTGGAGGAAACTTTCTGGTATAAGCAAAGGGAAATAAGCGTTCTCGTGTCCAGTGTCTTTGATCATGCGATCTAGAACATCTCTGATATTCTCCCAAAGCGCATAACCATAAGGTCTGATAATCATACAACCCTTAATCGGGCTATAATCTGCAAGCTCAGCAGTGATAGCTATATCCGCAAGAATACTCTCAGCATCCTTAAGCTGTCCTTGAGATGTAGTATTCTGAGCCGCCACTAGTTGTTTCCTTTTCGCTTCTGAGCTTCTAGTTTAGCACCCAGACTGGATCGTGAGGCTTTTTTGTTGTTAGTAGTTTTGCTAACTTTGGGGCCAAGTGTGCTAACGACTGGACTTGAAGAAGCACTAGAGCTTTTGCGTTTTTTTTCATTACGACCAGCACCCGAGATTAAATCTTGAAGAGCTGCTGTTGCTTTTTTGAGTCTGCGACTGACTTGCATCTGAGATATGCCAAGCAAATTGGCAACATCAGCTTGAGGAATGTCCTGAAAATAAATCAAATCAATAATCTCTCTAAGATTAGGCCTTAATTGATCTATAAGATCTTTGACAACCATAAAATCTTCACGAGCATCACGGCGTTTATGTTCGCGCAAATCCATAAGTGTGTCTACGAGATAAGTGTCATTTTCGTTAGCTGAATTATTACTAAGCCCCTGATCCAAAGAAACTAAAGTCCTGCGTCTATCCACCTCAAAAGCTTCTTGGATTTTATGTGGTTTAACATCTTGGAGGACTTCAGCTACCTCCACATTACTAGGATCTCTACCCAGCTCTACTCTGAGGCGATGCACTATGCGATTGATTCTAAAACTTAACTCCTGAAGCTCCCTTGGGGCGCGGATCATAGAGGTTTTGTCTCTTAGATAATGCCTGATCTCTCCTGTAATAAGGTGAGTGGCGTAAGTCGTGAATTTGGCTCCGGCTTCTGGATCAAAATAGTCTACTGCTTTGATAAGACCAATAGATCCTATCTGAATCAAATCTTCTACAGGGTCAGTACTTCTTCTAGCAAGACCATGGGCTATTTTTTTGACTAGTATGAAGTTCGCCTTAACAATTTTGTCCCGAGTTTTTTTATCTTTGCTGCGCTTATATTCAGCGAGCATAATCTGCATCTGGCGAGCCAACTCAGGTTTAGTCAGCTCCTCGGGTTCATCCTCTTGGTCTTCCTCAACTTCGTATATAGGGTCTTTATCCGTCATTAATTTCACAAGGATTAAATTCAGTATATTATAAAAAGCCTATCCTTGGAATAATGAAGCGTAGTTAG
>CAZASO010000091.1:0-3468 GCA_964487825.1 uncultured Gammaproteobacteria bacterium
CAAGTTCTTGCTGTGGAATACGAAGTAGGTCGCACTGGTGCTATTACCCCTGTCGCAAACCTAGTCCCAGTGCAGCTTGCAGGGACTACAGTTAAGCGCGCTAGTTTGCACAATTTTGATCAGATAGCCAGACTGGATTTGCGTATAGGGGATTTCGTTTCTGTGCGCAAAGCAGGTGAGATCATACCAGAACTTATAGAAGTGCATCTTGATAAACGCAACAAAGATACTAGGGAGATCATCAGTCCAGAGCAGTGTCCTGTATGCGGCTCAGAGACCGAGAAAGAAGAGGCTGTTTTGAGATGTACGAATATAGCTTCTTGTCCTGCTCAGATACAGAGGCGTATAGAACACTGGTGTTCTAAGGCTGCTATGAATATCGAAGGGCTAGGACCCGCTCTAGTAGAGCAGTTGCTGGCTAGGCGATTGATCGCTAGTCCGATGGATATCTACAAACTCAATGCTGATCAGCTTTTGAGCCTTGAGCGTATGGGGGATAAATCCGTCCAGAATTTATTAGAATCCATAGAGCTTAGTCGTTCTAGGACTTTTGCGAAGTTTCTTTTTGCTCTAGGGATTAGGCATATAGGGGCTACGGTCGCTGAACTTATTGCGGCTTATTATTCTAGTATTGATGAGCTGAGAACAGAGTGTCTAGAAAGCTCTGGCCAAGCACTTTTGCGCATAGATGGTTTGGGTCCCAAAATTATAGAATCTCTTGTAAATTATTTTCGTAGTGAAGTGGCTGAAGAGATATATACTGTCCTCAAAGCTCAGCCTCATATCCTGAACATACAGAAGACAGAGACCAAGGTTCTAGGGGATAAACTCTCTAATAAGACTTTTGTGATTACAGGGACCTTAAGTCAGAGTAGGACTTATTATGAAGATTTACTCAAAGCTAATGGAGCTAAGATTAGTAGCAGTGTCTCGGCTAAAACCAGTTTCGTTCTTTGTGGAGAAAACCCCGGCTCCAAATATGATAAAGCTATTCAATTAGGGGTTCCTGTTTTAAGTGAAGAGGATTTAATGTTAATGTTGAGATAGGGTATGTTTTTAGAAAAATGTTAAGAGACCTATTGCTAAATCGTCTAACAGGACTTTTAATTCTCTTATACTTAAGTTTTAGCCTAAGTGCTCAAACCCAGCCATTGCCTAAGCTTGGAGTCTATATTCTGGAGGGCTTATCAGAACTTACGCTAAGTTCATCAGAGCCTTATGAGATATTAGATGCTTCTCAGATTATTTATGAACTGCCCGCTAATACTACTATCACTCTTAGGCAGGCGGCTTCAGGGACGCATAAGCTCTTACTTACTGTTTTAGGGGCTGAGCGGAGTTTACAGAAGGTTTATTTCAGGCACAAAAGCTCAGAGTCTTTGTTTACTATTACTGGAGCAGCTTTGAAGAGAACGGCTATATACAGAGGAGACCTAGAGTTTAGTGTAGGAGAGAGTACTATGTCTATCATTAATCATATAGATGTCGAAGACTATCTCAAATCTGTCGTTGCTAGTGAAATGCCGAGTAGCTGGCCCCTAGAGGCTTTGAAGACTCAAGCGGTTTGTGCTCGTACTTATACAGCCTCTGCGCTGACTAAAAAAAAACTCTAAAATCTAGTGTCGCAGATCAAATGTATCTGGGTTATGCTGCTGAGACAGAAGCCAGTCGTAGAGCGGTAGAGGAGACTAGATCCCAAGTCATGAGAGATAAGCATTCTAATTATATAGACGCTTATTATAGTAGTAGTGCTGGATCTTATAGTTCTAATCCTGTAGATGTGTGGGGTTTGTCTTATAGACCTTATCTACTGGCTGTAGAAGATTATCCGGGGACTTCTAATTATAAATCTTGGACTAGAGGGTTTAGTAAAGAAGAGCTTAATACTAAACTGCAAGATCTTCGTTTGGGTCAAATCCACTCTGTAACAGTGTTTCAGCGTTCAGCTGAAGGGCGTGCTACTAAGATCCAAGTATGTGCTTCAGGGCTGAGGACTGCTGCTGATCAGGCTAACAAGGCAGATAGACAAAAAAATCACTGCAAGTATTTAACTGCTGAAGAATTGAGGCATAAGCTGGCTTTGCCTAGTACATATTTTGATGTGTCTTGTGATCCTACTCAAGATGCTGGTGAGACTTTGCAGATAGGCTCCAAATATATTTTTAAGGGCCAAGGTTTCGGGCATGGTATAGGAATGTCTCAGCATGGGGCTCGTAGCCTTGCAGAGAGAGGTTGGGGCTATAAACAGATATTAGAACATTATTATAATGCTGCTGGGGGCATGTCTCTGGGGGTTTGGTAGTTTGTTTGAGTACAATAGTAAAGCTTTAGTTCTCAAAACCAGCAAATTTGCTGAAGATGATAGGTTGCTGTTTCTTTATAGTCCAGATCAAGGGCCACTCAGAGCTATAGCCAAGGGCGCAGCTAAAGCTAGTAGTCCTTTTGCTGCTAAAACTCAGATTCTCAATTATTGTGATTTTCAATTAGTCAAAGGTCGCAATCTAGATGTGATACTTCAAGCGCAACTTATAGAGGGATTTTTATATTTACAAAAAGACTTAGATGCTATCTATCTTGCTTATTTTATGCTGGAACTTCTTGCTCAGATAGCAGTATCTAATCATAGTTATCAGCGTCCTTTTCAGATAGTTTTTGGGCATCTTCAGGCTTTAGAACAACAAGCCCGCAGTGCTAAGCCCAAACCCAGTCAATATCTAGCTTTGATGGCTGTGAGTTTTCTTTGGTCTATGATAGATTATCTCGGATATAGACCAGATTTGCATGTCTGCGCTCTCAGCCAAAGAGAACGCCAGACTAATCAGACACCGAAATATTTTGATTTACACAATGGAGCTATAGTTAGTAGTCAAGCGTACGCAGACTATTTATTAGAGAATCCTTACCAAAATCATATTCTAGATTTAAGTGCAGAGACTTATAGAATACTTAGGTTATTGGAGGCTAATTCTGAATTTAAGCTTTGGGATCTTGATGAGCAAAGCCAGTCCCAGAGTGGATCTGAGCAGTTAGATTATCCAGACCTAGGCGGGACTCTAAAGCTATTAATTAGACATCTTAGTCACCAAATACAGTATGAATTTAAGACAGACTTGTCTACGCAGATGGACAAAAAAGCCATTTCATAACAAGCCTATTCTCCGTGGCAGACTAGCCTAAAGGCACATTTATTACAATGCTCTAATTCAGTAGTTTGCTCAAAGCGTAGAGCTTTGATGTTTTGGTCAGTCTCAATAATGGTCTTTTGTAGATTGCTAAGATCTTCATCACTGATATGGATATTAGCTTTTATAAAACGATCTAATTTCTTGTCCATTTGGATGAAATCCACTTGACCTTGCTTGACTTTGTATTTGAATTTGGGATCTAGGTCTGCAAGCAGCTTATAGAAGACTATTTGTCTGTGGTAGTCCCCATCAGGCTTTAAGCGATTGGATTCGGAGCTGCTGC
>CAZASO010000092.1:0-3248 GCA_964487825.1 uncultured Gammaproteobacteria bacterium
CTGCAAGCGCTTCGCACCCGTACTGGGTCGATGCCTAAAGTGTGAGCGCATAGTCCTCTAGCCTACAACTGGTATGCCGAGCCAAATGGGCGCGTTAGCGATGAGGTGATGAGCTTAACTGCGCTTGTGCGAAGCCAGCTCGAGCCTAGGCTAAGAGCAAGAGCTAAGCTTACGCTCGCTGCCTTGCGACTCATCTGCTGTGTTATGCTTCACCCTCGCAATGCTCTCGTATGTCTCATATACGCTCCGCTTGCTCGGGCTCGCATGCCTAGCACCTGCGCCTTGCATCTGAGCTGCAATCCTAGCTCGCTTGTGCTCGCTGCCTCACGCCGCATCTGCATTGCCGGCTCAGCTACTGCCTATGCTTAGATTGTTTGGTCCCAACATGCTCAGGGTCCAAGCAGTTAGCGAAGATCTGGAACTGCATATCTACAACTTCTACATTGTATTTTTTGGCGATAAGCTCTCCGAGACGATTGATTTCTTCTTCTTCAAATTCTATGGTCTTGTTACAGTTGAGGCAAATAATATGGTGATGGGGAGCGGCTTCTGGGTCTACTAGCTCATAGTGTTTATGAGATTCAGCGAAATCCAATTCTCTAAGTACACCCATCTCTAAAAGCATACGGAGAGTACGATATGTAGTAGCCAAACTAATCTGTTCTCCTCTGCGATTGAGGGCTTCGTAAACATCTTCGGCGCTAAGGTGTTTGTCGTCTTGTTCTTGGAAGATACGCATAATCAATTCTCGCTGAGGGGTCAGCCTGAAACCCTTTCTGCGTAAGTCTTTGATGATTTCTTCGGTTTTGTCTTCTTGGAACATAGATACAAGCCGCTTAGCATCTGGCTTTCAGCCCATCATAACACTTTTGGGCTAACTCTGCGCTAGTGATATCCCAAACACAGCTAGCATAACCCTTGGATATTTGACTACAGTGTTTTTGTTCGTTGCCTTTATTGCAAAAACTGGGATTACAAGCACAGGAATGTGAGCGCAGAACCGTCGCCAAAGGTGAATGAGGTCCAGTCCTCAGTTCACTAGTAACAGTGTAAACGGAAACACTGGGCCTCCCTAGAGCACTTGCTATATGCAAGAGTCCAGTATCTCCTGCAAGCACCAAACGAGATCCAGCCAAAATAGACAAAAGTTCTACTAAAGAAGTCTTGCCTATCATATTCACTAATCGTTCTTCAGGAGCGGGATTGGGGCTAGTCAAATCTTTGCGCTCATATTCCGCCCTCAGAGATTTGGATTCAGCCGTCAAAGCAATAAATAACTCATGAGCCAAATGTTCTTCATCAGGTCCACCCAAAATATAAATATCCAGATCTGTTTTGCGCAGAAGCTCTGCTATTAGCTCTAACCAATAATCCAAAGGATAGGCACGAGTGGGCCTGTGTCCACCCACACCGGGAACCAAACACAGATACGGTCTAGGAGTCAATCTGGGTACGGCTTCTAGACATTTGTAATCCAAGATGGAGAAAATCTCCTTGCTGTACTGCTTAGCAAGTAATTGTTCACGCAAATCTGGGAACAAAGTCCAAGCGAAATTCTCACGAGCCCCCAGATTGGTATCCTTACGGTAAGTAGTAATGCGACGAGCTTTAATAAAAGTCTGCTGCCAATAATGAGCCTTCCAAAAATTACTATGTAAATAAATAAACTCATCTATAGGATCTTCTCTAAGACTGGCTTCTAGACCTATAGTGTCCTTAAGTTTTGGACTAGAGACATATACATGGTCTATATAAGGAGCCCCTGCTTCTAGCATAGAAGCTAGCTCAGAGCTACCTACTATCATATCTATGCGAGTGTCCGGCTCTCGCCGGCGCAATAGCTGCAAGGCAGGCAGACAGTGGACTATATCACCAATAGCCCCCTTGCGATAAATTAATTTGCGCAAAGACATACAAGTTCACTAGGCTTCAACAACGCAGATGGACAAAAAAGCCATTTCATAACAAGTCTATTATATAAGCCTGCGTTGCAAGGATGAAGAATAACAAGGCAAGCAAAACCTTCGAGCATACTTTGCGAATAAGCTCTTAAGCGTTAGTATAAGCTTAGTGCTTAGACACGGTTTGATAATTTTGAGTTTTTGGGTCTTGGGCTTCCTCAAGCCCTGCTATGCTGCTGGACTGAGGCTAGAGCTTGGCGGAGCTGGCTCTGGCACTGAAACTGGCATTCAGCTCTTAATACTATTGAGCATCCTTAGTGTCGCTCCATCTATATTACTCATGACCACTAGTTTTGTGAGATTGGTTATAGTCTTCTCCATACTCAGGCAAGCTATGGGTGTAGGTCAACTGCCTCCAACTCAAGTCCTCATCTCACTTTCACTACTGCTAACTTTTTTGATCATGCAACCCACCTTCACTCGCATCAATAACGAGGCTATCCAGCCCTTCGTTAAACTGCAAATCAATCAAGAACAATTTTTAGATAGAGCGATCCGTCCTCTTAGATCTTTTATGCTAGCTCAGACCAAAGAAGCAGAACTCAAAACTGCTCTCAAACTAGGTAAAATTAAAGAAAAACTAGATAGTCCAGATCAGGTTCCTTTACATTTATTGACCATAGCTTTTATGTTAGGTGAGCTGAAAGCCGCATTCCAAATAGGTTTCATGCTTTTCTTACCTTTCGTGATCATAGACTTATTAGTCTCTAGTGCTTTGGTTTCAGTAGGACTTATGTTCTTACCCCCCACGACCCTGTCCCTACCTTTCAAGATTATTCTGTTTGTTCTGGTAGATGGTTGGAGCATACTCTGCGAAGGCTTAGTAAATAGTTTCAAGGTGGTTAGCTAAATGAGCTTGTCTTTATTTCTAGAATTAGTAAACAAAGCTTTGTTTATCACTGGTCTACTGTCTTTGCCAATACTGCTCCCCGGGCTCATCATAGGAATAGCGATTAGTCTTTTTCAAGCCGTTACTCAAATCAGTGAGCAAACTCTAACCTTCGTTCCTAAACTTCTAGTGCTGATTGTAAGCTTCTTGATTTTTGGTGCTTGGCTGAGCCAAGTGATGATAGATTACACTCATGAGCTTATAGTGCGTATCCCAGAGATAGTGGCAAACACCTAAGGATGCGCTGGAAACGCAGTTTTGAGGCGACATCCGTCATAGTCCGCGGCGCAAGGCAGTGAGTACTAGCGCAGATTAGCAAAGAGTCGAGAGAGCTAGCGACCATGGCTCGGCGCTTTCGGCATCGCCCAGATCCTCTGCTTGCGCTTGCAGAGCTACAG
>CAZASO010000093.1:0-3210 GCA_964487825.1 uncultured Gammaproteobacteria bacterium
GCTGAACAATTTTAGAGCAGTTAAAACTTGTTACGCAAAATCATATGAAAGCTTTCTTGCTTTTTTACAAATTGCTGCAACAGTTCAGCTTTTCAAGAGGAGTGCAATTTTCGGATAGGCTCTAAGGCTTGTAAGGAGACTGTAACTGATAGACTTGTTACGAAACATGAGTCAAGTTAGCTTTAATTATCAAGCCATACTTTCTCAATTAACAGAGCACAGAGTAAGTATTGTTGCTATGACCAAATATGCTAGTGATGAGCAGATTCAGGAGCTTTATGATTTGGGGCTTAGAGATTTTGCTGAGAACTATGTACAGGCAGCCTTGGAGCGGATAAATAGGTGTGGAACTAGTATGCCAGAAGCTCGTTGGCATTTTTGCGGACATTTACAGAAAAACAAAATCAATAAAATTCTAGCTAAATTTTATTTAATACAGTCCATAGATTCTTTGGAGCTTGCAAAGCTAATCTCAAAGCGCTGTCTAGAGTTGGGGCTGAGACAATCCGTCTTATTGCAAGTGAATATTAGCGGAGAGCTTAGTAAAACAGGTTTCAGCTTAGAGCAAATAAAGAAAGACTATAATGAGATTTTGGGTCTAGCAGGCTTGAAAGTCAGAGGTCTTATGACTATGGCAGCTTTTTGTTCTAAACCTGCTCAAGAGACAGAAGAGGTTTTTCGGCAAGTTCGGGAACTAAAGTTTCAGCTAGAGGAAAGCTACCAATATCCGCTTACAGAACTATCTATGGGTATGTCTAATGATTACCACTTGGCGATTAAGCAAGCTGCGACTATGCTTAGGTTAGGTAGAGTTCTTTTTGGGGAGAAACTCTTGAAAATTTAGTTTGGGCCATGGCCAAAATTAAGTTTTTGTAGTTAAATAAAACTGAAGTGAACGCACATAACAGAGATTTAGATTTTCAAAGATTCTGGCTTGGCCCAGAAGAAAATAAACTTGTTGAGGGCTTTGATGGTCTCTATAAAATCGGAGATACTTATGCTATCCCTAACCCTACTCCGGTTATTAAGCAAAAATTAGAGAAACTCCAAGAGAAAAATTCTAGAAAAGGTGATAGTTTAAGTGTAGAAACAGCTATGAGTAATATATTTGGTAAGTTTGGTTTCGGTGGACAAAAAGAAGGACATTTTGCTGGTGAGCCTGCAGATTTTTTTGCTCCTCCGAAAGTCTCTCCTGAAGAGTCGATTCGTTCTCCTCTACAAGTTATTAGCAATACTGCGGCAGTGAATATTGTGGTCGTAGAGCCTAGGTCTTTTGATGAGGCTGTTGAGATAGTTAATCATCTCAAGCAGCGTAAATCGGTCATTGTTAATTTACAACAATTAGACCCAGAGACTTCTATGCGAGTTTTGGATTTTGTTAGTGGTGCTACTTATGCCATGGATGGCACTCAGGAACGGGTTGGCAATGGGGTTTTTATTTTTGCTTCAGTCAATTGTCGTGTTGAGTCTGAGAGTGAAGGCACTAGAGCTTATAAAGATTTGTTTGCCAAGACTTTTGGTGTTTAGTATGCTCGCTGCTTCACGCCGCATCTGCGCCGTGATCCTAGCTCACTTACGTCCCCTGTCTAATTAAGTTCAGATCGAATATATTGTTGTCCAAAAATTTTGCGTATATAACCTTTACTGACTAATTTACTAAGTTCGCTAGATAGCTCACCTATATTGCGATTGCTGACTTGCAATAAACGATCTAAGCTAATGGGCTCAGGGCCTATAAATTCTAAGATTTCGCTGGATAAAGAGGGTGTTGTAGAGAAGGTCTTGTTTGTCCCTCTAGGATTGAGTTTGAGACTATTAGCCCAGAGTTTACTTGAAAATATTGGTTGAGCAAGCTCTCCATTAATTAAATTAAGATTACCGACAAGATTTGGTTTTGTAATATCTCCTGTCATAGCATAGATTGATCTATTGAGTAGCCGACTATATTCTACAGTAATAAGAGCACCGCTATTGCAAGGTGCTTCTACGACGACTGTTGCGAAACTCAGAGCGCTTATAATACGATTCCTATCTCTGAATGTCCATTTTTGAGCTGGGTAATAAGGTTCGTATTCAGAGACTAATAAACCATCTTGTTCTAGGATCTTGTGGTAGAGAGGATTAGAGCAAAGGTCTGTAGTAAGTAGCCCAGCACCTAGAACCGCAATAGTAGGTAGAGCCAAACTAAGAGCGGCATAGTGAGCAGCACTATCTATTCCAAAAGCCATACCACTAACAATGTTTGCTTCATAGTTAGATAGAGCGTGAACCAGCATCTCCGTGCAAGTTTTACCGTAGATGGAAGCTCGCCTAGTTCCAACTATAGAGATATTGCGATCTATCTGTTGCAGCAGTTTGATATTACCTTTGCAGTAGAGGCGTGCTGGTTTTATCGCAAGTTGTTTTAGGCTCTTAGGGTAGTCTGGACTAGATAGAGGAATCTCCACTATTTGCTCTAGCTTGAGCTTGGGGGGCGTTTCTTCGCTTGACTTCATGAAAAGGATTTTAGCAAGCGCATCTCTCTAAGTTGTATTTCTCAACCATTTGATGGATAGCCTTGGCTTTTTAGACAGGGAACAGCATATATGAAGGTAATTTTTATGGAAAGACTCGCTCGTCTTCTAGTGTTTTCTCTGCTCTTGCTATGTTTTCAACAACTAGCATTGGCCACTTATGACCCAACCAAAAAACCACATGCATTAACAGCTAATGGTGGTTCAGTACTGGATGTGGTTTTTGTTGATTCTTCTGCGAATGTTGGGGTGGGCGATACGACTCCTAGTGCAAAACTTCATGTTAATGGAACTATTATGATAGAAGGCGGAAACCCCGGTGCTAACAAGATCCTAAGCTCTGATGCTAGTGGTCTTGCTTCATGGGTTGTGCCTACTAGTCTTGGTATTGATATTGCAACAGATACGGATCCAGATTTAAGTGCGAATTTGGATGTTAATGGTTTCGCTTTAGTGAGTGATACTGGCTCTGTGAGTTTCGATAATGACCATATCATTACGACAGGCCACATTAATGGAGATTCTTTGAATGTGGGTGGCGGCTATGGTTCTACGGGAGTGAGTATCAGTGCGGCTGGTGCGATACAGTCTAACAGCAACCTCACTATTGATGGTACTTCTACGCTAACTGGTGCTGTTACCGCTAGTAGCAGTGTGGCAGCAGACTCGGTAGCAGTAGGTGGTGGTTACGGTTCTA
>CAZASO010000094.1:0-3059 GCA_964487825.1 uncultured Gammaproteobacteria bacterium
CATTTTTCTAGTTCAGTTTCAACTAAACGCCACATAATCTGAATTTTACCAAGATTTATGCTAAAAAGGATAGCTTTTTTAGTGTATTTTTGGTTGAAAGGTATAGGTTTGTGGTCGATTGGGTTCAATCTCGAAGATCTACACCGTAAAATCCTTACCCTGCTTGGGTGTTCATACCTGAAAATATATCAATTAGCTAATTGATGTGCGGAATGTCGGGTAGAACTGGTAAAACCATTCCGACTTGTAAGAGATGCTGTGGATAGAGGTTGGATACTAGATTCAAGGTTCGCCACCCTCAAAACACGCGTGGTTGAGAATCAAAGTGCCTCTGAACGTCTACTTATTGAAAATGGGGCAGATGACGGGACTTGAACCCGCGAGTACCGGAACCACAACCCGGTGCCTTAACCACTTGGCGACACCTGCCATATACTGACGATTTCGTAACAAATCCATTCTATCATGCCCCGCTATAACGCAGGCGACGAGCTTCTTTGAAGAGAACTTCAAGGTCATAGGGTTTAGGCAAATATATATCTGCTCCAGCAGAAAGAAAATTATTATAGCCGGGGATGTCTGTCGCCACCAAAACTTTGAGTCCAAATTTTTCTTTGTATTGATTGAGCTTAGTACAGAGTGCCTGAAAGCGTTCGAGCCCCAGTTTTTTGGCTTCAAGTATAAGAATAATTGGTTCGAATTCTTCGACTTCTTGGATGAGAGCGTCTAAGCCTTCTGAGACTCTAGCGTCAAAGCCTTCTAGTATAAAGGTTTCAGCAACCAACTGAGCAAAATCAATATCATCTTCAAGGATAAGGATTTTTTTATTTCTGGTACTTGAAGATTTTTTGTTTTGTATGGCTTGTTCTATTATGTCTGAGCTGGAGACATAGCTACGGTCATGGCTAGAACACAGTCCGATATTGAGTCTTAGAAGTCTCTCACGGCGGCGAATACGATGCGGACCAGCAGATACTATGTAACCATTCTGATAATCAGTATCTTTGTAGAGGCTAGAGAGTATCTTAGGAAAACTCTCTAGGATATTTTCCATGAGTTTGTTGCTAGCAAGTGGGTCGCAAACTATCACAAAATTATCTCTGCCCAAATGTCCCAAATAAACTTCTCCGACAGAAGCCTCTCTGCAACAGGTTTTGAGCAAGCTGGCTATTTCTTTGATAACATTATCACCCTTACTGATGCCATACATACTGTTGTAGCTTTTGAAGCCTAGAGTATCTATATGTAGAACAGACCAGTTGTTGAGATTTTCGATACAGTGTCTCAGAATAAAATGCGTGCGGTTAATACTCGGCAATTCTGTTAGGAGATTGAGTTCCAGTATGTTTTTGCGCCTTAGAGTTGCGAGGGATTTAAGGAAGATTTCTTCGGCTGTCGTATTGTTGCTCAAGATGACATCAGCACCTTTGCGCATATAAGCGATATTTTTGGAGTGGTCTACTTCGGCATCACTACAATTCAGCAGGATATATATCACTGGGTCATACTTACTGCTCCTATAAGAAGATAGTTTGAACTCGTGATTAGCAAAGATCTCTTCATCTATAAAAAGCATAGGAGGAAGGTTCTTTAGTATCACCTCATCAAAAATATCCAGAGGCTCAGAACCCGGTTCCAGAATGATGTCTAGTAGTTCGATATGCTGAGGGAAACAGCGCACACTGAACTCCTCGTTATTTTTGTCTAGAGCATTGTTGGATCCCAGAGGATGTATGTAAGCTAGGTAAGTTCTTGGATTTAGCCCCACCATGGTTTACTATTGGACTCCTCGGTAGCTAGATACAGACTAAACACTGTCTCACCTTTCTTGCTACGCACCTGTAAATCTCCGCCTAATAAGCGAGCTAGAGATTTGCTAATAAAAAGCCCGAGCCCGGTTCCTTCAGTTTTGCGAGTAAGTACATTATCAAGACGACTAAATTTATTAAAGATTTTGCATAGGTCTTTAGTCTCAATACCTATACCGAAATCTTTAACTTCAACTAGAACCATTTTTTGTTGCTGACATTTGAGAGGACTAGGGCTGCCGCCGAAATCCTTATTACCCGCTTCCTCAGCGAGTTTGCAGAGATCTACTTCTACTTCAGAAATATCTACTTCCACTTTATTTGTAGAAGGAGAATATTTGACAGCGTTATCCACCATATTGGTTAGGATTTGTTCTACTCTGTCTGGATCCGCCCAGATAGGTGAAATTTTATTAGGGGCGTTAATTTTGATTTGATGTGAGCTATTGTGCTTGGACTCTACGATAATAGCGACATTGTCTATTATGCGTTTGATGTCTAGAGGCTGAACGACTATCTGTAGTTTACGGCTCTCCAAGCGGGATACAGCCAGAAGATCTTCTATGAGTCTCTGTAACCTTTCGGCTTGTTCTTTGATAACTTTTACATAGCGATCTCGTTTTTCTGGTTCTAGATTGTTTTTGTGATGTAGTAATGTTGCTGCAAAACCTTTGATACTGGTAATAGGAGTGCGTAATTCATGAGAGACAGTGCTGACGAAATCGGATTGGATTTTGCCAGCATCTTTGGAATATTGTTCGGTAATAAAAATTACTAATTCACCGTTAGCTTCGCCAGATTCAGTGATAATTTTGGCTCTTCTAACTTGAAAATTAGTTTTTTTGCCATCACGACTAAACAGTAGTCCCGGTTGTACCAAAATATCAAAATCATGCTCGAAATTAGCTTTTTCTGTGATGTTATAAACAGTATCAGTCTGTTTACCTAGAACTTCAGCTTCATGCCAACCAGTAAGTTCGGTCATAATAGGGCTGAAGTAAGTTATCTCACCTCGATTATTAGAGGCGACAAAACCGTTTTTACTACAGCGAGCAAAACTTTCAAGTAAAACAGCAGGATTATACATAGTCAAGAGAGAAGACATTCCCAAACAAGTCTATCATAATATTTTCTTAAGTCGTTTTTTTGCTTCCACGCAAAGCGCTAATAGCGGCTTTGATATCTGCGGCTTTGTATATAGCAGAGCCAGCGACTAGGACATTAGCACCTGCTTGGATCAGTGCAGTAGAT
>CAZASO010000095.1:0-2995 GCA_964487825.1 uncultured Gammaproteobacteria bacterium
GCTGAACCTAGTCCAAGAGTAATAGATTTCGTGAGATGTGAAGGTGGGCGACATAGAGATTGGGCGATAGCTGTCCGAGCCATTGAGAGGCAGTTAAAGGACTAGGTGAAACCCCCCACGCTTTGGTAATGACCTTCCAAATTTTGTTTTTTAGCACAGCCTTCTTAACCAACCTTTAACCTAAATTAGGTCTCCTGAGAGAGATGGCTAATTTCAAAATAGACCCTAGTATTTTTGTAGACCCATCTCCCAAGGTGACTATTAGGACAGAGCTTTCCGCTAGTAAAACAATAGAACAGTCTCGTGATAGTTTTGGCGGGAAGATAGAGCTTCGACCTAAACACTCAGTACAAACTACTAGGGCGCAAGTCTTTTTTAGTGAAGACGCAGGTTTTAGTGATTATCAAAGTTCTTTGCCTAGTGGTGTCCAAGCAAGTACTGAGCAACAGCGCACTGTCGTTGTAACTAAAGACCAAGACTTCTCTAAACTTCTTTTGGCTTTAGATAAAGCTATTCCCGGCTCTTGGGGATTGCGTTTCGCGGAGATAGGCCCGAAGCAAGACCCAGAGACTAATAAAAAACGGTTTAATACTTTGGTGGCGGAGCTAGATGCTAACAAAGGGCTTACACAATCTCAAAGAGCAGCCTTGAACATGACTCTATACCTAAAAGCACAAGAGTTAAATGATTCTCCTCAGGGAGAATATTACAGAATTAGTGGGTTAGTTAAAATAGAGAACCCGCAACTGTTTGATCTATACCAGCAAGCTCAAGAATCTAGTGTAATAAGGAAGGTAGAGGAATCTAGAGAGTGGAGGATGTTCCTTGCGATGTTAAGTCAATTAGATGGCACTAATAACAATTCCGAAGCAGGTGGACAGCAGTTAGATGGAATTGTAGAACAAGTTAAAGAGCAAAACAGAATACGATCACGAGCTTTTTATGCTGAGCACAATCAAAGAGTTGCTCATAATGACAATCTTGCCAAAGAGGCTATTAACACACCAGACGGAAAATTAGCAGCAATGACATATCTCTTAATGAATCAAAACGAAAAAGCAGACCCAGCTAAAACCCTGTCTGTGATTGAATCCTGTGCTAAGGACAAGAAGGCGTAGCAGCACCCTTAGGTGTTTACCCTTAAATTCTTGTCACTTTTAGATTTTTGTAATCGCTGTATATCATTATGGGGATATTCTCATTGAATGCGGAGCAGAAGCGGGCTATGAACAGCTTCTGCAATAGTCTGAAATCTAAATTTAATAGAGATGTTGCGAATGGTCTCCAAAAGATTCAATCTCTCAGAGGTGGAGTTGAAATCCCAGCAGTTCTGATTAAAGATTTTGCCCTAAGACGCTTATACGGAGATTGGTATTTAGATGGCTCCAAGAACATTCCAGAAGACCATAAAAAAACTTATGCAGCTTACAAAGAGTTGGCTAAAAGCACTACTGGAGTGCCTTTGGAGGCATCTGCGTCTAACCCTACTCACGATTCTGGATCTAAGATTTTCCCAGACAAGATGAGTCTTGCAACCAAACAAGAGTTTGAGCTTGCTGTTTATAAAATCAATCAGCAAATCATAAAATTTCAGGCTGCTACAGATGATGCTAGTAAGCGACAAGAACTATCTAAGTTAAATAGTTTGTTACAGCGTTTGCTGCATGGTAAAACTAGGCTAGATGCTACTGCTGATGGGCGGACTAGGCTGAGTGACTATCTTAAAACTATGATTTTTAATGCAACAGATGAAGCTTTAGCCGAAGAGCATAATCATGGCATGGTTTTGCTTTATCGAGCTGCTAAGAACTTGTATGCTCCAGAAGCAACTACTCCTGTCTCTTCTCCCGGCGTGATGGCGTCGCCAGCATTGAGTGCTGCAGAGTCCTCACGGCGGGAACCACTCGTGGCGACACCGGTTGTGCCTGCGCCCCCGCCCCCTCTATCGTGATCTTCTTTGCCTCCCTCCGAAGAAACTCTAAAAACTCATTCTCTCCCTGCTTTTTGGCGTGGCGTAAAGTTTGGACTGCCTTAGGATTTTTGGCTAATAAAGCTTTTACAAAAGGTCTGAATTTGTTTTGAACTTCCTCAAAAGCCTTTGGCTGACAGGCTTTATCTAAGCTCTCTACTGAACTACAAGATCTGCGTATATATTCTCTGCGTAATTCAGCTTCCACATTATATAAGCGAGGATTATTAGTTTTGGGTTTTAATAATATAGACCAAGCACCAAAGCGTTCTTCTTCATGCACGATGCTGTAAAGCGCTTCTATAGTAGATCCCAGGTCTCTTTCTACTTCCTTGCTGACTTGCATTGTTGGGAAAGTACTATCTATGACTTGTATTTGCCGATCCTTGATCTGATCTCTTGCGAACATATAAATATTACTTGAATTGGATATTATGCCAGCATAGACGCGGAGAGTTTCTGCACGAGCTTGCTCCGTGCTTTGTGTTAGAATTTTTTCTTTATTAATTAGGTGGTTACTGGGCTCAACCCCTGTAGCCTTTATTTCTTTTATTTGTTTAGTGACCTTTTTTAAATCAGTATATTTTGGATCAAAATCTGCTCGCGCCTTCGTTATCTTTGCCTTAGCCAAATCCAGTTCCCGAGCGGTATTGGAGTTTACTTCGACATAAACATCAGAGTTGATTGCAACCCAGCGTAATCCTCTAGGGCTGAGTGGTTTTAAATTGCCATTTTTGCAAGATTTTCTATAGTAAACATAGAGCTCTTTTATTCTAGGATCTCTGAGTTCTTTTTTGAATTCTTCAGACTTGGGGTTCATTTGTTCTAGCAGCCTGAAGTGTCTGCGTAGACTTGGGTTTTGTAATAATTGTTCTGGTGTTTTGTTTTGATCCAAGCCCCAGATGGCAGTTCTAGGTCTTACCATGCTTTGTCTACTAGCTACTACTGGACTAGGGTTACTACTTGGTTGGAGACCTACTACACTACTACCATCTCCCATAATTTTTCATCCTTAATTCCAGCATC
>CAZASO010000096.1:0-2928 GCA_964487825.1 uncultured Gammaproteobacteria bacterium
GAAGAGCTGCCGGGTGCTGTTTGCGAAGCAAACGGCCGTGCAGCTTGTATAGAGTCAACTAAGGCTGTAGCTCTGCAAGCGCAAGCAGAGGATCTGGGCAATGCCTAAAAGCACCGAGCCAAGTTACGCTCGCTGTCTCACACCGCATCTGCGTTGTTATGCTTCGCCCTCGCAATGCTCTCGTATGTCTCATATACGCTCCGCTTGCTCGGGCTCGCATGCCTAGCATCTGCGCCGTGATCCTAGCTCGCTTACGCTCGCTGTCTCACACCGCATCTGCATTGTAGGTCCAAGCAGAGGATCTGGCGATGCCTAAAAGCACCGAGCTAAGTTACTCTGATAGATTATCCACCAAGTATAGCCCCAAGATAGTTATTGCGACTGAGTTTGCGGGCTAGTAGCTCATAGCCCTGAAGTTCGAAATTAGATTCGATAAGTCCTTTGGCTGCTTTTCTAGCCATCTCTAATATGTCTCCATGATCTGCAAGCCCTTTGAGTGCAGACTCTGGGAGTCCAGATTGTTTGACCCCAAGAAAATCACCAGCCCCTCTAATCCTAAGGTCTTCTTGGGCGACCACGAAACCATTATTGCTGCGTTCTAGAACACTGAGCCTCTCTAAGGCAGTGCTGGAGCGGCTTCCGGGGTGTAAGAAACAATAAGACTGTAGATTGTTGCGACCTACTCTGCCTCTTAGTTGATGTAACTGAGCGAGTCCAAAACGCTCGGCAGACTCTATGAGCATCACAGTAGCTTCAGAGACATCAACACCAACTTCAATAACAGTAGTAGCTACCAAAATATTAATCTCCCCACTGCGAAACTCCTCCATGACGCTGTCTCGCTCTTGGGGATTGAGTTTGCCGTGTACTAGACCTATCTGTGCTAGATTATTGCCTCTAAAAACTTCTGATTTGAGGTGCTCATATTCTGTGCTGGCAGCTTTAGCTGATAGGGTTTCAGACTCATCTATGAGAGGGAAAACTATATAGGCTTTATTGCCTTTGGCAATCTCATCAGCTATCAAATTATAGACATCTGATTTTTTGACTTGGGAACCTATAATTTTGGTGATGATGGGCATTCTGCCTTCTGGCATTTCATCTATTTCTGAGATATCCAAATCACCGTGCATAGTTAAAGCTAATGTTCTAGGTATGGGAGTCGCTGTCATGAATAGTTTTTCGACAGCCGGGAACTCCTCCTCTGCCGCTTCGCTAATGGCTTTGCGGGCTAGTAGCTCTCTTTGTCTAACACCGAACCGATGTTGCTCATCTACTACTATGAGTCCCAATTTATTGAACTGCACTTTTTCTTGGATTAGCGCATGAGTGCCAATTACTATATTGATTTGTCCATTTGCTAATCTCTCCAAAACATCTTTCTTCTCACTAGTTTTTTGCTTACCCAGAAGTAGAGCGATTTTAATTTGGAAATTAGCCTCCATGTGATCTACCCATTGTTTGAACTTGCGGTAATGTTGTTCCGCCAGTATTTCAGTGGGTACCATTACTGCTCCTTGATAGCCATCTTCTACTGCAGCGAGAAGAGCCATGAAGGCGACTACTGTTTTACCAGAACCTACATCCCCCTGAAGTAGTCTGTGCATGGGGCTTTCAGAGCTCATGTCGGGTAGTATCTCGTCATAGAAAACACGATGCTGAGCATTAGTTAAACGGAAAGGTAAGGAGGCAAGGAAGCTGTCTATGTATCCAGTAGAAAAACAATTAAACTGAATGCTTTTGGCTTTGCGCCTAAACTCTTCGCGCATTTGCATAAATCTAACTTGAAGCATAAAAAACTCATTGAAGATTAGCCGTGTAGCAGCTAGTTCCTTATTGGGCATAGATGTAGGGAAATGAATTTCTTGGATAGCCTCAGCATAGTCCATGAGACTATATCTTTTGATAATATCTGAGGGCATAAACTCTTTAATATCTTCTTTGTGGTTTTGGAGAGTCTTGTAGATGAGTTTGCGCAAAGCAAGCAGAGAGAGACCTTCAGTAAGCCTATAAATTGGGACTATTCTGCCCGTATGAATATTGTCGTCCCCCATAGCAAAATCCTCTGAAATTACTTCTAGGACTGGGTTCTGTATAGTCTTGCTTCCGTACTTGTCTCTCTTTACGGTACCAGCCACCAAGACTGCTGTTCCTGCTGGGAATTGGCTTTTGTATTGTTTGAGATAGTAGTGACTAGAATTACCTTGGAAAAATTTATTAATCTTGATGCTTCCACTTGTATCTTTAATCACAAGAGTAATGATGATCATGTTTTTACGAGGAATATTGAAAGAAGAAATTTTATCAATATGTCCCATGATAGTTACATCTTCACCTTCACGAATATCTTTGATATGGATTTTATTGTCATAGGCGATATGATCTCTCGGCAAATAATTCAAAAGATCTTCAGCATTATTAATACCGAGTTCTTGGAGTTTTTTACTCAAAGAATTACTAATCGAACTTAATTCTTCTAGTTTGATTTCACTGACATCTTTGTGATTTACATGTGCTTCTTGGCTTGGAGCCTCAAGTTTAGATCCATAAAGCTCTTCAAGCTCTTTAAGATCTTCACTAATAAGTTTGATGATATGTATTCTCCCAGCTATATCTACGAAAGGATATCTTCTGCTGATGGATCGAATCTTCGCCCAACGAGAACTATGTTTAAAAATCTGCAAAGCACTATTGGCTTCATGGATTACAAAATCACTAAATAAATACTGTTTACCTTTGGCGTTAATATATAAATGTTTGATCTCATAATTAATCGCGGCATGCAAATGCTGGCAGATCTCAAGCCCAGATTTAGCTTCATTAATGAGGCTTTTAGATTGCTCCAGCACAAGGGATTATGATAGCTTGTTATGAATTTAGCGGTCCGCCCCGCTATTTTTAGATTTTTCTTTTTCTAGTCTCAGCTTC
>CAZASO010000097.1:0-2723 GCA_964487825.1 uncultured Gammaproteobacteria bacterium
ACTTTGCCCTCCGACCCTGCGCGCCTGTAAGAGGTTTACTATGTTTGGGCTCCTTTCTTCCCTGAGACCTTAATAACTCTGCATGCCGCTTATGAGTTGGGTTCGAAGACTCTGTCTCATAAACAATAACCTGATGTTCGCGCCCTAGTAGCTGTCCTATCTCGACTAAAGTACTAGAAGAATCTGCTCCCACATAGAGCTGGTTTTTCTGAGGGTTTTGTCTAAGCAGATACAAATAAGGCTAAGTTCTCAGAGCATCCTTAAGCGCCTTTGCCATAGCTTCACCAACTTTTAATTCTTCATCTATGACGATATTAGCCCCTGAACGCAGCAGGTCACTCACATTTTCGTGATAACGAGACCTTGCAATAATAATGCCTTGGGGAGCTAATCTTCTGGAATTATTGATCGCTTGTATCGCAGCAGCATGCCCGGGGACCGTTACTAGGACTAACTTTGCTTGGTCTATTTTATAGTGCTTGAGGACATCTATCTGCCTAATATCTCCAACATAGGCCTCCAAACCTAGTCCCTGTGCATGCTGAACACATTCTTGATTAAGATCCAATACGATAATTCGGAGCTTAGATTCTTCCATATAATTTATAACTTCTCTAGCAGCAGGTCCAAAACCAAGAATAAATATTAGTGTTTTGTCATTAGAGGTTTCGCTAATATTAGATATTGGGCTAGCTATCTTAAATAGTCGTCTTTGTAGCTTCAAACCCACTGTAGCAGCGACTTTGACTATAAACGGTGTTAGCAAAATACTAAAAATAGTCACAGAAATCAAAAGCTGATAAAGATCCTTAACAAGAACTCCAGATTTATAAGCGATACTACTCAGCACAAAAGCAAACTCTCCTATCTGAGATATACAAAGCCCAGAAGCCACCGCAACCGAAAAACTATTACAACAAAAACGAAATATAGCCACAGTAAAAATAGTCTTAAAAGCCATAATGATGCCTGTTACAGAGAGCACCATTAAAAAATTATCAGCAATCCAATAAGGATCAGCGACCATACCAGCTGATCCAAAAAATAAAGTCAGAAAAATTATCCGAAGAGGAGAGATGTCAGCTCGTATCTGAGGAGCGAAGCGAGAATTACCTAGGAGCATACCTGCGATAAAAGCCCCAATAGCTGCTGAAATGCCGATGTATTGTGCCACCCAAGCTGAACCAATACTGGTAATAATTGCAAGCAATACCCCCATCTCTCTATTGTTTTCTAGAGAGAACATGCTTAATATTGGATCTGCAATTTTATTCAAAAGTATATATAGCCCTAGCACTAAGGCACTAGCCCCTAGAATGGTCATCATTAGCTGCTTTGCATCAAAATATAGATTTGGATTCTCCACGCATAACAAAGAAACGATAATAGTAAAAGGCACAACCGCAATGTCTTGCAATAGCAAAATAGCCGTAGCATAACGCCCATGCACACTATCAATCTCCCTAAGCTCCATAAGACTACGCAAGACCGTCGCAGTACTACTCAGAGTCACTATCAAAGCCAGAATGATACTTAGCTTATAATTCAAACCCAATCCCTGAGCTATTCCAAAAGCAGCCAGTGGCGTAAGCACTATCTGTAAAATTCCTGCTTGGATAGTACTAGTCGGAAACTTGCTGATAGCCTGCCAAGAAAACTCTAGGCCAAGACTAAACAAAAGAAGAGAAACCCCAAGCTCAGCTATTGCCTCAACTTCTATTGGAGATTGTATTAAATGAGCACTCCCAGCCCCACCAAGGAACATACCAGCCAGCAAATAACCTACTAGAGGACTGATGCCTAGGCGCAAGGCAATACCCCCAAAAACAAGAGAGCCTCCTAGAAGAATACCTATATCTGTTAAGATGCCCCAAAAATCCATGCATGAACTATAGTATCTTAAGTCTCTATCTATGACGGATATCGCCTCAAAACTTTGTTTTCTAATTTCTGCTACAATCCACTTCTGTCGGGATGTGGCTCAGCTTGGTAGAGCGCTATTCTGGGGGGATAGAGGTCGTGGGTTCAAGTCCCGCCATCCCGACCATTAATAAGAACTTCTTACAAATTTACTCTAAGAGCCTAGTGACTCTTAGTTCCAGCTTTCTTCAGCCAAAAAGCTAAAAGCCCTCTTTCCTCAGCTATAACCTCTCCCATTTGTTGCGCTTCAGCTACCCGTCCTTTGTTTACAAGTATGGTTTTATATCGTGTAAGTCTTTCTATAGAAGCTTGGTATGTTGTGATCCTCCCTTTAGACGGATCCTTTGGCCATCTGCCATTATCTTTCTCATACCTCTCATATAGTTCATTAGCCAAAGTCCTTATATGACCAAGTACTCCTCTTCCTCCAGCACAAATCACAGTATGTCCCCTTGGAAAATTCTTTGTTGCTTTTTCTAGCTCAAGCCTTGCCTTTGCTCTTTTCTTTTGATCGAGTTCATTGATTACCTCACTCCTGAGTTTTGCTATAGCTAGTTTCTTATCTACTGGGATAACATGCGTTCTGAAGGAAAGAGTATCGATCTCTTCTCCCTTCTTGAGATTTTGTACTCGAAGTTTTATAGATTTCGGAAGCCCCATCGTCTTATCTACAACCCCCAAGTAGGTTAGTACATCCGGCGTTATTATGATCATACAATCCGAGGTCCCTTTTAATTCAGGACTATGTTCACATATAAATTTTAGGGCTTCTTCTGCGGCAATTTTGTCTTTTGGATCGTGCA
>CAZASO010000098.1:0-2655 GCA_964487825.1 uncultured Gammaproteobacteria bacterium
TTGAAAACAGGAGCAAAGAAATCTCTATTTATAAATCAAAAAATAGTGGTGGACCCAGAGAGATTTGAACTCTCGACCTCTTCCATGCCATGGAAGCGCGCTACCAACTACGCTATGAGCCCTTGAAGCGAATGATTCTAGCAAAAAACTCCTTCGGAATCTAGTCTCCCCTTCGTTTTTTAGCACATCCTTAGGGTTTTTCTAAATCTGCTATGCGCTGCTGTAACTCTGCAATAGTCTCACCAAGCCAGTCTGGTGTTTTATTATGCTCCAGCTTCTCAATACAGTCTGTAGCTTTGCCGTTCATCTTAACTATGCGCCCGGGTATGCCAACCACAGTACTATAGGGCGGTATATCCCGCACCACTACTGAGTTTGCGCCTATCTGAACATAATTACCAACAGTAATATTGCCTAAGATTTTAGCTCCTGCTCCGACGACAATATTACTACCAAGAGTGGGATGTCGTTTTTCTTTTTTGATGGAAGTCCCGCCCAGAGTAACACCTTGATACAAAGTTACATTGTCACCTACTACCGCCGTCTCCCCTATCACTACTCCCATGCCATGATCTATAAAAAACTGAGAGCCTATCTGAGCTGCTGGATGTATCTCAATACCAGTAATAGCGCGGCTTATATATGCAATAAGACGGGTAATAAAACGAATAGGTGCTTTGATCAAGAAGAGGCGCTCAGAATGCAACCACCACCAATGCAAAAACCTATGCATGATGATAGCTTGCACACCCGGATAACAAAACAAAATCTCCAAAACAGAATTGCAAGCCGGATCCTTGCGATAAACATTTTTAATTTCTTTTTGGATAGTACGCAACATGCTTAAACAAAGCCTTAATAATATCACGCTTGGTTTTGAGAAGCTCGCTTGGAGACAGGCTTGTGATGCGGCTTAGCTGCTCGCTATACTGCTAAAGTAAATAGTATTATGAGCTCGCCAAAAAGCAAACAACAATATGACCAAAATAATTTTAGCTAGTTCCAATCAGGGCAAGCTCCGAGAATATCAAGAAATATTTCAGCAAGATTCTGATATTGAATTACTCAGCTTAGATCAAATCCTCTCCCTAACTAGCTTTGAGCCAGAAGAAAACGCCACGACTTATAAAGCCAACGCTCAAATCAAAGCTCTTGCTGCTATAGATTTACTAAAACCACATATTACAAAATTAGGAACAAATGTTTTTTGCTTAGCTGATGATAGTGGTATCGAAATCGCAGCTCTAAATGGAGCCCCGGGAATCTACTCTGGGAGATACTTACGAGAACATGGACTAGAACAACTCAAAAACCAAATCAACACCCTCAACCCCCAAAATAGATTTTGTGATTTTGTTTGTTCTTTAGTTCTATACAAACTCGATGGCTCTTTAGCACAATCCTCCGAAGCTAAGTGGCGAGGCTGGCTCAGCACTGAACTAAAAGGCAATCAGGGATTTGGTTTTGACCCTCTCGTTATCCCAGAAGAAGAATTATTGCGTGGCTTCTCTAGTCTCGCTGAAGTCCAAAACCTCTACCTCAGTGATAGAGACGCTTGTAAACAACTACTGTCCAAACTACGAAGTGTTGCAGAGCTAGACAGAGCATATAAAAATTTAATCAGCCATAGGGCTAGGGCGCTGATTTATCTCAAGCCGTATGTCCCCTCAAACGAAGTGAAGCTAAAGGATCTACTGAAGTAGCAGTAAAAGCTCCTGTACCATCTAGTTTATTAAAACTCCACCTTTCCTCAATATGCGCATGAGGACCAGTAGACCGCCCTTCATTGCCCACCCGTGCCAGCAAATCGCCCCGCTTAACTCTCTGTCCTTTCTGAACATGAGAAGCACTATTGTGTCCATAAATAAAATACAGATACTTACCATTAGGCTGCTTGTCAGATCTAAGTATGACTGTATGAGGACCAAAACCTCGTGCAGGCCCACTATAAATAACCTCTCCACTAATAGATGAACGGATCGGAGCCCCAATGCGAGCCGCTATGTCTATGCCATTATGATGGCGTTGTTCGCCACTAATAGGATGATGCCTACGCCCAAAATGACTAGTAATCCTACCTCCTTCGACAGGCAGCTCACCCAGTTTGATCTGATGTTGGTGCCCATCATGATCATGTCCCCTAAAAGTATCTTGTGGAGTGCTTTTGCGCCTACTAGGAATATTACGGAGCCCAGCAAAAATCTCAGTCCAATCAAGAACCGGCTCCTCAGATTCAAGTTTAAAAATATTAGAAAACGGGTCTTCTGTTTCTGTTTCATCAAACCAAGAAAAATCAAGCCTCGGTGAATTAAAAAGCGTAGGCAGACCAAAACCCATACACTTATATAGGCTGATGCATTGTGGTTTTGATAAAAAGCCGATACCAGCAGAACCTCAGTCTTTCGCTGAAGCTGAATTACTTGCGCCCGCCGCTAATTCTACTCCGATTGCACCGCCGCCGCTAATTCTGCTCCCCATTTCGCCGCCGCCGCTAATTCTGCTTTCCGTTCCGCCAACGCCGCTAATTCTGCTTTCCGTTCCGCCGCCGCCGCTAATTGAAAATCTCCGCGTGCTATCAACCTTGTGTACGCTAATAGCGCTGCTCTTTTCGCCAACGCTGATCCCCCTATCCCACTCATGAAGTCCAATATTATC
>CAZASO010000099.1:0-2646 GCA_964487825.1 uncultured Gammaproteobacteria bacterium
GCTAAAAGCGGAATGCCATTCCGGATTTAGCTTAAAGCTGCTAGTAATTGAGCTGCTGGTAAATGCAAATCAAACTTGGCTGCAAAATGGCTAGAAGCCGCTCCACTAGCGATAGTCAGGGCATCATGGCTAAGCAAGGAAGCTTGAGATAACCAAGCCTCTATCAAAGCTTCATGGGCAAGTATAGTACCTCTATAGATAGAGTCTTGGGTATTAAGCCCTAGAGAATTGCTTGTCCTCTGCTCAGCTTGAAGACAAGCCTGCTCTCTCAGAAGATACTCTAAATCAGGCAACTGCTCACAAGCAGCCAAAGCTCTCAAACTCGCTCCTAGACCAGTAGTAATAAATCCACCCAAAATTTGACGCTGAGCATTCATCACTGTCATAGTAGTAGCAGTACCAAAAATGAACAGAATAATATCTCTATTAGGATAGAGTCTGGAAGCGGCTTCTAGCCCTGCTACCCTATCTGCACCCATATTAGGATACAAAACCTCTAAACCACTCTTCAAAGGGTCATAAATAGAAATCTCTAGATTAATCTGGCGCTGAGTCGCCCAGTCCCTAGCTTGAGACAAATAGTCCTGATTTAGACTAGGAACAGTGCTAATTAAAATCAATTTGAGAGATTGGGACTCCAAGGGAAGCTCATTTAGGTTTTTATAGTCTAAACCTGCGTAATAATACTTAACAGCTGAGTTACCTATATCTATAATTAAATTCATGAACTTTTTTCAAAGTATCTACGGACTCTTATTCAGACCTAGTCTCACAATGCGTGAACTTAGCTATGAGTATAACCCAAGCCTTCTAGCCAAAGCAGCAGCCGTATTTATTCTCACAGAGCTTATCGCAAGCCAAATCTCTCCTGCCTTGATGTTCAACTCCTTACTCTACACTTTTACGGTTGCAAGCTTAGTTGGACTGACTACTCTTGTCTTCAAACAACGAGAAGAAATTAAATTTTGGAAACTTTTTGCTTTATTGATCTTTGCAAATTTACCTTATATCTTTCTTGCTTCTATAGATATACTGGCTTTGAATTATAGTTCTCTAGCTAATGTCCTAGAAATTACCATCACTCTCTGGGCCTTCAGTCTCAGTGTTACTGCGGTCTCCGTGGTTTGTAATATCAGGCGCAGTAAAGTATTACTGCTCTATGCTATCCCAGTAATAGCTGTAGCTATTTTTATCATCAGTTCAATCATAGAATTATTAATCTAATCCGTGTTTTACTCCAGATGCTAAGCAAACCTGAGCAAACTTATTCTAATAAATATTTTCTAGTCGCTAGCTCCTCAGGTAAATAAGCCTGCTCCACCCAATGCCCGGGATAATCATGAGGGTATTTGTAGTTAGTTTGAGGATTAATAGCTGTGCCATCAACTGTCTTAGCAGGACAAGAAGACAAACTCAAAGCAGAGTTAAGACTATGGTTGCGTAAATGCTCAGGAACCGCATAGGGAGGGCAATCCCGAGCATCAGCCATAGCTCTAGCCATAGCCATATACGAGGCATTAGACTTAGCCGCTTTAGCGATATAAGCCACGGCTTGAGCCAAAGGAATACGAGCCTCTGGCATACCTAGCTTAAGAGCCGCTTCATAAGCGGCATTGGCTATCACCAAAGCCTGAGGATCTGCTAAGCCCACATCTTCACTCGCTGTCACCAAAATCCTACGAGCAATTTGTTCTAAGTCTGCTCCAGCATTCAATAACCTAGCGAGCCAATACAAAGAAGCCTGTGGGTCAGAACCTCTCATGGATTTCTGGAGGGCTGAAACACAGTCGTAATAAGTATTAGAGTCCCCTGCAAAATGTTTGCGGTCTATGAGTCGTTGAGTTTGCTCTAAACCTATAATATTCTCTGGCTTCTCAGTGTCTTCCGTCACAAGAAGTTCTAAATTCGTGAGCAAGCTACGGGCATCTCCCTGACTGGTTTTAATAAGATAGTCTCTAGCTTCTGGACTAAGACTTCTTGCTAAGAATCTCTCAGCTCTCAAAAGTAAAATCTCTAGATCCCTGTATTCATGAGCTTTTAACTCGAATTTGAGAACTCTACTCAATAAAGCTCTATTGATAGATACAGCTGGGTTCTCGGTAGTAGCTCCGATAAAAATCAAATAGCCTTTTTCTACAGCATCTAATAAAATATCCTGCTGAGTTTTATTGAAACTATGGACCTCATCTACAAAAAGAACTATAGAACTCGGGATAGTCTTCGCTCTCTGGATTATCTCTCTAAGTTCTTTGACCCCAGAATCAAAAGCATGAATCTTGATAAACTCTTTAGCTACAAGACTCTGCTTAGTAGCTTCTACACTAGCTGCTAGTTCTGCTATAGAGGTTTTGCCAGTACCCGGAGGACCCCAAAGTATAGCTGAATGTCTGGCTCCTGCTCTAAGCCAAGCCATCAAAGCAGAGCTACGACTAATCGGGCCTAGTAAATCTTCTAAGCGAGTGGGACGCAAAAGCTCAGCCAAAGGCTTTGGGCCTAAGTTTTGGAAGAGCTGGGTTTGAGGCATGGGATCTTAGTAAATCTTATCCGATCTAGTAATAGTTGGGAAAAATACGCATCAAGATAATAGTACATCCTTAATCCAACTTCAAAACAGCCATAAAAGCCTCTTGAGGCAGCTCTACTGAG
>CAZASO010000100.1:0-2608 GCA_964487825.1 uncultured Gammaproteobacteria bacterium
ATGGAGAACCTAGTGCTCATACTATCTCCCCAGCCATATCATCTAATGCAAAGCTGGAACCAGATGCAGCAACAGGTGCTGGTGATACTAACATTCATGTAGACTATGGAGCATCTTGGTCTCTGCGCAAAACCGCAAGAGATGTTGTGCAGAACTTTTTTGATGGTCACGGAGGTCGCTTAGATGGAACGACATTCACTATTAACGAAAATGATCGCACAATGAGGATACAAGGACAAGGTGAGTTTTCTCATAAACTTATTACAACTATCGGAGGAACAACTAAGAAAAACTCTCCTACTAGTGCTGGTCAATTTGGTGAAGGCAGTCTTATAGCAACCTTAATTCTATTAAGGGATCATGGTGCCTCTAGAGTAAGTTTTTCTTCCCGAAATTGGCGCTTAGATTTTAGAATCAATCAAGAAACCGGACTGCTTCATCAGACTCTCTCTCGAGTACCCGATCAAAAAGGTAATTTGGTGGAAATAGAAACTCAGAACCCAGAAGTATATACGGCTCTTAGAGAAGCTTTTAGTTATTTCAGGTTTTCTGGTCATCCCCATTTTGAAGGTCCTACTTATGAAAATTCTCATGGCGGATTTAAATTACTAGCGAGAGGCAGCAAAGGAGCATTATATCCTCTTTGTCAAAGAAGACCTTACATAAAAGAGCCAGAAGGTCCATGGATACCGGATATAGAAGAATTAGTGTTATGGACGAACCAGAGACCTAATCATCAGACAGAGGCTTCAAACAATAGAGATAGGGTTGCTTTTTCTATAAGTGATGCAAAAGATGAAATGACAAAGCCCTTAGTAAGGTCTATGACGGATGAAGACTTAGTTGTAAATATAGGGCGATTGAGGGATTACTGGTCTATGAATAAAACTAGCCGTTATACAACGCATCCTAATGATAACGGATTAAAATTATCTCCCGTATCCTTTCTTGAAGAGCTATGTGAGGAAGCAAAGAGGAGAAAGATGCAAATTACATTAGGTCCCCATTATTATGCAGCTCCTGGTTTCTTCGAGTTGGGGGATCATCCTGCAACCACAGAAAGACTTAAGAATTTATACGCTCAGCCTGATGTTATACCTGTACAGCCCTTCTTTAACAAATTGGGGGTGCCAACGATAATAGATCTTCTTAAAGAGAAATTAGGGCCTCAGGGATTAAAGCCTAGTCAAGAAGAAATTATCAAAATCAATATCATGAAAGCTGCTGCTGCAATAATTCACAAAGCAAATTCCTCGACTCAAGTTTTCCAAGGCAGGTCCCCGATAGAAGCAGAGGATCTAGAGAAACCTATATTTATTTGTAGTCTGACTACTAGAGAGATAGACCCTACAAGTGTAGCTGAATATCATGGTGATCACATTTGGTTTGATAGAGAAAGATTAGCTTCTATGTCTTTCTCTCAGGCTATCTCTGCTTATTTACACGAAATTCTGCATCGTCATGGCGGCGATACCACAGCAGCACATGGTTATGCCTTAACTGATGCATTGGTATTAGCAACGGAAGCGACGCTCAGAAATCCTGAATTAAGATTACTAGAACAAGCTTGGTCTCATCAACATCCATCCTCCATGTATCCAGTAAGTATAAGCAGATGAAAATTGCTAATAATTTAGTTTAAACTTGAGTGGGGTATAGTGAAGGTAGCCAACACTTATAGCGAATCTTTATCCACTTTAGCGCAAACTTAAGGACTAAAAATGGTCGGGATAGCAGGATTTGAACCTACGGCCTCTTCGTCCCAAGCGAAGCGCTCTACCAAGCTGAGCCATATCCCGAAGCCAAGAGCAAATTATAGCGTATATGCCTTCAATAAGTTCTCATAAGTTCTAGTGATCTGCCTAGCTATGTCTTCTATTAATTTTTGCTTGAAATAGTCAGAATCCCAGTCTCTAAGCCCTTTTGAGGCTAATATCTCTTCCAAACTAATTGGCTGGGCCTTTGGCATTTCACTCCGCTCTTCTTTTAGCCTATATTCTGCTTTGCAGAGATTAATCCCAATACCAGTTACCAAAACCAACTTATCCTGCCATTCTCTACTTTCTATAAGTATTCCAGCGAGTTTAGAATTTTCATAATAAATATCGTTGATGGGTTTGATGTGGAAATTTTTAGTTAAGCCATTTAATTTTTGAATATCTTCTTGCCTCAAAATGGCATCTAGAACTGCATCTGCTGCAGAGATGGTACACATCTCTTCTGTAAGTCTAGCCAAAGCTTCTCTAGGATTAGAGAATCTATGAACTAGGGATAAATATATTCCTGCATTAGCAGGAGAGGCCCAAGATTTGGCTCGCTGACCCCTACCAGCTCTTTGAGCTTCTGCACTTATACAAGCCTGTTCTTCGATGGCATCAGAGATCACCAGTCGCCAAGCTTCATCCATTGTGGAATCTAATTCTGAGTAGTTTAAATACTGAATGGATAACATGTTATCCTATCCCCCTGTCCCTGTGAATGCAAAACATTAGCCTTAATGTCCAGCTCAGGCTAAATCAACTTATCCCCTAGCTTAGGATTATTAAACTCGGTTAATTAGACTTATCACACAATAGACCTGTTACGAAATGGCTTTTTCGTAACAAGT
>CAZASO010000101.1:0-2540 GCA_964487825.1 uncultured Gammaproteobacteria bacterium
GTACTGACATTTTCTTTACCGAAGATGATTTCTTCAGCAGCCCTACCAGCCAGCAAAGTCTTCATTTCTGCTTTGAGTTGTTTTTCAGAAACAGAGACTTTGTATTCTTCTTCGGTAGACCATGTCAAACCCAGAGCCATACCACGAGGGATAATAGTAACCTTGTGAAATTCATTAGTAGAAGCACTATAAATATTCACCAGACTATGACCTATCTCATGTATCGCAGTCTGGACTTGGTCTTTGGGTTTTATGATTTTGCTTTTGCGCTCTGGACCTATCGCAACTTTGTCTATAGCTTCTTCTAGATCTTGACGAAAAATTTCTTTGTGTCCTTGACGAGCAGCTAAAATAGCAGCTTCGTTGATAAGGTTGGAGAGATCTGCCCCGCTAAAACCGGGACTACGACGAGCTAAAGCCATAAGGTCTACATCTTGGGCAACGGGTTTACCACGAGAATGTACTTGCAATATCTTATGCCTACCACTAAGATCTGGGTGCTCTATAATGACCTTGCGATCAAAACGACCGGGTCTTAAAAGTGCCTTGTCAAGCACATCTGGGCGGTTAGTCGCTGCCAAAACTATAATCCCACTATTGGGCTGGAAACCATCCATCTCTACTAAAAGTTGATTGAGGGTCTGCTCTCGCTCATCATTACCCCCACCAGACATACCACTGCGCTGACGGCCAACAGCATCTATCTCATCTATAAAAACTATACAAGGAGCATTTTTTTTGGCTTGTTCAAAAAGATCCCTCACTCTACTTGCACCAACTCCAACGAACATCTCAACGAAATCAGAGCCACTAATACTAAAGAATGGGACTCCTGCTTCACCTGCAACCGCTTTGGCCAAGAGGGTTTTACCACAACCGGGAGGACCAAAAAGCATAATGCCTTTGGGGATTTTGGCTCCAAGGGCTTTGTATTTCTCAGAGTTCTTGAGAAAATCTACTATCTCTTCAAGTTCTTTCTTGCTCTCATCTATGCCAGCCACATCATCAAAAGAAATATTGATGTTCTTATCCATAAGCTTGGCTTTACTTTTGCCAAAAGACATAGGACCCGCTCCACCAGCACCTCTGAGCAAGAAGATAAAAAACCCAAATAATAACAATGGCACAAGAAAATTAGAAAACACACCAGCCCAAAAACCGTTATTAGGTTGAGCTACTACATCTACTGCTACACCTCTCTCCACTAGCTTGTCTGCAAGATCTGGATTAGAGCCTAGGATATTAGCAGGAATACGAGCGTAGTAGGTCTGACCTTTTTTATCTACTACTTTGGCAACATCATCCCCATTCGTTAGTATGACTTTTTTGGCACTAGTAGTCCCGTCAGGGCTAAGGACTCTATTAACAAACTCACTATAAGAGAGAACTGTTCTTTGTTTCTCCTGACCCAAAAGACTGAGAGCGAAAACAACTAAAAACAAGACCAAAACTATAAAAGGTAAGGTGGAGGGGAGCTTCTTCATCGCTTATTCATTGTATCGCATGATAAATTCAGAAAGAGAAAAGACAAAATAACCCTAAAGTTCCCAGAGAAATAGCCGATAAAGCCCTATATGACTGGTCTTGGGGGACTAGGTGTTCCCACGCATTGATAAATATTAACTTTCTTCTGGGGTTTTCCCTAATAGTTAATCATGCTTTTTGTCTATATCGTCAGAGTGAATCCTCTCACAGATATTAGACAGGCAAACAGGAGAAAATAATGACACCACACACTCAAGCAAGGCAGGCTGCAATAGCGCTAAGCCCAGTTCAATCCACGGTACAAATAACTAAAGAGCTAAATATGGCTGGCTACCACAAAATAGACCGGGTAGACTACCAAGAAGCTCTTATCCAAATAGTCGAAGCAAGCAAACCTCAAATCGCGATTATTTCTAGCGAACTTCCCGGTCGCAGATCTATAGTCGAGATGATGAGTAAAATCGCCGAACTATCACCTAACACTAGAATTGTTTACATCTCTAAAAACATGGGCAACAAAGAAGACATAGATATCTTTTTAAGCAAAAATCTTAACGCTTGGTTACTTAGCGAAAGATCTGAGCGCACTATGCCATTTGCTATTGAAGCAGCTGAAGCTGGTCAATTATTCATGGATTTTGCTATCAACCAAAGCATCAGAACTCAAATCAGTGGCAAACAGTCTCTGCTAACGGATTCTAGCGCTGACTTTGGTCATCTAGAACTACTTACTGAAAGAGAAGCTGAAGTACTCAAATTACTTTGCGAAGGCGCTAACTACAAAAGCGTAGCTAAAAGCCTCTTCATCTCTGAATCTACAGTGAAAACTCACATCAATAATATTTTCACTAAGCTTCAAGTCAATGATAGAACTCAAGCAGTTCTATATGCTCTCAAGCATGACTTAGAAGCTCTTATGGCTGCAACTATGACTGCGCAGTCTAGACCCTAGTCCAGCACTGGCTTTGAAAAGCCACGCTTAATATTTTGCCGTAGCCTGTCTGATATAACGGTAAACGAAGCTCAGAACTTTTTAGTTCTGGGCTTTATTTTTG
>CAZASO010000102.1:0-2500 GCA_964487825.1 uncultured Gammaproteobacteria bacterium
ATCTAAACTATGTGCTAACTAGTATTTAGGTGTTGCGTTTGCTATTTGTTAACGCTATAACTTACACCCCATTTAGATAATTCTATCACCCTCTTAATATTATCTGTCAAGCTCTTTTGGCAATAGAAGTATTCCTTCTATATCTTCCGTCATGTCAAATCGAAGATATAATTATACCCATTTTCACCGGTACCAACCAGCAAAAACGCTGGTAATCTGCCGGTCACACCCGTAGAATACAGGGCACCTTGTTAGGGCAATGCCCCTATAGCAAAGATTCTATCTTACTGGCTAAAACTTGTTTGTCTTGAGCACCGATAACTTGATCCACAGGCTTACCACCTTTGAAAAATATTAGGTTAGGGATACTATTGATACGATACTTAACTGCTGACTCAGGATTATCATCAGTATTGAGTTTGAAGATTTTGGCTTTGCCAGCATACTCAGTAGCTAGCTGATCTATGACGGGAGCTAAAGCTCTGCAGGGACCGCACCAAGGAGCCCAAAAATCTACCAAAACAGGGATATCCGAGTTTAGTACCTCTGCGTCAAATGTGGAATCGCTAAGTTCTTGAGTCATATCAAGAATTCTAACATGGGGACTCCACCCTACGGATGTCGCCTCAAAACTTTGTTTAGGAGCGCATCTTTAAGCAAAAACATCTATCAATAAACCCTGAAGCTCACCAAGGGACTCAGCTAAAGCGAAAGACTCTTGTTCTTCTTTGAGGACTTTATCTGCAAGAAGGTCTAATTTTTCATCTATGACATTTATTTTTTGGAATAAATCAGAATCTTTATGAGCCGCATAAGCATGGTCACTGAGGTCCCCGAGCAAATCTCTAACTTGGGAGATATAGTCTTTTAGCATTTCTGGCATAGGATGTTTCTGCAAAAAACTACCCATTCGTCTTATATCAGCAGCCCTAGATTCTAGTTCTTCCAAACTAGGCTTAGCTTCGCTGTGGATGCGGCTTCCAAGCTTAAACTGCTCAAAAAAATTAAGCTTAGTTTCTGGATTATTAGCTTTAGTCGCTACTGTTATTTCTGAATTAGTCGCCGTCCCTGAATTTTGATTAGCTCCCAGTAGAGCCATGGTTGGGCTGCTATTCTGGATAGGGCTCAAAGGCATAATAATATTTACCCAAGCTGAAGCCAAGGCAAACTAAGCTTCTAGGACGGGCTTTTGGGCTATTTGGTCTACAAAAAATTTAGAAAAAATGTCTTTTAATAAGCTTATTTTGGCTTAATGCTAAGATTTAGGGCTGAAATTGAGGAATTCCCATGGCAGTTAGTATTGAAATAGAATCTAGAGACAACAAAAACAAAGCTTCTGCTTTAAGGCGTCAAGGCTATATCCCTGCGACTATCTATGGTCCTGATTTTGCTAGCCGCAATATACAGCTCTCTGCTGCTGGTTTTCGCCGCATTCCCGTAAAAGAATACGCTCACTTGATGCGCTTAGAAGACGGTTCAGAGGGTATAGATGCCCTCATCAAAAATATCCAGAGGAATTTTCTTACTGGTGAAGTCCAGAATATAGAATTTTACAGAATCAAAACCGGTCACAAACTCAGTACCCGTGTGACTTTTGATTTTATTGGTGTCTCTGAAGCCGTAAGAGCTGGTGCGGATCTTATCATCAATCACAAAGAAGCTCATATCAGATGCCTTCCTAAAGACATTCCTGATTCTATACAGATAGACATCAGTGCCCTCAAAACCGAGGCAGACCATATTAGTTATGCAGACCTCAAACTAGCCGAAGGTATAGAGATTTTGGATCCTCTTGCAGAGATTATTTGCAAAGCAGAGACTCGTAAGATAGACCACGAGCTAGTTCTAGCCGCTGAAGCCGCCAAAGCTGCTGAAGTAGCCGAAGCTGCTAAAGCCGCCGAAGCCGCCAAAGCTGCTGATGCCGCCAAAGCCGCTGATGCTGCCAAAAAATAAATGACAGAACTGAGAAATCACCCGCAAGCTCTGGAAAGCAAATTCCATCAGCTTTTGGCTAGTCTCAACCCTGAACAAAAACAAGCCGTTCTAACTACAGAAGGTCCTGTACTAGTTATAGCTGGGCCGGGCACTGGTAAAACCCAGATATTAGCTATGCGCATAGCAGAGATCTTAGGCTCAGCAGATTTGCAAATGAGTCCTACTAACATACTCTGCCTAACTTTTACTGATAGCGGTGTTAGTGCCATGCGGGACCGGCTCTCCAAAATCTTGGGTAGCACAGCCTATCAAATCAACATACATAGTTTTCATTCTTTTTGTAATGAGGTCATCAAACAAAACCCTGATATTTTTCCCGGACGCAATTCTATCTCAGATATAGAACAAGTCGAGCTTTTTGCTCAAC
Organism: uncultured Gammaproteobacteria bacterium; assembly: GCA_964487825.1. Lineage (GTDB taxonomy): Bacteria > Cyanobacteriota > Vampirovibrionia > LMEP-6097 > LMEP-6097 > CAZASO01. The sequence goes on from CAZASO010000102.1 coordinate 2,363, forward strand.
TTATCAAAGCCTTACCTGATGCGGGTTCCGCGCTCAAACCTTTTGGGAATACTGATGCTTATCGTTCAGAGATTAGCAGCAAAATCAAAACCCTCAAACAAGAATTTATCAGCCCAGACAAACTAGATTTCCTTGTTG
>CAZASO010000103.1:0-2462 GCA_964487825.1 uncultured Gammaproteobacteria bacterium
CCAAAAGTCTGTTAGGCTCAGCTTAAATGCTAAATTTCGGAGATATTAGCAGCAGCATGTTATTAGCTTTTTTGCTAATAATGTTTCGTATCTTGGCTCTCTTAATGACAGCTCCGGTACTTTCTCGTAGTGAAATACCGATGATGATCAAAATTGGTTTCACTGGTGTTCTGAGTTTTGCTTTTTGGAATACAGCTATCCAGCACAATCAAAACATAATCCCAAGCAATCCTTGGTTGATCGCAATAATAATTTGTTTTGAAATCATGACAGGTCTAATTATCGGCATGCTAATTAATTTACTTTTTGATGGTCTTGTAACTTTTGCTCATATCGCTGGTATTCAGATGGGTGGTTCTGCTTCTAATATTTTTGAGCCAAGTCTCAATACTGGTGCAAACCCAATAGCCATCCTGTATCTATATACTTCGCTGTCTATTTTTCTTAGTCTTGGTGGCTTCTATAATCTCTTTGAGATAGGCTCCAAAAGTTTTGAACTCATACCTTTAGCATCTCTTTCTTTTAATTATGGGGCGCTGGCCACTAATTATTTGGATATTTTTAGTGCTATTTTCATGACAGCTCTTAAACTCCTAATGCCTCTTTTAGCAGTCATGACTATCGCTGATATTTTTGTAGCGCTAGTTGCAAAAGTCTTGCCCCAAGCCAATATTTACTTCTTACTTATGCCTAATAAGCTTATTCTGGGCATGATAGTAATAAGTCTGACTTTAAGTGGCCTTGCCTCCAATCTCAACGAATACCTAGATAGTGGCCTTTTGGATATTTTTAGTCAGCTTTTTAGCTAATGGTAGAAGATCGCGACCAAAAAACTGAAAGCGCCTCCCAGCATAAATTACGCAAAAGTAGAGAAGCTGGTCAAGTCGCTCGCTCCCAAGATCTATCAGGGATGTCTGCTCTCATCGCTGCCATTATTACTACTGCCGTACTTTTACCGCAAATTTCTACAGAAATCAAAAATTTATTCATTCAGTTAATGCAAGAGATTAGCCTTGAAGAAATCTCTTCTACGAGTTTATACAGTCTCTTGTGGCAAAGTTTAATTAGTTTTATGAAAGCAGCTCTGCCAATACTGCTTATTACTTGGCTTGTATCTCTCATTAGCACTGCGGCACAAGTTGGGCTGAAGGTCTCTCTCAAACCTCTAGAACCAAATCTTGCCAAACTCAATCCTATAACTGGCTTTCAGAGGATTTTTTCTCTACGATCTACAGTTGCAACTATACTCTCTATACTCAAGATGCTCTTGGTAATAGTAGTCGCTGGCTCTGTCATCATGTCCAAAAAAAATAGTTTTATAACTATGAATTTCCAAGAGCTACCAACTATACTTCTTGAAAGTGGGGCTATCGCTTGGGAGATCAGCCTCAAAGCCGCATTAACACTACTAACCCTAGGTATTGTTGATTATATTTATCAACGCTGGCAATTTCTTGAAGATCAAAAAATGAGCAAACAAGAAGTTAAAGAAGAATACAAACAACTAGAAGGTAACCCCTTCCTCAAAGGTCAAATTAAAGCTAGACAAAAAAGTTTCGCCCAAAAAAGAGGACTCAAAGAATCAGTCAAAACTGCTGATGTTATAGTTACTAATCCTTTTCATATTGCTGTTGCCATCAAATACGACAGAGCTAACTCCAAAGCCGCACCAATAGTAGTAGCCAAGGGTGCAAGACTACTTGCTGAACGCATCAAAGAGTTCGCAAGAGAAGCTGGCATAGACATCATCCAGAACATCCCCGTTGCAAGAGCCCTCTACAAAAATGTCGCTGTAGACAAAGAAATCAGTCCAGAGTTATACATAGCCGTAGCCGAAGTACTTGCGATAGTTTATTCCAAAAAACAAACTAAGCTTTAATCAAAGAATAAATATCAGGAATGAAACTCAATCTCTCTCTGGCTTTGAGTTCTGTTAGCTCTATCACAAAAGCTGCTCCTACTAACTCACCACCGACTCTAGTAATCAGCTCTGCTGCTGCGTTTGCAGTGCCTCCTGTCGCTAGTAAATCATCACAAATAATGACTTTTTTGTTGCGAGTCTCACCATGATAGGACAAAGCATCTTTGTGTATTTCTAGAGCATCACTGCCATACTCTAGAGCATATTCGTATTTTTCTTTGGCTGCTGGTAGTTTGCCGGGCTTGCGTAGTAGTAGCAAACCCGCTCCCAGCCTAGCTGCAAGGGCAGACCCGAAGATAAAACCTCTGGATTCTAGACCCGCCACAAAAGCAATATCTCTGCCTATATAATGCTCGGCAATGAGATCTATAGTAGCTTTAAGCGCTTCTGCTTTCGATAATAAAGTCGTAATATCCCTAAATAAAATCCCCTGCTTGGGAAAATCAGGAATCAATCTAATCGAATTTTCAATAATCTCTAGTCTTGGGTCTCTCACTTTAAGGATTTTAGCAAGAGGCTTGACAGTAGATTTATCTGAATG
>CAZASO010000104.1:0-2142 GCA_964487825.1 uncultured Gammaproteobacteria bacterium
AGGTGCAACTGATATTAGTTTCCCTAGAACTGAAGATGAGATCACTGACTTTGCTCTGGAGGAGCTCTCTAAATTTGGCATTGATTTCGCTTCGCTTAAAGATCGTGATTTAATAGTTCGCTCTCTTAAACAGCGAGTTGAGGACTTTGTTGCAGCGCATCCAGAGAATTTATAGGTAAATGGCAGTCCTTGCTGGACAAAATCCGAACCGATCTGAGGGCGTCTTGATGCGGCGGCGGCGCGCGGTCTTCCCCCCGGTCCCTCCTTCCGCGCGCCGAGCTTTTTGGGCTTGGCGATTGAAAGGTTTATGACCATTGTGCGCAGGTCCGCAACATGGTCAACTATCTGAAGTACCGTTTCATTGACCTAATTACTTCTTCAAAGTGTGGTAGATCATGCATCTGATGAGCCAGAAACTTATCCCACATCTTCTCTAGAGTGGTTTCTTTTTCATTTAAGGTCTTGAGAATATTGAGATTTTTAATATTTTTGGATTTAGCTTTGCTAAGGAAATTATTCCATTCCTCGGCTATAACTAGATCTTGGTTTTCAAGCAGATACCACAAATCATAAAGATCTCTTGGCTGGGTTCTGTCAATTAAAGCGCAAAGTTTTTCGATAAAGACTTCTTTTAATGAATAAATTTGTAGGTTTGTTGTAATAGTTGCTAGGTCAGAATACTCGTTAAACATAGGTAACACATGAGTTTCATTGATAATAGTCTCATTGTAAGTTATGTCGACTTTGACATCACGGCTGCCAGCTCCTCCTTGTAAAGGTCCTATATAATCTATAAAAAATCGCAAGTCGCCATGTTTACTTAGTTCATGGTTATTAATTTCAAGGCTAATATTAGTTTCCTGCTTAACTAATATAAATGCTTGGGCAAAGTGATCAATAATTTTAGCTGAATCGATACTGCTATCAAGTAAAGTGAAATCAAGATCCTCAGAGAATCTATAATCTTGAAAATAGAATTTTTTGAGTGCTGTACCGCCCTTGAATACTAAGTTTTTATTAAAAAAAGCCTCTTGGCTAATGCCATAAAGTATCCATGAGAGAATATAATCCTTCTCGATTTGTTTATCACGGACTTTTTTCTTGTTGGCTATTTTTTGTAGTTCACCTTGAGGAATCATGGTTTAAGAGTAAAGAGCCTTCAGTAGATCATCTTTATTTATATTGGCATATAGTTTCCATTTAGATATAAAGGATCCTTTATTATAGATACTTGGATCAAGCAAAGTATGAGATTTACCTATATGTTTGAGTAAATATTTTTCAAATTCCGGTTGTAGTTCAAGGAGTTCTAATATATAACCAAGCCGTTTATTAACAGCTTTTGAGTCAAATTTGGACAGATATTTTTTGAATTTATTCCAGTCAATTCTATCCTTGGCTTTATAGAGCGCTTTAGTTATTTCTATGATGCCGCCAGCGTATTCTGGCTGAAAAATACAATCAATCAGCGTCTTCTCGAGATCACTAACCTTTGCTTGGTTATAGTTATCAATCCAAACATCTTTAAACCCAAAAAAATGTTTAGTATTGTGATAAATCAACTTAAATTTTATATCCCTGACTTCAAGCTCTGATTTTGTTTGAGTCTGATTTATTACTACGTGTTCAATCAAGGCAGGTTGAGTAATAAGTTCATAAATCTCCAGAGCGCTATAGTAGCCAATATAATTTTCACCACTGACTAAATGACCTGCTATTAAATGCCAATTGGGCATATATGTTTCAGAATCTTGATTGTAAGGAATGACATAAAATTTGCCGGGTTTGATTCTTAGTACCAAGCCTCTAGTCACTAAATCATTTATAAAGCCTCTAGTTATGCTGAGGCTTGAATCAGTAATTTTTGCAGCCATCTTAATATCAAAAAATTGCTGATTGGTTCCAGCTAAAGTCATCAGGAAGTTTGCTGATTTTGGACCTATAGTTTTGCGTTTCATACCTAATATATATGATTATACCCTATATTATAGGTGTAAAACGCATAAATGGCTTAAGTCCAGGGGGATTTATCAGTATCTTCTAATGCCGGGTGGCGCGTCGTGGCGAAAAATCGCGGTAGTACGGAATGGCAGAGAGGGAGGGATTTAGCCTTCGAAAATCGCAAAGCGATTTTCTCGTCTG
>CAZASO010000105.1:0-2064 GCA_964487825.1 uncultured Gammaproteobacteria bacterium
TGTAGCTCTGCAAGCGCAAGCAGAGGATCTGGGCGATGCCGAAAGCGCCGAGCCAAGTTACGCTCCACTACCTTGTATTAGACTTGTTATGCTGCCTCACGAAGATCTCTGTCTATTTGCAAACCGTAATAAGCAGAGCGATAATCACTTTGCTCAAAGTCTTCATCTACCCCATCTAAGAGTTGGTCAAAACAGACTAATAAATCTAGCTCTTTATCATTTTCGATTTTGCCTTGATAAACCAAGGTATCAAAAAAAGATTTGATGGTTAGTTTGTCTGCTTCACCTTGGAGATAATCTAAGACTAATTTGAAAATCATTTGAGTGTTAATTGAGTCTATTCCAAGATCAGTGTAAAAGCGCTGTAAAGATTGGATTTGAAGAACTAGTTCTTGTTTTTGCTTTCCGAGATTTTTCATTATTTATTTCCTTCTAGGATTTCTGATACTTTCTTTTTATTCCTCATTGAATTATTAAGAAAATATAAAAATCTATCTATATCTATTAAAGGGCCCTTTGTTCCAGCGGCCAAGTCTTTTTAGATAAAATTTTCTTAAGCTTGGGAACTTTATCGATTCTCGCTACAAGCATAACGCAGGGGTTGCTGCTTTGACAACAAGCCTAGTCTAAAAGCGCTATATTATCAAAATGGCTCTTAATCCAGATATAGTAACTATCGGCATAGATATGGGCGGCACCAAAATAGCCGCTGCTCCTTTTCTGAATCGTAAACTCCTCGTCTCAGAGATGCTGAGAGAAGCTACTCCACAAACTGGCTCTGAAGATATTTTGCAAACCATTAGCTCTATGGTCAAAAGCCTAGAAGCTAAGTTCCCAGTCAAAGCTATAGGTGTCTCTACAGCAGGCATGGTGAATGACAAAGGCGAGATGATAGGAGGCTGCGGCAATATACATGACTGGAAGGGCACTAGAGTCAAAAAAGACCTAGAAGCTCTCAATCATATACCAGTAGTAGTAGAAAACGATGCGAACTGCGCAGCCTTCGCTGAATACATGGTAGGTAGCGCTGAAGATTATGACCCTATCCTGCTTGTTATCGTAGGAACCGGTATTGGTGGGGGTTTGGTCTGGAATAATCGCATCTGGAGAGGAGCGCATTTCGGTGGAGGAGAGATAGGGCACATCAAACTCTCTGCCAACAAACATCGCAAATGTACTTGTGGTGGTTGGGATTGTTGGGAAGCCTATGCTTCTGGTAGTGGGCTACAAAACACTGCTAGACTCTATTTCACAGATCCAGACTATAACAACTATCAACTCATTGAAGCCTTCAAGCAAGGCAATGAAGTTGCGATTGAAGTCATCAACAGATGGCACGAATATCTAGCTCAAGGCATGAGCAGCGTTATCAATACCTTAGACCCTGAAGCAGTCGTTGTTAGTGGTGGTATGGCTAAATTCATTAATTATCCAGAACTCAATAAAAAAGTCCGAAACAAAGTCGTAGACGGACTTAAAGCCCATATCAAAATTATCGAAGGAACTCTCGGTAATGATTCTGGCATGATAGGAGCCGCTTGCTTAGCCAATCTCATGTACTCTGGAGAGCTTGCCGCCAATGTCTCTAGTGGACATGACAGAATTACCACAGCCTAGAACTCACTCTAAAGCCGGATTAAAAAAAGTGGCGCCTAGGGCGCCACTGAAGATTAATGATCCTTGTTTATATATATCCCAAAGGACTATGAGAATAGTTTGCCTTGGATAACATAGTAGACTGCAGATAGACCGATCAATGCATAGAGCACTGTTGGAACCATCCCGAACCCACCTAAAAGCATATCGACAAGGTTGATGCCGAATACACCTAGGCCTATGTTAATACCACCTATGACAAGTAGTATTGGCGTTAGTTGTTCAAGTAGCTTCATTGCGTACCTCCTTTCACAAGTGCTTTTGGGGCTTTACAGCTCCTAGGCTCCTGTATTTACATTATACCCTTTTAATATCTGCCTATCACTGGACAATTATTAAGATTAGACTTGTGAAAAATGGCTATTTCATCACAAATCTACTGGGTTTCCGTTTTTCTAGGTGGAAAGA
>CAZASO010000106.1:0-2048 GCA_964487825.1 uncultured Gammaproteobacteria bacterium
TATAGGCATAGATACAGCAGAAGATTATCAGCGGGCTATTGAGATACATCAAAACCCACTACCTTAGGGCCTACCTGCATCTGTTGTCACTGGAATTAACAAAATACCATTGGAGCCTCTTGTCTTCAAAGCTGGAGCAGTCATAGTAGCAGAAGCCAAGTTCTTAGAGCGAATCGCAAGAGTAATAGAACCATCAGACTTAACAAGTCCAGAGACAGTATCTGCAGGACCGTCTACAGTAGAAGACCCCGTCAAAGTCACTGGTAATCTGGGACTCAGGGTTCCAGCAGGGATACTCACTGTAAGTAAGCTGTCACCATCAGCAGGACTATAACTCTCTCTATTTGGAGATTCAAGCTCAAAAGTATATGGAGTAGTGTCACTAAGAGTTTTAAGTCGTGTACTTGAATTAGAGACTGGCGCTGAAGCAATCGTAGTTAAAGTAGTCAGAGACACAACACCTAGGGACTGCAAGAGGCTCCCACCAGAAGCATCCCGTGACCTCCCAGTGATCTGAGCATAACATTCTAAACTTTGATTCGTCGCAGAATCTTCGGTCAAAGCCTGTACTGGAGTAAGGTTGAGACCTTGAATTAATATCCTAGACTTCTGATCATTTGGATCTTTAAGAAAACCTGCTCTCCTCCCTATATTAATCGAAAGATAGCCAGAATTAAAACTCATCTCGCTTTCATCAGAATCCAAATCAGAATCTAGCACAGTAATCACCGGACTACCACCAATCAAAGCTGTTGAACCATTTTTCTCACAAGACAATGACAAATATGTACCGTTATCAACCAGAGTGTCGGCATTAGCAGTATAAGCATAAGCTCCATTCACAAAAGTATAAGCTGGTCTGACCGAAGCAGGACCATTAAAAAGATTCCAAGCGCCTGCACTAGCTTCCGAAATTATCAAGCCGGGTATAGGACTGGGTTCTAGCTGAGATTTGTAACGCAACACACTAGAAGGCTGAGCCCCCAGTTCTCTTTGTCTAATAGCACCATCAGCTATTTTCTCGTCTAGAGTAGGTGTCTCGGTATTAAGAGTTTCAGTCGCCCCTGTTCTAACAAAAGAAGAAATCAACTCTCTACCATTAGCCAGAGATAAACTTAAAGGATAAGCAAGGATTTGTGGAGCGAAAATTAAACCAGTAGAGTTAGTAGCAGCTCCGGGAAGAATCTGCGTGGTAGCCGAAGTCACAGATCCATTAAACACATAAACATTAGCCAAAGCCGCTTCGCTAGTGGCTTCTGGGGCTTCAACATTTTCATGTTGCAGATTAATTGAGAAACAATCTCTATTTGCTGTAGTAGTAGATGCTGGTCCTCCAATCTCAGCATCAGCTATATGCACAGCTATGCCTGCCCTATGAGTCTCTGTTTTCATTTGTATGTCAGCCATAATAGGAGTGGTTAGTGAAATACCGCTAGAGACTGCTGTTGTGAAAACTTGACTGGGGTTAGATATGGTCTGTCCTTCAAAAGTCTCCCAATCCCAACCAAGCGGCAAAGCAAAAAACAAATCCAAACCATTAGCATCAGAAGCCTCCCCTCCAAAACCATTAGGACTAGTCTCGCAAACCACTATGTTCCAATTTTGAGTTTGAGCAGGACCTTCAAAAGCCGGTTGTAGAATGCTATAGAGGCTACGGCCACCGACTTCAACAGCCGATGACAAAGTTCTAGCACCAGACCTACCTACACTAGCAAGATCTATTGCCCTAAAATCTTTATCAGCCTCATTGGGCCCATTAGCCGCTTGAGTCAAAATAGAAGAAGCAGAACTATTTGCTGGAAGTATATAAGCTTCTAAATCTGTCGATCTAGTATTCGACCGACTAATAGTAATCACCGCTCCAAGAGGAAGCCAAGTCGTCATCAGCATCAGCGATAGCGCAAACAACCTCCCGACTGGCATCAGCGCTAGAAGAACCAGCCGCAACAAAACTAATACTCTCATCAATTAACCCTTAAAACAAAAAACCTTAGAACCCAGATAACGAGCCTCTTTGCCGAGTTCTTCTTCTATGCGCAAAAGCTGAT
>CAZASO010000107.1:0-1962 GCA_964487825.1 uncultured Gammaproteobacteria bacterium
TACTATCATCAAACCCTCTTGCCAAACAAGCTTGATCGCTTATGAATTCACCAAGATATTACAACAAAGTATTCAGAAACTTTGCCCAGAAATGCAAGGCATAGTAAGTCTCTTACATGGTGATGGGCAGAATATTGGTAATTATTTAGTCAATCATTCTCAAACTAATCTTATTGCTTTCACTGGTTCTAGTGCTGTTGGTAATCAAATTAACGCTAGTACCAATCAAGCTCTACCACGCAAACAAGTAATCGCCGAGATGGGCGGCAAGAACGCAATCATTATAGATCTCAGTGCTGATCTAGATGAAGCGATACCAGGGGTGATTCATGCGGCATTTGGCTATGCTGGGCAGAAGTGCTCAGCCTGCTCACGCGTCATAGTAGATAAGAACATCTATGATGAGTTTTGTGAGCGTTTAGCGCAAACCACCAGAGAACTGAATATTAACAATCCCACTCTAGAAGAGTGTTTTGTGCCACCACAAATAGACCTCAAGGCTCAGCAAAAAACTTTAGAGTATATCAAACTTGGTAAACAAGAAGGCAAAACACTAGTGTCTGATCTGAATATACCAAGGAATGGTTACTTCGTAAGTCCAACTATTTTCACAGACCTACCAGAAAATAACCGCCTTCTCAAAGAGGAAATTTTCGGACCTGTACTTGCGGTAATTAAAGCAAATAATATTGACCATGCCATAGCTTTAGCCAATGACTCAGCCTATGGTTTAACTGGTGCTATTTATTCTCGTAGCCCTAATAATATAAATAAAGCTATCAACGATTTCGTTGTTGGTAATCTTTATATCAATAAACCAAGCACTGGTGCTATCGTCTCACGCCAAGCTTTCGGTGGTCTAAAGCAATCTAGCATTGGCTTTAAGGCTGGTGGTCCCAATTATCTATTGCAATTTGTACAAGAGAAAACTATCAGTGAAAATACCATGCGTAAGGGGTTTGTGGATTAATGCTCCTGCTTACTCATACAATGCAAGCCGCCACCCTCTTGTATCAAGAAGCTGGAGTTAATGCCAATAACTTTACGATCGGGGAATAATCCTTGAATAATCTCTAATGCCTTAACATCATTCGGACAATCAAAAGTAGGAACAATCACGGCGCCATTGAGAAAAATAAAATTAGCATAAGAGTTTGGTAGTCTTAAACCATTAGGCAAAAACATCTTATTAGGCAGAGGCAATCTAGTTAAGGTCAAAGCCTTATTGCCCCATTCTTTTAATTGCTCATAACTTTGTTCCAAATGCTCATAATTAGGATCATCTTTGTCTTCAGCATAACAAATCAATATATGGCGAGGACCAACAAAACGCGCGAAATCATCTATATGACCATCAGTATGATCGCCTTCTAGACCACGTCTCAACCAAATGATTTCTTGCACCCCAAAAGCCTGCTTAAGATTATTCTCAATCTCCTTACAAGATAGATGAGGATTACGATTACGATTAAGCAAACACTGTTCAGTAGTCAAGATCAAACCATCTCCAGAGAACTCCACAGAGCCGCCTTCTAAAATCATTGAATTAACAACAGCTGGTTTACCCAAGGCTTGCGCAATATTATGTGGCACGTCATTATCATCATCCCAAGGATGGAATTTTTCACCCCAGGCATTGAAGCCAAAATCAAGAATAGAACCACCTTCCATAAAGAAAGGGCCATAGTCTCTAATCCAGATATCATTATTGGGAATAACATGTGTGAATAATTTATACTTCTTATTCTTCAGAGACTCAAGCGACCGGCCATATTCAAAAAGTAATTTATGATTATTAAAAATCAAATTCACATCTTGATAATCAAGAATAATATCCATTAACTTAATAAAAAACTCTCGTATCTCATCTAAACCAGTTCTGCCGTCGGCTAATTCAATGGAGCCCCACTGTTTTTGATTATGCGGAAAGGCTAGCCAGATTGACTTCTGCCTTTCCCATTC
>CAZASO010000108.1:0-1636 GCA_964487825.1 uncultured Gammaproteobacteria bacterium
ATAAATCAACGAATGCTTACGATGCTATTAAATTTTATCTTTCAAATAGCGCAGTAATGAAGACAGGCACCTTCAAACTTTATGGACTTTTGTGAATCTATTTCAAGTCCCACAAATTAGTTAGGTCTCTAGGCAGCTAAAGTCTATACCTCTTGCTTTAGTATAAATTTGCTTGCCAGTACGTTTAATCTCTTGAACGAAAACTGGATCCACAAAATCTTCATTGTAGAAAGTGCTTGAGGCAAAAGATCTCAACTGCAAATCTGCTTCATAAAGTTGAGTTTGAGTTTTAATAAATCTGTTATTGGCGTATATACTTTTGTGCTTGAGATCTGGAGATATGATAGCTAAATCAATATCACTGTAAGCGTTTGCACTTGCTTTTGCATAAGAGCCATATAGTAGAACCTCATCAACAACAAACCTCTCTGTAATTTTTGAGACTACTCTGATTAGTAGATCTTCTAATTCTCTTCGATTTTTTTTTCTATCCATTTGAAAGCCTTTTTGGTTTTCTCTAATATCTCTTTTGTTTTTGCTTCGCCAATTTCTTTCTCAACTTCAACAAATTCATCTGGGTATCTTGTTGCCATATAGACTTCGTTTAATTCATCAAATAAATCTTGAACCTCGACTTGTATATTCTCGATGATGGCAATAGAAGCTAATTTGAGGAGATCATGGATTTTTGCAGGAATCTGCCCATTCTCTGTGATTAGTCCTTTTAGAATTTTCTCTAAAGCAGCATGGCAATGCTCTATAGATTTAATGTAATTACAGTCATTATAGAGAGATTCAGCGGCCCTTAGTTCAACTTTGGCTATTTTGATCCAATTAAGCGCAGAATCCTTCACTAGACCAAATTGTACACCTTAACAAAGAGGATTTGATGTGAGCTGCTGTTTTTTTTGTCAATGTGTTAAACCTCTAGACTTTCGTGGAATATAACCAACAGTGTTCAAAAAAGCACAATTTATTATTTTGATGGGGGGGGTACTTTTAAGCCTCTGCTTTGCGTTTCATGCTTCGGCCCTAAATGACGGGGCTGGCAATGAATATTTCTCTAGTAACATTGGAATCAAAACCAGATCACCAACGGCGACTCTTGATGTCAATGGAAGCATCACTAGCAATGGATTCAAGATGGATACCACAGCTCCTGTAACAGTTGGACATGTGCTGACTGCAACTGATAGTGAGGGTTCCGCTGCTTGGCAGGCGCCTAATTCAACTGGTTCGATATTTGGAAATTTAAATACTGCTCTAACTCCAAATACAATCTCATACAAAGCTTTATCAGATGGTTTCCTTTTGATACAGGTAACTTTTAGTGACGGTGGTGCAGCCAATAATATAATATCTGTATATTCTGATTCAAATCGGACACCAGCACTACAGTCATCAAAAATAGGATTCGATGACGATGGAATTGCAAGTAGTCATGCTTCTCATATGTTCGCCACTATACCAATTTTTGAAAATCAATATATTAGAACAACGCATAGTGGTTCCGTAACATCTAACTATTCTTGGCTCCCAATCGGCACTAACACTAATCTACAAACAAGAGCATCAAACAACCTTTCTTGTAGTAGTGGTGGTGGTAACTATGATATAGAAAGTACATCTAGTAACA
>CAZASO010000109.1:0-1633 GCA_964487825.1 uncultured Gammaproteobacteria bacterium
TGGATGCGCTTTTCAAGCTTGCCTTGATCTTGAATGAGATACTCAACAGCTAAAGCTTGATTAGCAAAACTCATATCCATAACCGCAGCTGGGTGTCCTTCTGCCGCAGCTAAATTAATTAATCGTCCTTCACCCAAAACAACAATAGAACCGGGAACTTTGGATTTCTGAGGATCACGAATGTATTCTTCAGCAAAATTCCTGACGCTATTCTTGGCAATAGACATCTTGCGAAGTGCTACCAGATTGAGTTCTAGGTCAAAATGTCCTGAGTTACAAACTATAGCCCCGTCTTTCATGATGGCAAAATGCTCTGCATCTATAACATGACGATTACCAGTAATGGTAATAAAAATATCTCCTAAGCGAGCTGCTTCCATCATAGGCATCACTCTAAAACCATCTAAGCTAGCTTCCAAAGCCCTAATAGGATTGATTTCTGTCACTATGACATCAGCACCCATACCTTTGGCACGAGCTGCTGCTCCTTTGCCGCACCAACCATAACCAACAATAACCACAGTTTTGCCAGCTATCAAAACATTGGTGGCTCTGATCACTCCGTCCAGAGTAGACTGTCCAGTACCGTAACGATTATCAAAAAGATGTTTGGTCTGACTGTCATTAACAGCGATAGCAGGAAAACTCAAAACACCATCAGCCTGCATCGCTCTCAATCTCACTATCCCAGTGGTAGTCTCTTCTGTAGTGCCAATAATGTCAGCTATTTGTGAAGGGCGTTCTTTGAGTAGGGTCGCCACCACATCAGAACCATCATCCATAATGATTTGTGGCTTGGTATCCAAAGCGATATTGACATGCTTAATATAGGTCTCCGTGCTTTCTCCTTTGATGGCATAGACAGAGATACCATGATTGCGAACTAAGGCTGCCGCAACATCATCTTGGGTGGAGAGAGGATTACTAGCTATCAAGGTGCAGTCCACTCCGCCAGCCTTGAGTGCTATGGCTAAATGTGCTGTCTCAGTAGTCACATGAGCGCAAGCCACCATGCGATAGCCTTTGAGGGGCTGCTCTTTAGTAAATCTTTCGCGAATAGATCTCAACACTGGCATTTCTTTGCCAGCCCAGTCTATGCGTTTTTGACCTTGCTCTGCAAGCTGGATGTCAGCGATTTCGTAATTAATTTCTTGTTTCAACATGGGGATTATTGTAACAGCTCCAAATATTTGCTAGGTTCTCTAAGGAAACCCTCTGCCCCAAATATTTTCACGGGACCCAGGTCCTCTTCTCGCTTCAAATAAAGCAAAAGCTGTATGGCGGGATATTGATAATGTCTATTAAAATACAGCAAAGGCTTATGTATAGTATTGTCTGAGACTTTTGAGCACAATAATCTTGTTTTTGATAGCTATAACTTAATAAACTCAAAGCCACTAAGTGTCGTTGGAGACAAAGCAAGATCTTCTGCCAAAGATTGATAGGAGTGCTCAATAAACTATTGATATGTTGGTCCCGCCAGCGCTGAGCAGTGTTTAGATTTTCACTTAGATAAGGTTCTGGAGATGATCATAAGTATCTAATCTTGCACTGCCTGTAACCAAAAGACGCATTCCTTTCTACAATGCTTTGGGGAATAGTCATGACTTTCCCCCAAAGCGCTGCAGAATAG
>CAZASO010000110.1:0-1614 GCA_964487825.1 uncultured Gammaproteobacteria bacterium
TCTGGATCCCAATCCCTGAGAGCTATGTAACAGCAGGCAAAGATTCTTTTGATTTTGCGCGCGAGCTACTAGCTGCTACTGGAGTGGCTTTGGTGCCGGGTTTGACCTTCGGCGAAGAGGGTAAAAATTACGTTAGATTAGCACTGGTGCAGCCAATAGATAAACTTACTAAGGCTATGGATAAGTTAGCGGTGTTTTTGAGATAGTTATTTTTTATCAGATACTTCAGCCTTAAACTCTTCAGTAGCTTCTTCCATACCTTGCTTCAGGCTCTTGAGACCCTTACCTAGATTACGTCCAAGCTCGGGTAATTTTTTTGGTCCAAAAATAACCAAGGCGACTATAAGAATTACAACAAGCTCAGGGATGCCTATTCCAAAAGGTAACATAGTTTAATTCTAGCATTAAGCTGCTACGCCACTTCGTCTGAATAATTCTAAATCATCATAAGTATCATTAGAAGTATTAGGTTGATCGTGATCTCTAAACCAGGCTTTCATAGCTTTATCGGTAGTATGAGCCTTCGCTCTATGAAAAGCACGAACTAAATCTTCTGGATTACGAATACTAGATTTCATCAATTCCGCACCCAGATTGGTCGCAAGCTGTCTGCCAAGCTCAGTACTGACAGGATCATGATATCTAGTATCGCCATAACGCTTATCAAAGTCATGTAATGCTCGAACTTCTGCTTGTGGAATATGCGGCACTGGCTTAAACTCTGAATGCTCTGGATCTTGATAAGACAAAGCTTCTTGAATAATGCGAAATGGACGACGAGGTTGATGACTTCCAGCATATTCAGTTGCTAGTGAGCGCCATGGATGATCTGCAGGTAAAGACGACATAATAGATTTTCCTTTATATTATTTTTATAATAGCAAATCATATTTCAAATAACAAGACTTAACATATTGTTCAACCTATTGACAGGCGCGGCTAATTAAGATATTATCCTTACTTATGAATACAGTGAGTCCGATTAAAGAACAATTTGATTCCTTAAATATAATGCTGAGAAAAAGATCAGAAGCAATGATGATTCCAGGCTTAGATTATAGATTAAGGAATTTAGCTGAAGCCGTAAACACCAACGAAACTCAACGTGAGGCCGCAGCCAAACTATTACAACCTGATACTGTTCCAAATCTATTCAAAGCAGTTGCCGCAGAAAATCATCCAATAGATCCAAACGCGGAAGATATAACATTTAACCTAGCTATTGATTCTGCTAATTTTATTGGCTTCAGAACAGCTGTCAGTAATTTACTATTTGATCTAAGACAAACTCTTGGCTTAGAGCCAGCAGCCGTACAGTCTCCTGATGTACTAGACCTTGCAGGAGCCTTTCTGGGTGAGCGACCAGGGACACTTGCTCAAGTCAAAAAACATATTGAAGGCTCTTAAAAAGCTACTTAATCAATATTGAACTTTACTTTATCTAACAAGGTTACTAGTTGTTCGTAGTTATCAAAAACCGCAGCCTGCATTTTCTTCCATCTCGATTGTAATGTAGCATCCAGAACCTCAGCAACCCGAGTCATTCTTGTTCTCATAACCTCAAAACAACGATATAAATTCAATCGCTTACCATCTGCAAATTCAATCCGTCCA
>CAZASO010000111.1:0-1605 GCA_964487825.1 uncultured Gammaproteobacteria bacterium
CCAAAAGAAGCCAAATAAAAAGCCAACCAGCCAGAACCACAAGCGATATCCAAGATGCTTTTGCATTGATGCTCTTGGAAGGCTCTAGGAATCTCAGGGATATAATCCAAATCTGCTAATTTGCGATAAGGATTTTTTACTCGACTCCAAGCATCTTCCCAAAATTTCAAATTTAATTTGTAATTATCATCCATTCTCAGTTCAAAAATCCTCTATCGATGCTAGCATGATGATGTTTGAAACAGGCTCTTGAACAGCTTCTTGGACGAATTGGTGATAAACAACTTTTGTATATCACCTTGCTCCTCACTGGCTTTGGTTTTTTGGTACAAGCCAGTAGTGCTGATGGGGATTTCTTACTTAAACAAATTATTTATTTCATTATCTCCCTGTGTATAGTTGCTTACCTACACCATCACATAGAACTTCAAGTCTATAAAAGTTTTGCTGGAATCATATACTGGCTCAATATAGTTCTACTACTAATACTTAAGGTCTTTGGCACTACAGTTCTAGGAGCACAAAGATGGCTACAACTAGGACCACTGAGTATACAACCTAGTGAATTAGCCAAAATTTGTTTGATCATAGTACTTGCAAACTGGCTCTCCACAAGACCCATACGAGACTATATAGATATCTTCAAAGCCGCATCCATAGTGGCTTTGCCAGCAATCTTAGTTCTATTACAACCAGATCTTGGGACTAGCCTTGTATATATTTCCATCACTCTTGGACTTTTGTTCTGGGCTGGTGCAAGTATAGTTCAGTTATTAGTACTAATCTCTCCCCTGATTAGTGCTATCTGTGCCTCTCTAGGCCCTAGCCTTCTGGCTTACCATCATTCTCACTTCAATATCAGTCTTACTTGGGCTGCTCTTGGATTTTTGATTTTATTGATTGCTAGTGTCGCTTATTACTACAAGGTTTGGCAAGAACCTCTGCGTATGGCTGGTTTATTTATACTCATAGCTACTAATCTCGTTTCTATCATCCTAAGACCCTTTCTTTGGGATCTTCTCAAAGAATATCAACAACAAAGACTTACCATTTTTCTAAATCCAGATTCAGATCCTTTAGGAGCTGGTTATCACATCATTCAAAGCCTCTATGCCATTGGTAGTGGGGGTTTTATGGGTAAAGGTTTGGGGCATGGTGAATTAACTCAAGGACATTTTGTACCAGAACAACATACGGATTTTGCTTTTTCTGCAATCGGTGAGGAACTAGGTTTCTTGGGTGCTTTTGTAGTTCTAATCCTCTATGCTTTACTTTGTTTGCGCATCATCAAAGCCGCATCCAAATCTCAAGACAGGTTTAACTCTCTAATTGCTGTAGGTATTTTCTCTATGCTACTTTTTCATATCTTCGTAAACATAGGTATGAATTTGAGCCTCATGCCCATCACTGGTGTGCCCTTGCCTTTCTTGAGTTATGGAGGGACTTCGATGTTGGTTAATTTATTTTTGATATCTCTTGCCTTGAAAGTGTCCAAGGTTAATGCTCTTGATGCTAGGTAGCTTACGCTCGCTGTCTTGCGCTTCACCTTTGCAAAATAACTTGGCTCGGTGCTTTCGGCATCGCCCAGATCCTCTGCTTGCGCTT